>NYZH01000034.1 GCA_002687075.1 Methanobacteriota archaeon
CGCGGCCTCCGCCTCTATGGCCTCGACCACGGACGCCGGCACCTCGTCTTTCGTTACTCCAGCAATAATCTGATTTTTGATTTGTTCCGGCACCCCCGTAGATGATGCTTCAACGGACTCTAGACTTCCATCACACCAGTAAGCTGAAGCCGTCAATGTACATGCCTTGACAGCTTCATCGTGATCAAATATTACTGATATTATGTTTGTGGTTTGCATGTCGTGTGAGACTCCGGGTGCAATACTATCTTTTCCAACTGGATTACTTGTAAGGCAATAGTGCGTTGTAGCGTCATTTGCATCCGGCGGAAACGCTCCACAATTTGGAGCCAAAACTATTTTGTCATATTGCCAGTGTTTTCCAATATCACACCCAGCCTCACTGTTGCAATTGTCACAGTATAGAAAAACCTTTTCGTTGGAGGTTGTCCAATCGGGTGTGCATTCGTCTTTACTACGTTGTGACACATAGTAATCATTTCCGTCGTGTTCAACACAACCGGCATCTGTCTCATCTGGTATTTTGATATTGCATATATGTTTTAAGCTTGGAAGGAGGGAGGTTCTTTCTTTGCGGTAATATGTTGCACCAGCACCTTCACAGTAGGTATATTCTTTTCTGTCAGAAATAATACTTGTCATGCTAGGTACGCATTGGTCTTTTGTTATACTCGTCTCAACATTATCGTTTACAACGCAACCTTCAGATCCAGGAAGATATGTAGTGCAAATCCCTAAAGGAGTATTGTCATACTCATTTCTTGTGTGTATTACAGCGTTCGGTTTGTTGGTAGAGTACTGTGCAAGGTGACAACCGTCGTCTGAATCGCAGGCGTGACAGTAAACAGCTTCTTGATCTGCTAAAGTTGGGTCAACGACGCACGTTGCTAGCGTCTTCGTTGTATCCACTACACCATTCAATATACAACCCTCTACTGGTAGAAGATTGTTGCAGGGTTGCACGAGTTCTTGTGTTATTGACCCAACTTCAGAAGCAAGGAAGAAGCTTAAACCCATGATGTAGTCAACTTGCTTGCAATACACTGTGTAAATACTATGGAAAAATCAACATGTTTCTTTCTTTACGACGATCTCTTTGTATTTGTTAGAAATAGGATCTTTGTCCGCCTCCCTGCATCTTTCTCTCATGCACTATATGGTGCACGCCTCTGAGGAGTCGCTCACCGAAACGTCCGAGTCGCACGCTCTGAGCTCGGCGTGCATGTTCTTGAGAATCACTGCGTGTGCGGCGGTGCTGCACTATGAGATTCCCCATGATTCACATTGTTTACTAATTGTCTCATAGGCGTCCTTGAGCTCCTCCGGGGTCATGGCTGCGACGGCCTCCGCCTCTATGGCGGCGACCACGGACGTCGGGACCTCCTCTTTCGTTATTCCAGCAATAATCTGATTTCTGATGTCTTCTGGCACCTCCGTAGATGATGCTTCAACGGACTCTAGACTTCCATCACACCAGTAACTTGGACCCGTCATTCTATTATGCCATTCCCCATGAGTCACATTCCTCACTAATACTCTGATACTGAGCTTGCATTGCTATTGCATTGTTTTTGAAATCACCACAAGCACCCTCTGTGGAGGCTTCGGCACCGTCTTCGGCACCGTCTTCGGCACCGTCTTCGGCACCGTCTTCGGCACCGTCTTCCGCGCTGCCTTCGGCACTGTCTTCCGCGCTGCCTTCCGCGCTGCCTTCCGCGCTGCCTTCGGCACCGTCTTCCGCACCAACCCACGCGTAAGGATCAAAGTCGTCAGGAGCATCCTGAGGTCCATCACCTCCGCCATTGTCGTTGTCAACCTCCCACTCACCTGGATTCCAAGTTGAGCTGCCGGACGTAACACCTGGCTTTCTAGCCGCTCTGCCGTCTTCAAACTCGTGAGCGGTGCCTGTCCCATCTTCGCCGACAACACCGAACATGTCTATAATCACACCATTTTTCATAAGAGCAATCTGGTCGTCGCCGTTAGAATCCGCCGGACCACCAGAGCCGATTTCTTGGTCGCAATCTTGTCCAAATATTTGGGAAAACATATCCGCATTTTTGCACACGACAAAGAATCCTTTTGCTGAAATTCTATCAATTAAATCTACTGGTGGTAATGGAGTTTCTTCGGAATTGGTCCAACGTTGAAGTGAATATCCACCATTCAAGTCGACCTCAGCATCACCACTATTGTAAAGCTCTACGTATCGCGCAGAAGCTGCATTGTTCGGATCACTGATTTCGGTGATGAAAATATTACCTGCGCACTCGGTCGCGCCGAGAACGACGGCAAAAATGACGGCGGCAAAACGACGAGACGACATAGAATTGTACAGTACACGCAACTCGATGTATATACTTTTTTTAACACTCTTTCTTTACGACGATCTCTTTGTACTTTTCCGCGATGAGATCCTTGCCGCTCTCTTGGCATTTTTCTCTCATGCACGAGATGGTGCACGCCTCTGCGGCGTCGGTGACCTCTAGGTCCGTGTGGCACGCGGTCAGCTCGGCGTGCCTTGTTTTCAGAGTCTTGGCGTGCTCAGGAGTGCTGCAAGCGTCCACGCACGCGTGGCACGTGTTGAAACATCCGTACACCGTCTCTCCGTCGACCACGCGCTTTTGAAACGATTCGCGCGGATCATCGCAGTTGGAGTATATCACATCGCCGGTACCAGGTAGGCCACAACAGTTTGCTCTTTTCACAGTAGTTTGATCAAACCTTGCTACCTGTCTTTTTTGATAACTAATCCAAGGTGGTTCTGCAAAATCCCCACTAGCGCTTCCCCACCACGCACCAATAATGCATGCGTTAGTCTCTTTGTGCAAATAATCAGACCAACTACCGCTTGCACTACTTGTTGTGCCGTCCGAGTATTGATAATGCATCCACCCTCGGCCACCCCATCCATTACTATGCAGATGACCTTGCTTATTCTCTCCCCATAGAACAAGTGGAATTGGATTCAGACAGCAACGTCCTTTATCGTCGGAAACAAAATCTTGAGCGGCGTTACACTCGCAGATTCCATCCGTGGAGCGAACTTGGTTTGTTTGGCATGTTGCAACGCAGACGTCATTGTAAAGCTCGTATCCTTCGGCGCACTCGCAGATTCCATCCGCGGAGCGAATTTGGTTCGTTTGGCATGTTGCAACGCAGACGTCATCGTAAAGCTCGTACTCTTCGGCGCATTCGCATTCTCCTTGGCCGTTGCTGGTAAAGTAAAAATCGGCGTTGCACTCGCACCCACCACCACCGTCAGATCTCTCTCTGGAACCGCAGTCCGTCGTGATTACGTCGTCGTACAACGTCAAATCAACCTTGGATGCGAAACTGTCCACAATATCAGTCCCCGTATCCTTGTTTACTATGATTTGCGAACCGGCCGCCAGCGACGTTGCGGTGAAGCTGACGGCAAACCCTGCCAGACTGAAATCAGCGGTGATAGCTCCGGAAAATATATTATTTTGAAGATACCTCATGGTCGATGGAAACTTTACTGTGTCGATGTTCGTATTTTCAAAGGCGTTGTTTCCCAACCCTTCCAATTGCGTGTTGCTCAGGTCCACTATACCGGTCAGACTACTGCCTTTAAACGCATTGTCTGCAATCCATGTGAGTGTATTGGGAAAATGTACGGACCTGATGTCTGTGTTTTGGAACGCTCCTTTATAAATTCTTTCAAGATTCGGTGGGAACTGAACGGAAGTGAGTTTGTCGCACGCGGAAAACACATCCTGATTGATGTATATGGCTGAGAAACTAGACAAATCGACCGCTCCCTCGGGACACGTGAACCCGGTGCCTCGAACGAGTGTGTTCGAGGAAACAGATACTTTTCCGCACTTGGTTCCACCGACCCAGTTGTTTGCGGTATCGCACACGCAGTTACTCGACCCGTCGAGGTGGAACCCGGTGCCGCTGCAAGTGGCCTCGGCGCGACTGGCCAAGATTCCGAGAAGAGTAGCGCCGAGAGACAAAAACATGATTGTATGGTAAGGGAGATACTTGTAGTTATACACGAAAAAAACAATCACACATATTTTTTGTTGTGTACGTGTACATGATATTATACTACCGACAGACTTGCTTCACAACGCTGTCTTAACATGTTTCTTTCTTTACGACGAGCTCTTTGTATTTGTTAGAAATAAGCTCTTTGTCCGCGTCCTTGCATCTTTCTCTCATACACGGTGTGGTGCACGCTTCCGAGGAGTCGTTCACCGAGACGTCCGAGTCGCACGCGCTGAGCTCGGCGTGTATTTTCTTGAGCACTAGCGCGTGTTCGGCGGTGGTGCACATATCGACGCACGCGGTGCATCCCAGAATGCACGTCTCCTCGGAAGTGATCATGGCGCCTCCATCAATTTGTTTTTTGTTGCCTTCTGCGTCCGTCAACAATTCCATGTCTTGCGGTGAACCGGAGTATGCGCAGATACCCGCGCTGCCTTTGTAGCCGCTGGCTTTCGTGTAGGATTTGAACTCCGCCTCTCTGTAGTCAATGTATTCGATGCACTCTGTTCCCCAGAAGTGGCAGTGCTGCGTACCGGCGATGAGCGCGCTGGCTTCCCAGTCAAACTCACGATGTTGCAGCTCAAACCCCTTGCAATTGGGGTCGGAGTCGCACTCATTTTTGCAACTTTGCACGAGATCTGCGTCGATCACGGCGTCGCACAGTTGGTACCCGTTAATAGTGTTGACGTTCCAATCGTCCGTTGCAACTATAGGACACTGCGAGCGAGCCACGTACCCTGTGTCGCATTTGCACTCGTTCGTTGTGTCGTCGCGAATTTCGAAGGTTCCGCATTTGGGAAGGCAACTTCCGTCGCTCAGTTCGTCGTGAGTTTCAGTATTGCAGTAACACCCGTAGACACCGTCGCGCTCCTGAAACGATTCTGTGGGGTCGGCGCAGTTGGAAAAGATAATGTCGCCTTCCGATCTTTGGTTTCTGAGAATTTCAGAATCGTCGCCAAACGTCACTCCCTGCGCATTAGTTATTCTTTGACCGACGTCTGCATCAAAACTACCGGCCGCCGGACCCCACCACGCACCGGATACGCAGAGTTTTGAACTGTACTGCATAGTGTCTGTGCCGCTGAATACGAGTCTGTCAATATCGATGTTTGAACCGTCGGACTTTTGAAGTTTAAGAACAGCATAATTAGAGTCGCTCCAACCATACCCATTGGCAGCTAATTCATAATATCCTCCATTCCAGAGCCGCGACGATAAATCCACGCTGACGGGATTAAAGCAGCACGTGCGTTCAACGTCTCGCTCCTGTCCGGTGGCGCATACGTCAAGGCAGTCGTCTCCAACGCGCTCTTGGCCGGAGGGACAGTTGAGATCACAGGCTCCCGTGCTGAGCTTATCGTGCGAGGCGTCAGGACACACGCACTGTCCAGTGGCAGTATCGTACTCCTCGTTGGCAATGGGACACTCGCAGCCGCCTTTACCGTCGCTCTGGAGGACATCCACGCAATCCACTGTTTCTACCTTGGCGAGTGTGTAGCTTTTGGCCACGAGATTACTGTAAATCTGCGCTCCGGTAGCTTTGTTGACATAAAAAGTCAAACTATCCTTATCGGGTCCGAATGAATCATCGGTTCCAATTGTAACAGCCTGCGTCACCAGACTGAAATCGAAAACAGCTAAATTATCATTGTAATTAAAAGCATAATATCCAACTTCTTCGAAGGAGGCCGGGAAAGTCACTTTCGAAAATTGGCAACCATTAAATGCAGCTGTGCTAATTTCTTTCAGTTTTGTGAGACCACTCAAGTCTAGATGATCCGGCAAGTTCTTTACGTTCGAAAAAGCTGCTTGTCTAATCCTTTGAATGTTTGGTGGAAAGATCACGTTGGTGATGCCATTAGCTCCATCAAACACTTGGTGATATATATCTTGCACGGTGGTGAAGCTCGACAAATCCAACACTCCTGCGGGAGCTGTCCAACCGTCATCTGCTCTAACTATTGTTATATAGCCAGGCCAAGTCACAATTTCGATTGGCGCGCACTTGGTTCCACCGACCCAGTTATTTTGGACGTCGCAGACGCAGATGCCGTCCGCGTCGGCTGTAAACCCTTTGCTGGCGTCGCAGACACAATCGCCGTCGGCGTTGCGAGCCTTATTGGTTTCGCATATTGGAAGGCAGTCGTCTCCGACGCGCTCTTCGTTGGAGGGACATTTGTCAACACAGTCTCCTGTGCTGAGCTTATCGTAGGCGTCAGGACTACACTGGCACACACCCTGATCGTCGCGAATCTCGTTGGCTCCGCATATTGGAACGCAATTTCCGCTCACCTCCTCGAACCCGGTGGCGGTGCACGCGCAGCCACCCGACCCGTTGTCTTCGAACCCTTTGCTGGCGTCACATTTGCACTCTTCGGTTGTGGCGTCGCGAACTTCGGACTCGGCATTGCATTTGGGATCACAGGCTCCAGTGCTCAGCTTATCGTGCGTGTCTGATGGACACACGCACTGTTCACTGTCAGTATCGTACTCCTCGTTGGCAATGGTACAACCTTGGACGCAACCGCCTTCACCGTCGCTCCGAAACCCAGTGTCGCAGTCCACTGTTTCTACCGTGGCGACTGTGTACCCGTTGGCCTCGAGCTTGGTGTGAATCTGTGCTCCGGAATCTTTGCTTACTTTGAATTTCAAGTCAGAGTTATCGAGTCCGAATGAAAGCGGGGATGTAAAAGTAACATCCTGCGACACCAGACTGAGATCAAAAGTATCCGGATAATCAAAAACGTTCTCGGCCACTGTCATCAAA
The DNA here is from genome assembly GCA_002687075.1 of Methanobacteriota archaeon. Taxonomy (GTDB): domain Archaea; phylum Thermoplasmatota; class Poseidoniia; order Poseidoniales; family Poseidoniaceae; genus MGIIa-L1. Next base: position 6,785 of record NYZH01000034.1, read on the forward strand.
GTGCTTGGAAAGATAACTTCCGTAATAGTCAGAAGGTAACTAAAAGCACTCTTTTCTATTGTTTGCACCTTTGTGCCGCTCAAGTCCAGCACACCAGTTAGTCGAGTGTCGTAAAACGCACTTTGTCCAATTGTTTCCAAGTTAGGCGGGAAAATCACGGACGTTAGGCCTTCGCAGCGATTGAATGCGTAGTTACCAATATCAGTTAGGCTTGCATAACTGCTCAGGTCCAATGCTCCGGTGAGTGTTTCAACGGACTTAAACATTGAGTCAGGAATTGTCGTAATATCAGAGTTTAACACAAACGACGTGATTTGAGTTCCCTGGAAAACGCTTTGACCAAGTGTAGTGAATTGTTGCAAGTTTACTTCTCCTTCCAAACCAGAACCAGCAAACATGCTTTTTGCCATTGTGGTCAAAATGCTTGGAAATGCAAAGGATTTCAAATTTGAACATTGTTGAAATGCTCCCTCTTTAATTTCAGTCAGTGATGCGAGACCACTCAGGTCTAGCCGACCCTCAGTTCCAGATCCATCTCCCGAGTAAGCTTTACTCAACCCAGACTTCGTAAAGGCATATATACCAATACTCTCGAGGGTTGTTGGAAACTTTACGGACGTTAAGCTTGCGCATTCATAAAACGCTTCCGTTTTCAAAGCGGTGAGCGCTGTTCCCGATAAATCCAGTTCTCCTTCGATTCCGCTACCATCAAAGGCACGACCTTCAATAACTTTAAGCGTCGATGGAAATGTTACGGAAGTCATACCGCTGGCAGATTGAAATACATTATCACCAATCTCGATGAAGTCAAAACTCGACAAATCCACCGCTCCTTCTGGTTTCTGCCAATTACTTCCCCGAATCAGTCTCTTGCCAATAAGTGTCGAACCATCGTAGATATCTTCGAAGGCCATAGGTGCGCACTTGGTTTCACCGACCCAGTTGTTTGCAGTATTGCAGACGCAGTGGTCGTTGTCGTCAACCACTCCGTCGTTGTTCGTGTCGATTTTTATCGCTCCGTAATGACACCCGTTATATAAAATTGAGACACCGCTTGTAAACGCCGTGTCTGATACGATACCGTTTCTTATGTCTACTTCATTGTCTGTAATAGGTATACCTTTAAAAGCAGTGGGTCCTATTTCCATAGCGGCTCCCTCTCCGAATATTATTTTAATGGAAACACCGTTGTCAAGGGTTTGATCACGAAACGCATCATAATTTATTTTGTAAGTCTGCGCTGAGTTGAGGAACGCTCCCCTGAAATCGTAAGTAAAAGCTTCAAAGTCCCCCGCTCCCACTCTGAGCTGAGTCAATTTATTACTCTTAAAAGCTGAAGCTCCAATATATGTAATTGAGGAAGGAAGTTTCACCGATGTAATTTCGCAACCATGGAAGGCCGAATCATACATCACAATCAAGTCATTGTTACTTGACAAATCGACTTCGGTTAATTTTGTACCTTCAAATGCTGCGGGGTAGATGTATTTGAGATTTGGAGGAAAAACCACCGAAGTTATTTTGTCGCAATGCTGAAATACACGATCATTTATCTTCTTCACGGTATCAAAGGTAGACAAGTTGACCTCTCCCTCTGGACACTGCCACCCGGTATCTGTTTGGTACATTGTATCGCCATCTATTTTTACCTTTCCGCACTTGGTTCCACCGACCCAGTTGTTTGCGGTATCGCACACGCAGTCACCCGACCCGTCGACGTGGAACCCGGTACCGCTGCAAGTGGCCTCGGCGGAACTTGCCAGTATCGCAAAAAGACTTATGGTGAGAGAAAGAGACATGTCGAGCATTTCGTAAAAAACAGGATGGGTGGCATATATAGGTCTCAAAAAAATGAAGACCTATAAATGCGTTATCCGGGTTTCACACGACAAAAGTACAATGCGTTTTTTTTCCGTCTTCGCCATCGCGACGCTTTTTGGACACGCCTCCGCCGCGGTGGTCAGAGACATTAAAGACGAATCATGGTTCGATGACTGGGGGAATGTAGGCACATCCGCAAAAGAGAATGATAATCTCGTCATGACCGGGATCAACTACCAGGGAATGCAGTCTTCTGAAGGGTATTCCTCGACTTCAGCAGCGAGCGAGTATCTTCACATCGAGTACTCGGCCGCTTTGAACGCCGACGACATTTTGGCAACACCTATTGAGCTCAACGTGTACGCCATCAAAACGGACGAAACGGAATCGGCCGTGACTCTGTGCCTCTCGGGATTGGAAGGCGACACTCAGTCTGTGGACGTGCCTCTCTCTCTGTTTGTATCTGGATCCAATAGTATTGATATGAACAATCAAATAAAATTTGAAATTCTTGAAAAGGGATCGCAAAAGGCTTTGGACGGCATTGTTACTGTTTCGGAACTCAGCATCGACGACGCTGTGACCACCGGTGCGGTTCTGGTCTCGTCGTTGCAGGATCAAATATGCAAGATCACAGAGACACATCTCGTCAACTACCCGGAGGGACGCGACATATCTCTCGACGATCCTTATGATCAGTCCACGTTCAACAACGCCTGGCAGTACGGAGACGAGGAACATCAGGCAAAAACCTTCTCTCAGGGAAGGTTGAAAAATCATTACATTGTGACTGCGACAAATCCGACGAGTATGAAAGCCGGGTTTGCCTTTCGCGATATCTGCTACGGTTTAACCGACGAGCAGTGCAACGAACCGTATCTGCGCAAAGCGCTGTACCCTCTGGCGTTCGACGCGCAGAGTAAAATCACGTTCGACGCAAAGATTATCTCCGGTACAAACAGAATTAAATTCGCGTTCGAGGAGTTCCAGGGAAGCAGCAATAACGTCGAGACAGGTTTTTTAGAACTGACCTCTGACTTGACTGAGTACGAGCTGAGCATTCCCTCCTCTCTGAGCAACGGAGAGTTCGTCGTGTTCAACCAAATGATTCTTTACTTGGAGTCGTACGACTCCGAAGTTTTGGTCGAAAACGTCAGGCTGCACGACGTGGGAGGCCGCGCTTTCGAGTGCGACGCCGGTTCTCGCCTGGTAGACGTGAGCTGCGTGGCCAACGTGTGCCACTGCGCCAACGGTGATGTGGACACATCGGTGACGTGTTTGGAGCACGGCGCGGAGCTCTGCGGGTCGTGCAAAGAAGGATTCCGTAAAGTCGGGAACGAATGCGTGGCCAACGTGTGCCAGTGCGCCAACGGTGATGTGGACACATCGGTGACGGCAACGTGTTTGGAGCACGGCGCGGAGCTCTGCAAGACGTGTAATGCAGGATTCCGTAAACTCGGCGACGAATGCGTGGCCAACGTGTGCCAGTGTACCGGTGGTAATGTGGACACATCGGTGACGTGTTTGGACCACGGCGCGCGGCTCTGCGGGTCGTGCGTAGAAGGATTCCGTAAAGTCGAGAACGAGTGTATAACCAACGTATGTCAGTGCACGAACGGTAATGTGGACGCATCGGCGATGTGTTTGGAGAACGGCGCGCAGCTCTGCGGGTCGTGCGACTCGGGTACGATCCTGGACGGAACCGTGTGTTTAGCCGAAAGCCTGGAAAGCAAAGTCTTTTGCAACGACTGCGCAGCGGGTGAGACGTGCGTTCGCGCATTCTCAACGCATGCCGATGGTTACTTTGTTCTTGGTGAGCACACGTGTTACTCCGACGGGTCTAGCGGCGGGTCCAGCGGCGGATCGTGCGACTCTTGCGCCAACGGGTTGAAACAGTGCAGCTCTGACGATCTAAGCATCGTAGAAGATAAGTACAAATCACTACAGGTACAACAAAGATGTGTTTAAGATTTCTTTTTACTTTTCGTCTTTTTAGGATCCCACCTCACTTTATTGGCCCAGTAAGCGGCCGACATTTTACCTCGTTGAATATTTTTGTTGTGCCGGCTTTTAAAAGCTTCTCTCTGCTCCTTGGTCTTGTTCGTCTCCGCTCCCTGTTGTCCGAAACGAATTGTCTTCACTTTGTTTCCCTCTTTCGCCACGACGATCCCGTACTTGGTAGGATGATTTGGCGTGCGCTTGGGTTGATTGTAACCCGACACCCCGGCGCGCTCCAAACGAGGATCCTTTTTGGACACACCGGACCCAGAGGTGGACCCAGAGGACCCAGAGGACGTCCGACGATTCTTTGAGGGTTTCTGCTTTACCATTTCTTGACGCGTCACAACATTGCGTCACAACGTATTGAGTTGCTTAAATAGTATAATTTTGCTCGGAGGTTTTTTGTAAAACAAGAAAAAAATGTGTTATACACTGTACTATCATAAACATATCGTATACACAGACTGTCTTGTGCCTTCGCCAGCGGCCTCGCCTTCGCCTTCGGCCTTGCCTTCGGCCTTGCCTGTGGGTTCGCCTTCGCCTTCGGCCTTGCCTGTAGCTTCGCCTGTAGCTTCGCCGTCGGTCTCGCCTGTAGCTTCGCCGTCGGCCTTGCCTGTGGTTTCACCTGTAGCTTCGCCGTCGGCCTTGCCTGTGGTTTCACCTGTAGCTTCGCCGTCGGTCTTGCCTGTGGTTTCGCCTGTAGCTGCACCTGTGGTTTCGCCTGTAGCTTCGCCTGTAGCTTCGCCTGTAGCTTCGCCTGTGGTTTCGCCTGTGGCTTCGCCTGTATTTGTAGTGATTTTAATGTGTATTTTGCTTTTCGTACTATGTTTCATTCGAAAGTACACTGTGTTTTTACGACACAGAAACGCACTTTTACGGAAAAGTCTGAATGCCATAGTCCCCGAACCAGAGAATTCCGTGGCGGAAGAAGAAGGCGACGCTATGTCTACAGACTACGCTACAGCAGAGTAACACCACGACTCCCTTTCGATGTCAAAGGGATGTTCCCTTACGAGTCTTTGCCGGCGCCGAGGTAGTTCCTGCGCTTCCTGTGTTGTTGCACGCGGAGGACGCACGGTAATCGTCTCCCCTGGTCGAATGAGTTTTGTGGCGACGAGTGTCTTGGAATTGGGTTTAATGACGGAGTTGTGCTGGTTGGCACACTGAACGAGAACACGTACACTGCGAAACATCTTTTTTTTTATAAAAGCAACATCAAAAACTTTATAGTCTAGATCATACACCATTTATTTTTGTACTGCTTGATACTTTGTTCGGCGACGTAACAACCGTTCTGCTTGGCGCAACCAAACCAGAAGAGAATGCGATGTTTCCACGCGAGCAAATCGTAAGCTTCCTCGCAAATATCCGCGTCCTGCTCCATATGCATGATCATCCACTGCGCCTGCAGGAACTGCGAGCACGCCAGAAGCGGTGTTTCGACGTCGCTGGACAAAAGAAAACGAAACGGGGAATCGCTTTCTTCGTAGAAATCGTATATTTTGGCGTGTTGCAGTTTGCGCAGCGTCACGATCATGTGGCTGTTGCGCACACTTTCCAGAAAAGTATGGTAAAACTGTTCGCACCTTTCGTTCGGGTTGAATTTGAAGAGTCCGTCCTCGCAGCACATCTGGAACCATTTCAGCAACCGACGTTCCTTCTGGCATTTCTTTGCGCAGTAAAAGTAAAACGTCGACATATCGGAGTGCACGAAAATCATCCCAGTGTCCTCGAGAAGAGGCAGGTACTCGAACACTCTTTCGAGATGGTTGACCGACCTTCCTCCTTGTTCGTAGTAGTCGGTGCAGAAAAGATCGAAGAGCAAGTTGGACTGCCGCGCGCGCTGCTTCCTCGCCTCCGCCTTTTTCTTTGCGCGACGACGCGCGCGCTGGCTGCCGTGTCGGCTGCCGTGTCGGTTGCCGCGCCGGTTGCCGCGCCGGTTGCCGCGCGACTTGCTTTTCCGCGGCATGTTGAGGTATATAGGACAACTGGTGGAAATAAATGGAAAATCACCAGAATGAGTGCGTTGGCGCGAAAAGCGATGCACCATCGAATTCGAATGCGGCAACTTCGCGCCAAAATGGCACATTTGAATTTAGAACCGGATCCTGCCATTGTGAATGTGGGGGATATTACTACTACTTCTCGCGAGCGCGCGCGCGCGCGCGCGAGACGCTCTCATCACCACGAGAAACCGCGTCGCTGCATTTTTTACGATCTGGAGACGTCCATTGTGTCTCGCGGCAAGCACGTGCCGCTCGGAATGCCGTTCCGCGTGTTGTCGTCGGCGCCTGCGTCGGCGTGTGTGAAAGTTTGTTTGAAACACGGCATGCGTCGCAATCTCATCGTGGAGATCGGCGCCGTGGACATCGACGAGGTGGGTCATCGCACGACATTCCATCGCTTTGTGGATCCTCGTCTTGAGAACCTGACGCTCCGCGAAACGTTCGACGTGACCGGACAGAGTACGGAAGCGACGCTTCGTTTCTGGCAGAAACTTTTCGGAGAGAAAAAAATGATCGTACCGATTCCCAAAGACGCTACCGTTTCGGAGCGCATGGCGGTGTTCGACGCTCTTTTCGATCAGCCTCAGTTCATGTCTCCCCACCGAGCGATGTCTCACTTCATGGCCTACGTGTACGGAAAAGACGGAGTGGACGCCAATCCTCTGCTCGTGGCGCACAACGGAGCGAGTTTCGACGCGCCGATTTTGCGCGCGCATCTGCATCGCTGCAGACTTCCCTCTTTGAATCGAGAGTGGACGGTGGACTCCATTCCCGTAATCAAGCGCGCCGTGCCTCGTCTCAGAAGCTACGCGCTCGGCGCTCTGCACACTAGACTCGTGGGTGTTCCGTTTCAGGCACACCACGCGTCGAGCGACGCTTTGGCGTTGATGCGCGTGTGCCAGACAGTGGCCGTCATGGAGGGTGTCGCGCTGCATCGTCTGTGGTCCAAAACAAACCCTCCGCTGACGGCCGTGAAGGGAATCGGTCCAAAAACCTCCAAGACTCTGAGAGAGTGCGGCGTGGAGGACGTGAAGAGCCTGGAGAATCTGGTGCGGCAGAACGGCGAGTGTCCTTTGAAATGTCTTCGGCACATCTGGAAAAGTCTGAGGCGAAAGTACGGCAGAAGAGGTACCGCGCTCCGCATAGAGCGTATGTCAAGGCAGACGGAGCGTCTGCCTGCAGGCGAGACAAGATCCAAAAGCGTATGATTCAACGCGTGTCGCGCGTGTCGCGCGTGTCGCGCGTGCTCCGAGCGCTCCGAGCGCTTTGCTTTGCAATTTCTTTGCTGATATTACCAATACTCTTTTTGGACAGCACGAGTTTCCAAAACTCAAATTTCACGCCGCGCGCTTTGCGCTTTACGCGGCGTTTTGGCACTTTGCACAGAGCCTGCATTCTTTGCAGCAAAGAGGATTCCGGAGTGCTCTGCGCCTCGCAGCTGACGTAGACGGCCTGGTCGTCGCAGTACCTGTAGGCGAGTTTGAGTCCCTCTCTCACGCTCGTTTCCCAGTCTTTCTTGTTTTTTTGCACGCATCTCGACCAGGGACCCTTGACGTACTTTTTCCACGCCTGCACGGTGCAGTGGAATCCGAGCAGAATTTTCCACGACGGTTTTCTCAGCGCGAACTGGTTGTTGTTGTTGGCATGGAGCTTTGCGGCGACGTGGCCTTTGGGAGCGAAGCCGACGCCGAGTTTCACGTCGCCCATAAAATCTCTGTTTCCGCACAGCACCCTTGCCGACAAGAAGGCAAACACGATATCGTCTTGGGACAGCGACGCGGCGCGTTTTCTTTTCTTGGACATCTGTCAATCTCAAAGGAGAAAGGCGGGGTGGATTTATACGCGACGATGCAAAGAAAGGTATATACAGAGACGCCTTGCAACAGGTGCACAATGGCGACGTACTTTGTGGGAAACATACTCCAGCCTTTGGAGGAGAGGACGAGCTCCGACGAGACGTTCCGCTTCACCGAAGAGGAGTCCAACACGCTGGACTGCGTGGGACTCCCGGTGAGAATGGAGCACGCCGAGTCTCTCACCTGCGGTAAGATCATTCGCCAGATGCGAGACAAGACGACAGGCAAAGTGTACGTAGTGGGAAAGATCGAGGACGGGTCTAAATTGTCCGAGGATCCTAGTTTCGTCAGAGTGTTTGCCGACAAGTCCATCTGCAAAAAGGGACAGGAGGGGTACTACGGCAGTTTGTCGTTGCAGCACGTGCACGAGGAGGACGAGCTCGGCAACAGAACGAAGCGCGGCATCGAGGTGTCTTTGGTGCACGAACCTCGTCGCAAAAACTGCGACATCGTGGCGGTGTGCAGGTCCAAAAAATCCGAGAGACATTTGGCGTCGGCGCGTTCAGAAATTCCGGACTATATATGCAACCCGGAGAGCATTACGAATACAGCGAAAATGTCGAGTACTACCGACCCCGCCAACACTATGGAGATTGCAAAGGAAGAGACTCCGAAACCAGCGGCCGCACCCGCCAAGTCGACCGAGGCCGAAGCGACTCCGGAGAAGACCGCCACCTCCGAGAGCGGCAAGGGAGATATTGTGATGGACGACGTGATCCAGACGGTGCTTCTCCAGGCCAAGGAGAAGGAGGAGCAGGAGAGGGAGATCGAGGAGCTCAAGAAGCAGCTCGAGCAGCAGAAGGAGCTTCTGGAGGCCGAGATGAAGGAGAAGAACGAGCGCAAGCGCCTGGAGGAGGAGGCCATGCAGAAGAAGCGCAAGGCCGACGCCGAGAAGGCCTTGGGGTTCATGCAGAGCTGCGCCGAGATGTGGGACGAGCAGATTTCGGACCAGGCCATTTGGTCGGACAACAAGGACGAGCAGATGTCCAAGATGAAGCAGTTGGTGGAGAAGAACCCGTCTCTGGCCAAGGATCTGTTCCAGGTGGTGCACTGCGCCTCGAGCCGCTACGCCGATATGGTCAGCGACAACGCTCAGAAGCAGACGACGCTGACCGAGCGCCTGGGTCACGTGATGAAGAAGCGCAAGACGGTGCACGCCGCGTCGGCGCGTAGTTCCTCCGCCGCGGCGCCTCCGGCTGCCAAACCCAAGAGCCGCACTCAGGATCTCATGTCGATCATGAGCAACTACGCTGGACGCACCAGCGGTTCGGCCACCAATCTGATGCAGAAGCTTTACAATAGTCGTATAGAGAGACAGAATAATTCAAGACCATTTTAATTTTTAGCTGAAATTAGTTTGTAAGAGTATAGACTTGTCCTCTTTTTGCCTTCGGGGTGAACCACTTGCTTTTTGTTTGTCCAAACCAGGTACTGTTCTTTTCTGGCGGCGCATCTTAGAAAAGACATCAGAGCGCGCGCGTTTTCCGGGACCTCGATCATTCTGTCGCCGCGCTTTTTCAACTCTGCAGGCAACCAGTCTCTATGAAAAAGAAAAAGTTCGTGCACCGCCAGCTGTTTCAACCGAACGTCGTGTATGGAAACAAACGTGTTTGTGTTCAGTCCAGCGGCGTTTAGAAAATCCATTTTTTTGTTACGTGTGAAAACTCCTATTATTAAATAGTCGCCACCCCGCGCTCGTGTAGATAGGCGCGTCGGCAAAGGGTCGAGGACTCTCAAACTGCTCGTGGTAATATTTTAGTTTCGCGGCGCTCATCGACTGAATTTTTTGTTCTAGAAGCGCAATTTTTTTCTCGTAGTTTTGCTGCATTTCGTGGTACTGATCTCTCAGATCGTTGGCGAACTCTATTAGATCGTTCTCGTTCTGCATTGACGGTGCTTGCGGTGCTCGCGGTGCTTGCGGTGCTTGCGGTGGCACTCTGCGCTTTGCATTGTTGTATATAGGTTTTGTCTCTCATTTCTTGACGATATGTCTCAGACACCACAGGAAGACGTGCAGCGGGAGCTTCACCGGGAGATGCTGCGTCAGCTGCAGTTGCGGCAGCAGAGCGAAACGCAACAGGCGCAGCAGTTGCAACAGGCGCAGCAGTTCGCGCAGGATCCAGAGCGACAGCACAACAAAGCGCTTGCGATGCAGTTCATGCAGCAGATGATGTCGTCGGACGCGCAGCAGTCCTGGGACAAGTACCAAGCATGGATACAGGAGCAGGCGCGGTTAGCGCGGACGGCAAGATTAAAGCGCGGAGCTGCGGCAGAGAAGGAGGAGGCGGTGGGGAGTCATCATTTGAGTACACGTAGATTTGTATCTGTAAAGCGAAAAAAGATTTAGATAAACGTTTCATTCTTAATTCTCATAGATTTACGGAAATCCTGCACCTGCACTGTAGTGCGCTTTGCGTGAATGGCCATGAGCTGTGCGTCTTCAAACGTCTTCACGATGTAATCCTCCGCGGCGCTTCGAAGCGCACCAATAGCTCCAGGCTGAACTCGAACGTCCTGCGCAAAATCCTGCATAATTTCCCTGACTAGCCTATCGAACGGCGCCGTGGGAATGCAGGCGGCCGTGCTTTTCTGCTGTTGCCTTATTTCACGAAAGGCGACGGTGCCGGGACGAAACCTATGAGGTTTCTTCACTCCAGATACACCGCCGCTCTGACCAACCTTGCCGGCAAACCCGACGGACCCGACGGACCCGACGGACCCGACGGACCCGACGGGTGTTGCTTTCTTTCCGAGAAACGCTCTGTGCTCTTCCATGTTGAACTTCTTGGCGATGGGTTTGACTTTTACCATTCTGATTAGTATGGAAAGGTGGCCTTTATAGTCACAAATTACTGCGCAGTGGTGTGCAGGAGGGTGCCATTTGAAAAAAAACACCCCTTGGATCATCATGCATGAGGGTTTTCGTCTGGTTGGCCTACTTCCCCTCCGACAGGAGCGATGCCATAAAACTGCACGACGTCGAGTCGTTTGTTGAGATCGAGGACGTGTCGCCGAGTATAACCGTACGCGAATTTTTCGTGCGCTGCGGCGTCGATACCACCACGACCAAATTTGCGTGGTGGTACCCGGAACACAGTGCACAGCAGAGTGCACAGCAGAGTGCACAGCAGAGTGCACAGCAGAGTAGTGTTGTGTTCGCTAATCTCAACGATTGTCTTGGCACTTTGGGAGACGAACTGGTTCGTTGCGTGCTCGTAAGGTGCCGTATCCCGCGCCGCGTTCCGTGACGTGTCCCGTGACAAGTCCCTTGGCGCAATGTCGACCGTATATCTCTGTCTTGATAACAAAACGCTGAGCCAAGGCGTTTTGACCTCAAAAGGTACCATCGTGGCGTCCAACGGAAAAGAGTACTCTTCCGTGTCCAAATGGCGCGCCGACGCGATGGCGAGTTTGGCAAAAAAAAATAGAATATATACAGAAAGACAATATGTTCACCGTAGCGCACGATGAACCACGCTACGTTTCAAATCATCAGCACTACCCCCGAGGGGATGGAGTGTGGAACCGGATGGTTCTGCTCCGAGGCCAACGAGATCGCCAAGCAAAAGGGATACTTGCAGTATGAGGACGCTCTCTACGCTCTGACGAACGCGCACGTCGTCGCCAACAGCATGTCGCTGTTCAGCCGACACCAGTGCATGCGCCGCACCGATTTGCCTATTTCGGTCGTCGGTGTCGCCGAGGGAGTCGATCTCGCGTGCGTCAAGATCTCCGGAGACGCCAAAAAGTACTTGGAGTCGAAATTGCTCGAAAAAACGGGAATTTCCCAAATACCCACCATAAGTTTAGTGGACAGCGACGCGGCGATGCCTGCCAACTACAACCCGCTCGACGCCTCGCACGCCGTCGTGGCCGTCGGGTTCCCTCTGGGAAGCGAGTTCCAGACGGCCACAAAAGGTGTTGTCGAGGCGTGGAAACGCGTGCCGGGACAGGGAGAGGCCTCTCTGTACCTGGCGACGACGGCTACGATTCAACCTGGTAATTCAGGCGGACCTCTGCTTTTCCAGAACAAAGCTATTGGCATCAATTCCATGAAGGCCACGGGTGCGACCACGGACAATTTGAACATGGCGATTCCGAGTCGCCGCATCGCCAGTTACCTTCCTCATCTTGTGTCGGAGGAGCAGCATCAGTTGTCTCAGGCGCTCGTGCAACTCGCCAATCATCTCGGCGCGCAGGGTTTGGAGGCCAAACTCATTGAGGCCGTGGAGAAACAGCACGCCGTCGTCGGTCGTGGTGCCGATATGGAATTGGCCTACAACGCGGCCATGCAGTGCGACAATCATAACTGTTCCGGCGGAGATATTGAGCACCCGACGTTTAAAAGTTTCATGCGCGCTTACGCGCACAAACCTGGGTTTCACTCGTTGTTTTCCAAGGTGACGCATTTGATTCACACTGGCAATCATAAGAAACTGCACAAAATGGCATGCCGCACCGGATCCAAAGGGTTTGAGGAGTACCTGTGCCAGAAATGCAGTGCGGCGGTTGCGGAGTGCGACGGTCGTTGCGGCAACCCCGATTACAACAGCAAGCGTCGGTTGTACCAGACGTGCGTGTCCGGGATTCCCGCGGCCGTGATTCACTCTCCCAGTCTGGGATTCGAGTACCGTCCCACGTCCCAGCTGAGTCTTACGGCGCTCGGCGTGCCTCATTTGGAGGGAGGAGTGGTGGTGTCCAATGTTTTGCCTTGGGGACCCACCAAACAGCTGAAAAAGTACGACGTGGTGTCGGCCGTGAAGACCGAGGACGGTCTGATGCGCCTGGACGAGCAGGGAGAGCACTACTCGTCGAAATGGGGGTTGAGTCTTGGTCTGGCCGATTTGATCGAGCGCGCTCCCATGGGAACGCAGGTGGGATTCCAGATTCACAGAGGTGGACGCGATTTGACGCTGAATATTCAGCGATCTCCCCTGAAGAGCGAGGACAGACCGGCCGTGCGTCTTTTGGACAGGAGCGAGCAGCACTTGAACACGGGTGTTTCGGTGGGAGGTTGCACGTTTAAAATTTTGAGACTTAATGATCTGGCCAACCCTAGAATTGCGATGTCGACGGCGGCCAAGTACGCGGCGCCTCAGGAGCGCAACGCCACGAAAATTATTGTGGCCGACGTCAGCGAGCAGTCGGTGGCGTTTCACAACTACTCTCTGATGCCTGGAATGGTCGTGAGCGAAATCAATACGGAGAAACTGAGCGAGGAGCGTCCATGGCAGGATTTCTGCGAGAAACTCGTGGACGCGGCGCAGGGGAACGGTGTGGCGCTTCTGGGAACCGAGTGCGGAGGATGCGACGCCGTGCAGGTCTCCCCACAGGAGGGACAGGCTCTTGTACAGTACATACAGCAAATGATGTAAAGAAGTCTACTGCAGTTTAGTTTGTAAATTAAAATCTCAAAGTTGTTGTGTCTGTGTAGAGTTTGCGTCCGCGTTTTACAAGGTTGCTGCTAAACAAAGCAATTTCAAACTCGGCCGATGCTAATGTTTGTGGATACTGTTGATCTGGCCAGCAAGCAGCGCGCCAACCCTGTGCGCCTGCCTCCTCGCATACTTGTTGAATCACTTCCTCGTATTCTGTGTAGCTCATAAGACCTTTATTATCGCTGTCCCCACCCCAAAGCCGCGAGCGCCATTGCTTGTCAAAATTAACAATAACAATTGGCGTCAATATTTTGTATTCGTACAACTCACCTCTATGCTGTGCACTTGCAGTGCCTGCAAAATTAAACGTTGAATTTTCTGCATAAAAACGCGGTCTGCCTATCTTTGAAGTCTCGTCGTCATTGCACATTCGGTAGATAGTGCGGCCAACAGGTAAAATTATATTTCCAACTCCTGTCGGCAATGAGATTGGAACTTTGATTTTTACATTTTCAGGATATTTTATGACCCTGTAGACTCTATCTTTGAAATAAAATAGTCTGTACGCAATATTTTCTCTAAAAGCCACGAACAAAGTACTGTACATATCATCTGACGACTCTATTTCTCCATGTTTTCCTTTTAAAATCTCCACTACCTCTTTCTTTGATTTAAAATAATTTGGATCCCAATCTGCCATCTCGTGAAGTCCGCCAATTTTTTTCTCTATGCAAAACATTCATATGTGCTTAATATATACTGCGGACGCAGGAGGGACAGGCTCTTGTACAGTACATACAGCAAATGATGTAAAAATCAATCAAAAATTTAATGATGGTTCTCTAGGTGTAAATCCTAAACCCAGCAGCACACTGTAAAGTTGTCTTAGCTCCTCTGCTGATTTCGTGTCCAATCCCAAAAGGCTAACGATTTTATTTTTTTCGTAGCGTTTTTCCCTTTCCCTTTCCTCTTCCCGTCTCAACGTCGCGGGGTCCGAAGCAGTCATAGCTCGTGCCATGGCGTTGGCGTTGGCTCTGTCCAAATCCACGAATTGTTGGTAGCGTGAGGCGCCAAGACGCATTGCCTCTCTTGCTCTTTTTTGATCGGGAGTTTGCAGATCATCTTCGGTAAACTCTCTATCTCTTTTTAATCGAGACATTTTCTGCGTTGGCAGACCTACAATAGTATTTATACCCCCCAAAAAACTCTTGTCGTGTATTAAAGTACTTAATGAGCAAAAGTGACCGTTTCTTATGTTTGAGGAATCACCGCCGCCGCCGCCGCGCAAGCGGCATACCAGCAGCGCTTACGAAGCCGCGTACGGCTCGGCTTACGGCTCCGTTTACGGGTCTGCTTACAACGCCGCGGATTACGACGAAAACCAGTCGTGGCAGCCTATGGCGCGAGGCGATACGCGCGGCGCGCAGGTTAGGGTCTTCCAAGACTCTCTTGGGGGTGTCGTGCCGGGGAGCGTCCCCCCCGGCATGAGACCTCTAAGGGGTGTCTCTTCCCGCCGGGTAGCACACGCTCAAGTCTCCGATGGTCCCCAAGTCTCTTACAATCAAGTCTTCTCGTTCAGAACCACATCGTTCGGATCTGAGATGGGGGTGGATCCCTGGTCAGAAAGTGCGCCTTTCCCGAACACGGGAGACTTTGACCGTTCAAGAGGCGCCAACGGTCAAGAATCCTCTGTCCAGGTCAGGAATCCCCGGCCTCGTCTCCGCGACACGTTCTCCGACGTTCCGGCGTCGACGACATCCAGGTCTCGGATGGTGGTGTCGCCGCCGGTCAGAGTCCCGCTTTTAGCAAACCCTAACCTTGCGCTGACCCCCGTGCAGCCGGCCAGCGACGCCGAAGAGGAGGAGGACGACGACAACGAGGAGGAACCTATGTGGCAGAGTCACATGGATCGTTGGTTCCAAAACCTGGCGGCATCCACGCAAAAACGTTATCGCGTCATCATCAACAACTTTATTCAGTACCTTTTGGAGCACGATTTTGCGGGTCGGCCGCAGGATTTAAGAGACGTGAATAACGTGACGCTGGCACAGATGCAGCGCTGGATTGCGTCGTTCGGCGACAGGCGCAGCGGTACCAACTCCAACTCCATGAAACGCAAGCACGCCGTGTGCATCAAGAGTTTCTGGAAATCGTTGTTTTATCACTGGCAGGAGACGGGAGTCACGCGCAACGCCGCCGACGGGTTGAAAATACCGCCGCGTGATCGTCGTCTGCGCGTCGACAAGTATATGTCCACGGAGGACGTCCAAAAGTTTCTCGTGGAAGCGCGTCGCAAATCGTGTGTGCACACTGGTTTATTGGGACTCATGTACTACGCGGGTCTCAGAGTGGCCGAGGTGTGCGAGCTCAAGCACAGTGACATTGAGTTTGTCACGGAGAACGAGATAACAAGCATGATCGTGCGCGTGCGCGGAGACGCCGCCAAGGGATGCAGGTACAGAGAAATCAAGTGCAACAGAGAGGAGGCAATCACGTACTTGTACGACCAGCTCGAGCACCTGAGAGGGTTGTCTCCGAACGACTTTTACTTCCCCGGTGACAGCAGAGATCCGAATACGGGAGAGCGCAAAGGCAATCGCGGCGTCGAGGGAGTGTACCGCATTGTGAAAAAGTTTGGGAAAATGCCGAGCATCAACATGCCAAGAGTCACGCCTCACTGGTTCCGCCACGCGTTTGCGACGCACGCAAGAGAGCGCGGTAAATCCGTGCAATCTATTTCGCGCGCGCTGGGACACAGCAGCGTGAAAACCACGGAGATTTACCTGCAGGACCCCACAGGCGCTGCCGAAGATTAGCAACAAGTATATATATATAAACAATCAAAAAATTTGAAACATGAGTTCTGTACTTTATATATCACCCTTGGCATCACCCTTGGCATCACCCACAGGATCTCCCTTAGGATCTCCCTTGGCTGCTCGGTTGGCCTCCTCTATTGCTTTCTCAAACAGCAGAGTCCCTTTCACGCACGATGCCAGCACAGAGTTGGCGCGCGAAACGGAAACAGAGGACTCGCTGGAAACGGAAACAAGTATTCTAGATACCATCGATCAATTGTTGCGGCAAGTCACTCCTTCTCCGCCTCCACCGCCTCCGCCGCGTACCATGGTCATGTTTCCAAGACCTCCGCCTCCCGTCGTAGTGCCTCGTTCACCACCGACCGCAAACAGGAGAAGATCTTATGCTGTCGTACAGCTTCCCAGCGGTGGGTTCAGTTATCGTCCTAACTCAGAAAGATTTTTTCCGCGCGCCACAAGTCCCTCGCGCGGGTCCGTGCAAGGTCGGCGACCCAGGCAACAAAGGATTCCGCGACAGATTCGCGAATTGCGCGAATCTCAATCTGCCGCAGCAGTACCGTCCGCGCTCTCCACGATTCACTTTGACGAAACGATGGTGGCGCCGGAGGGTCGGTGCGTTATTTGTTTGGAGAATTTTTGCAATACGACAGTGGTTTTTGTACCGTGCCAGCCTGCGGGACACGCTTTCAAGGATCATATGTTTCACAATCAATGTCTCAGAAGATGGATTGATATTGAAAGATACCACGGCCGGCCTCGCAGCTGTCCCATATGCCGTTTCAAGTTCTGACATCTTCCTGTGACTCTTGCAGAGTGTAGAACTTTCTTTTGCTACGACGTCTTTCGGAGCGACAGCAACGCCTGCAGCAGCGGCAGCAGCACCAACAAGGTTCAGCGTCGACGGGATCTACGGGAAAAGCACAGAAAAAAAGACCGAAGGGGAAAAGAAAGATGATGAGAGACCACGTGACACATCCTATTTCTTTTCTGTCTCTGTCATCGTCGGAATCAGACATGTTTTCCACACGTTTTGTTTGTGATATATAGTTTTGATTTTTTCCTCCACTGTACAATCCGTATGTTAAGACGTCTCTTCGCCAAAAAATCCCGCGACATTCGCCTAGGCCGATGGTCGAGACAGCACCAAGCAAGGAAAGCCGAGCTGGCCAACTACGATCACTGCGGGACGTGCGGTACACCGAAAAAAAGAGTCGAGTCGTTTGACAACAGCATGGAGATCAGTTTGTGTGCGCTGCAGTCTATGCACGCCTACCCTAAAAGAAATTAAAACTTTATTTTTTTACTTTCGACTTGTTTTGCGTAACTGTACAGTTCCTTGTTTGACATTTTCCGCATGGAGGAAGCGACACTCGGTTCAAATTTGCCTTTGTGCAGCGTGTAGGCCAGCACTCCCAAAGATTCCATGACACGAAACGGTTTGTCAAAGTTTGCAGTGAGACTGAGGTCGAGAAACACGACGTGTTTCGAAAACCGGATTTCACTGCGACCCCCGATATCCTCGTGCATTCGAAGCAAGTTTACCACCATTTTCTCAAAGAATTCTGTGAGATCCACTCTTTTCGGTAAAGCGCAAAACATCTCGTAATTACGATGACCGTATCCAAACAGCGCGGGAAGCGTCCACCGCCAAACACTCGGCACGAACTGATTGACTTCGTAGAGAGATACGCGCGAGGCGTACTTTTCCTCTGATTCAATACAGCAACCGCACGCGGCGTTGCACGGATCCGACTGCAACCACAGACAAAATCTGGAACAACAGTGCGGATCCTCGTGTTCTTCAACCTCGACTCTTTTCTCTTTGGACCACTGCAGAAAGACGGCGTGTTTCCCAATGAAAATAGCGCGCTGGTAACTGGGTCTCAGCCACTCCCGAACGGCCAAAGCGTCGTACTCAATCTTACGTTTGTGCAGAGTAAAATTATCCGCCATTTTCTCGACGTCGAACGATACGCGCACAATTCCCAAAGCCTGTTTCACGTCAAACAAAGCGTAGGGTACTACCCTGATTCTTTTATCCAAGGCCACGTACTCGATTTCTTTGAAACAGGCGTTGGACGGCGCGCCTGTATCTCCCGACGACCCGTGACTTCCAGTCCATATCCAGGCACCGATAGTGATCTCGGAGATGGAGGGAAGCGAAGGAAAGGCTTTGTTGTACTGCAGGCGATAGTAGTCGGCGACTTCTTGGATACTTGTACCGGATTTCCACCACTCGTTTTTCCTGCCTCGAAATTGCCGCGTGTAAAATATTTGTGAGGGTGCGTCTCGTTTCAAGTAAAAAGACCACCCGCTTCCGACCGGTTGCAGACCACGGCGCACGCAGGCCACAAAAGCTCGTTTGGTTTTAGGTTGTTTTCCGGAAGCACACCCAGAACGAGCGCACGTGTTGCATTTGGGAAGGCGAAGTACTAGAAGAAAGAGGAGCGGCAGGACTCCCCAGTAGTGAGGAGCGACGACGAACAAAGTGACGGCCAAAGGCACTAGACATACTTTGAGTACCTGCACCGACACGTAAACAAAATCGTAAGTGCACCCGCGCATTTTCCGATGAAAAGCGTGTCTTGCTTCTTATACTCTTTTTGTACTATTTCTTCTGCAAGTTGGCGCTGAGAAAGAGACATGAACGCCTCGAACGCGACATCGTTATCCTCCGGGTCATCCGGATCCTCTGGATCTGATGTGTTCGGTTACGATCAGTGGAACTGGCACGTATCGCTCAAAGATACAGTATACTTTAGCTCAGGGTTTGTGTTAGGGTGTATCTTTATGTTTTTTGTGTTTTTTCTGCGCGCAAAGTGCAGGAAATCGCACGAGAAAAGGGAGGAGGAGGAGGAGGAAGATTCAGGACAGATGCTTTGAGCCTATAAAGGAATCAGGAAAGATCAAAAAGGAGATAGAAATGCAGTCTGTCTCTCCGAAATCGGATCTTTTCAAGATGGCCGCCTTGGCCATTATGCAGGACTGCGAGGAGTTTAACTTGGACAAAGTGGAGCTGGGGAAACATATGTACTACGCGCTGAACGGGAGGTACTCAAAAGACTCTTCTTTGTTTCGTTTACTTCAATACTTTATTGTGTACGACGAGGAGGGGTGGTGTATCACGACAAAGTGTGGGAATTTGATTTACATCGAGTATATTTTTGTGCAACCGGAGATCCATTTCAGCACTTGGTTCAAAAAACTCATGAAAACGTGGGAAAAGTACCCTGTGCGAGTGAGATTGAAGACGAAGAGCGCTGATCTCGTGCGCGCGGTGCACGACTACGGATTCCAGTTCAAACACCAAATCGCCGAAGATAAGAAACTATGTTTTGAGTACGAGTTTCGAAGGAGATCTCGTCGTTCCACTGGAACCACTGGAACCAATCCGTTATGATTTGGCAAACGGATTTTTTTCGGGGACCCGCACTGCGCTGTCGCCAAAGATGTACCATTCTCCCAAAGAGGTTTTCGGGGGGATTTTCTTTCCCGAGGGTAGCGTAGCTCCGCTCACGAGACCGTGTTGCGCCACCTTTGCGAATTTCAGATCGGGACCATACAATCGTAGAACCTCCATGGTATCCTCTATTCGGCAGCCTGCCGTATCTTATAGAGCGGTTTGCCGTTGGGTAACTTTTGCAGCGTCTTCGAGGCATTTAGCGAAGCCGAAGCACCAGATGCAGCGTCTTCCTATATATGTACTGCAAAATGCTATGTGATATATACACAATTATATGGAAACAGCGACATTCAAAAACAGATATGCAAAATACAGAGCAAAAAATAAGGATAAATTAAAAAACAAATTAAAAAAATGGAAAGGGAAAAATCACACAAGAATCAAGGATTACAACGCATGGTATCGTGAGAAAAAGAATGGAAACACTGTCGAAACGTGGCTCGAAAGAGCAGCCAAATTAGGATATAATAATGCCAGTAAAGGATGTGCTTCTTTACACAGAAAAAATCACGAGATTAGAAATAATATTACTGGTAAATTATGCAGCGCTTGCAAAGAATGGAACCCATTGGAAAAATTTAACCTCAATTCAAAAGCTTGGGACAAGAAAAGAACAACCTGCAAAAATTGCATGGCTAAAAAACGAAAAGAAAAATGCGCCGAGCGGACCGCTTATATGAAAAAGTATGAAAAGAAACGTAAACGTACAGATCCAGAATTTGCTCTTTGCAAGCGACTTCGCAGCAGGATTAACAGCGCGTTGAAAGGACAAAAGTCAAATTCAACGATGGAGCTGTTAGGATGTGATATCAAAACAGCAAAGAAATACATCGAAGACCAATTTGAAGATTGGATGTCATGGTCTAATACAAAAGAGTGGCATATTGATCATGTCGTTCCGTTTAATGCATTCAAAGGTGAATTAGACAAACAAACTCAGCGTATCGTTTGCTGGTATAAGAATTTCAAACCAATCTCTGCAAGAGCAAATTTGGAGAAAGGCGGCAAGTGGTCTGAGCTAGACAAACAAAATCTTATTTTTCAATATAAAGAAGAACATGCAAATAATATTTAGTTGTGTTCATTTCATTTACAATGTAACTCCATTCTCGTCTAACGCAGACGAAGAACCAGATGTACAAAAACCTGATACCTTTCGATATCAGCCGGAACGTACCTTAAGCGAATCAAACAGGGTTGATTAGACCCCTAACCGCCCATGACTTAGCGTTCTCTGACGCGGAATCGTATGCTAATCAATAACGCACTTAGATTCTCGCATGCGGATTGTCCAATCTCTTATTGTGATTACCATTGGGAACAGGAATTACCTGTGTTCTCGTGTCCAGCTTTCGCAGGCACGATGGTCATAAGAGCTCTAAGGAGTTCCCCGCAACCAGTTCATGTTAAGCATGAGCATTGCCTCTCACACTGACGCTACATCAATTAACGTCGCTTCTTTTTGAATATTATAGTCCGATAATGTTCTTCCGTCCTCAAGCTGTTTGCCTGCAAAGATGAGTCTTTGTTGGTCTGGAGGAATGCTGTAGAAATCGTCAGTACATATCGACCAGAAATACATAAATTGTGTTATTTTTCACCTACCCTTCCTTGTCCTGTATTTTCGCCTTGACAGTCTCGATGGTGTCCGAAGGTTCTACGTCGAGCGTAATGGTCTTTCCCGTGAGTGTTTTTACAAAGATTTGCTGGGAAAGAAACGTATATAAGGAGATAATGAGTGTTAGTGCAGCAGAGCACGTGCGGCATGGTCAAAACGGCGTGCGAGACCAAAAAATGTGGTATGTGCAAGGAAGTGAAACCACTCGATCGTTTTGAAACACGACAGAGGCGTGGTAAATTGGGAGTCATCACGTTTCACAGAAGTTACTGCAAGGAATGTCGTAAAATCTACAATAGAAAAACGAGAAAAACCGACGAATACAGAAGAAAAAACGCAGAGTACAGGAGAAAGAGAAGACGCGAGGACATAAATTTCCTCGTGGCACACAGACTCAGAAATAGACTTTACATGGCGTTAAAGGGGAGAAAAAAAACAGGCAAAACAATGCATCTCGTCGGCTGTTCCAAGAAAGAAATGGTGGAGTGGATTGAGTCACAGTTCAAAGATGGTATGTCCTGGGAGAACATTCACATCGATCATATGATACCCTGTGCGTCGTTCGACGATTTGAGTTCACCGGAACAGCAGAAACGGTGCTTTCACTACACCAACTTGCAGCCGATGTTCAGTCTCGCCAACATGGGGAAAGGAGCGAAAATTCTGTACGACATGAAGTGGTGTGGAAAAGAGTGGCATATTATGACGGAGGCGGGTTATGTACCTAGAACAACTTTGTACAGTAAAAGCTTACCATGAGATTATTTTTTTTTCACAGACAAATATGACTTCTACAGTTTATAGGACTAAATTTTCATTTCCTCCAGTTGCTCTGCGATGGGTGCAAGCCGCGGCATATTTTTCCGCGATATTCGTCTTTCTCTGGCCAACGCTGCAACCATCTCGTCTAAATCCGAGTCTATGCTTCTTTTGCTTTTGCCGCCTGGACTTGGAATGTTCATTCCGCTGCTTCGAAGCGCTCTTCGAAATCCCCTGCCGCTCGGAGTCTCAAAGAGCTTTTGTTTCCCTGTCTGCATGTCGGCCAGGTTTTCGTCGTCAAAGGCCTGGCGAGCTCTGTATCGCGTCGTCAGTTGAATCTGCATCAGATCGCGAATGTTCGAAGTATTGAGAGGCGGTGCGTTCGATTTCAACCATATGTGAAAATGCGGCGCGGGGTCGTCGATGATCTCCAACTCCATGTTCGTGGAGACTCCCAGTATAGATCTCTTTGCGTTCTCAGAGTTGGTTTTGGATCTTTTCGTCGAAGGTCTCTCCGGCGTCTGGAACATGAGTCTGCCGGGTCTTAGTGCCTCGGCTGCCTTGGCCGCCTCCGCTGCCTCAATAGCCTCGGCCAAAGGCGCTTTGTCGAGTAAGTCGTTGGGTCCCTGCGCGTACACCCGCGCCGCAACGGCGTCTCCGTGTTTTCCCTGAACGAGACGGCGAACACGCCGAAGCAACTCCGATTTCTTATCCCCTCTCCTGATGGCAGAAGTCACGGCCTCCGAGGCAAGGGACAAAATGTACTCTCGACATTTTTTCGTGTCCTCGGAGACTAAAGTACTGTAGGTCCACTCGTCGCCTGAAATTCTTTGCACCGACTTGAAAGATCTCTGCAGTTTTGATGCGCCGCGCCTCCCCGATTTGGCGTACGCGCGCGTCTCCCCGTCTTTTCCCTCGGCTCTCACCGTATATTTGGTGGTCTCGGCATTATTTCCAAGAAGAACGCGCACGACGACGACGGAGTTCGTGCGCTGCAGTGATATTCGACTGAAAAGACCACTGAGCTCTTCCGCGGAAAGAGGACGCTGTGCGATACGCTGTGCGGCGCGTCTTCTTTTTGGCATTATTTTTGTGTATAAAGTTTAACAGCACAACATATAGTATTAAAAAAAAATGCTGCTCGTGTGCCTGGCAATATGTCTTATGCAGCTGCAACAAGTGGAAGGGAACGCGCTCTTCGCCACCACTTCCGGTTGGCAGGAAGTCGTGTACGCCAACACCCAAGCCGAATTATCCGGTGTGGCTCCGGAACCCGAATTGAGCGTAAAGGAGCTCCGCGGCGTATTTAAAAGCGTGTGGACGGATACGCATCGTTTGTGTCCCACGCTTCCCAAAGAGGGTCATCGATACGTCGACGTTGGTTTTGACACTCGACTTCTAGCGGAAGACCAGTACGCAAGAGTGCTCGGATGGGCGACAAGATCCGAGATTTTATTTCAGGGAACGTGGACGAGCGCGTTGACGTCGCAGACAGTCCTGCAGGAGTCGCTGAACATACACACGCACTACTTGGGGAAACTAAGAGTTGCGAAGGCGCCTCCGGGTGGATGGTGGAGGAGTACGGAGGGGTTGTGCAGGTCCAAGTTTCGTCTCCAAGATATTTTGCTTCACGAAATCATGCATATTGTCGGCATTTCGACGACGATACGCCGAGAAAACGAAGTGCTCGTCGCCGGGTCGCCGTTTCACGGAATATGCTTCCCCTCGGACTTTGACGTAAACATACGAAACGCCAGCGGGTACAGACTCGTCGACCATCGCTGTGAGGTTCAGATTCCCCTGGAAAAGGGACCCTTTTACGTCAACGGAGTGGAGTTGTACCAACACGAGGAGCAGTTTTTTCAGGGAACAAGTCTGTCTCACTCGGCGAATCCAGGTGCGCTTCTCACAGCGTCGGTGGGTGCGTGTTTACCCGAAGGTCCGCGAAACTTGACGGATATCGACGGCAAGCTTTTCGAGTCCATCGGTGTGGCGTGCGCAGGCCTTACAAGTGCAGAGGCGTCTGCCTGGCGCGTGTCCTACCCGCAAGACGACGAGGAACGTCCGAGTACGGCTCAAAATCTCTCCCCCGAGAAATCTGCAGCGCAATCCGAGGCTGTGGACGGGGTTGATTCAGAGACACCCCCTGCTCGCAGCGCGGCGTGGCGTCGCTCGACGGAGTGGTGGGGATTTGCAGCCACAGCTGCATGTCTTGCCTCAACTCTTTCCACTTTGTCTCGTCGGGATGATCTCTCACAGCTTTCAAAATAGCGCGGAGATCTCCGCTGCAGTCGTGGTCGTCCTCTTTCTGAGATTTGTACGAAAAGTATACGCCTGTGGCGTTTCCTAGCATCAACGCCAAAAGAATATAGGCGTTGGCGCCGATGACGAGCAGCACATGCAGTGTTCCAAGAAGACTAGAGGTGAACGTGTACAGCAACAGTTTGCGAATGATCCTTTCTCTCTCCTTGCTGCCTTTTTTCGTAGTCAGCGCGGCGCGGCTCGCCTGCGAGTCTTTCGTGGCTAAAAAGTTTTGGAGAATGACGAGGAAAAAGGCAAACACGACGACGGCGGCAAAAATCCAAGTGGACTCGCATTTGTACCCGACGAGAAGCGCTTCCGAGTGATCGAAAAAAGAGTGGCTGAACTCAGTGCACACGGGTTCCGACATGACCTCTGATGCTCAGTCAAATTCGCTTGCTCTATATATAGCACTCGGAAATCCGTGGCGGGTAAAAATATGACCCTGCACCCCCACGTACTGATTTGGTGCGTGCTGACCGCGATTGCTTGCGTCGTCGTCCGCAGTACCAAAGACAACGATTTTATTCTGAAAAATTACGAGTTTGTGCACTCGTTTCGCGACGACAGAGTGCACGTCGGTTTGAGCCAGCGCAGTCTGAATGCGCACGACCCACTACCTCTTCGAGTTCCAGAGCCGAAAAACTTTAAACTTTTGCATCGACGCCATCTGAGCGCGATGAATCCGGAGACGTGGACAGACACGGCGTTTGACTGGAGAGAAGAAGTGATGTTTCCGGAAGTTCACCACCAGCTGAAGAACGAGTGTTTTGCCGAGGCGGCGGCGGCGACTCTGACGGCGCTGTGGCAACAGCTTTACGACAAAGAGGAATTTTTCAAGCCTGAAACACTAGTGACATGCGCAGGTGATACACCGGGACAGACCGCGCTGCCGGAAGACGTGTACCGCATCAAACAGGCTCTTTCTCCAAAATACGACTGTCACGTCGACGAGGGAGACGAGGAGTCCATGCGACTCGCCGAGCCTTTTGTGCTCTGCGATTTGTGGTCCGCCGTCAACATCGAAAAAGAATTAATGCATATGCTTCGCGCGGCACCCGTGGCGGTGGGTCTGCCGAGCACAAACCCCGCGTTTCTGAACTACAAGTCTGGTATACTAAAACCAAAACACGTGAACACGGCCTCGGGTATTCCGGACCACGCCGTTGCGCTCGTAGGGTTTGGCGAAGAGAACGGTGTACCTTACTGGACGGTACGTAATTCTTGGGGAAAGGATTGGGGAGAGTTGGGGTACGCGCGCATAGAAAGAAGAGACGACGGGTCGGGTGTGCTCGGAAGTTACGCGAGCGTCACGACTGCCATCTAATTTTTTTTCCTATAAACATAATGTGATCACGTACAACGCAAAAATGTTGTTTCTTTTTTTGCTTTTGAGTACCGCTTACGCGCAGACGTCCGACTGCGATATTACCGACGCTGTAAACGGTGTTTGTCCAAAATGGAAATCTGGGTACGCAAATAAGTGTTGGTGCAAGGACGATGTGGATTTCGAATTGGAACAGAGATGCAAAACGTACTGCAGTGACAACGCGGACTGTAAGGGATTTTATCTTTTCCACAAAGAAATAGATTTCACAACGCAAGTTCCGACACTCGTAAATTCAAAACAGTACTGCGAGTTTTGGACACAAGAGTGTGACGAAAGATTCAACTTTCTGAGCGCAACTGTAAGATCTTACACGAAAATAATAAGTGCGTCGTACTACGAGAAGAAAGGATACTGTAGTTTATCTGGTGCAATACAAGATATGCAGTTACTAGAGCATACCGAAGAGGGAAAATTAATGACCACGTGTGACGGATGCTCGTACGATCCGTGTGACGGGAAAAATTACGGAGATTTTTGCAAGTTGTGTGATCCTTTAGATCCGGATTGTGTGGAAGCGCAGGCGCTGCATATTTGCTCGGAATTCGGAGAGTGCAGACCAGACTCTCGATCGGACTACGAGAAATATTTTACAGAGGTGGTCTCGGAAAACACGATTTGTGATGTTGGAGTCTCTCCCAGCTGCGTGCACGATTATGATGAGAACGGACCCGTATACACCGACTCTTGTCCAGATGAAGATTACTATCCGCTTGACAACGAAGAGTCTTGCCGATTCTATTATCTTTCGCTTTTACAGTATCTGGAGAAAAATTACGGCAGCGACTCAGCTGCAAGCACGTTTCGCGTCGTGGACGAAAAGACACCAGGCAAACCTAAATGCTCCATGACAAACTTGATAATGACGGTATCGAGTATTCAAGGTATTGAAGTTATCTTTTATGCCAACAACGACTACGCGGATAGAGCCTCGTGTGAAGAAGCGGAGTTTAGCTGTGTGTGCACGTCTTTGTCCGCATCAGAGATTTTGGAAGAAGAAGAAGCGGAGCAAGACGAGGACGAGGCGAGCTCGGGAACGTTGACGCGGCACGGAGTGTGGGGTATAACTCTTTTTGCGATGGCGCTCATGAGATAATGACCAAGAAAGCTGGAGTGTGTGCGTACTGCGATCAATTCGTGAAACGCTTGACAAAGGAACACGTGATACCGCGATGTGTTGGGGGTGTGTTGAAAATACGAGTTTGCGCGGCTTGCAACAATAAAAGAGGATCAAAGGGAGACGATCCCGCTTTTGAGGCGTGGTGCAGAAAATATCCGGATGTATTTAAGAGAGCGATCCAAGTATCCGTAGATCCTACGCAAACATTGATTTGGTTGAGACTCTATGGAAAAGATAAGTGTACCGGAAAGGCGGTTGAAACCGACGAAGAAGCAAAGATTGAAAAAGAAAAATCACGAGAGCGTGCAGCAAAAGACGAAGACCAAGAAAAAAATTCTTGCCAAAAAACCGACAAAAGCCGAGCAAAAACGGAAAGCCGCGCGCGACGCCGCCGCGGCTCAGTTTGGACGCGTCAGTTGCGCAGAGTGCCAGGTTGCAAAGTGTAAGCGAGATTTCAGTCAAACACAATTACTGAAAACTGCACCAAAGTGCAGAATGTGTGTAAAAGTAGTAGAAAGCGAACAAAAGTAAATTCATTTTTTTTAGGAAAGCAAAACGTACTCCTCGATGGCGCTGTGATCTCTCAGCGGAAACAGTTGAATTTTACGAACTCCCTCCATAGCCGAGCAGACTTCAAACACGTCTGTCATATCTTTCACCGGAACGATTCCCAGTCGCGCGAGCGCGCGAGCGGCGTTTTTCAAAACCTTTCCGGGAGTTTTGGTGTAGAGAAACGGTCTGAGACAAGCGTGCAACCTCGCTTCCTGCTGGTCTCCGAAGGCGACGCAAAGACTCCCCCAAGTGCGTTTGGTAGGCTCGTCGTCTCTTGTTTTAAACGCGGCTTTCACCCCGGCGTTGTGCAGACTTTTGAGTGCCTTAAATATGCGAGCGTTTTCTTCGCGCGCCTCGTCCTCCGAAACGTACACCTCGTCGTCCTCTTCCATCATCGTGTAGTATAAGGGTCGAGATTTTTTTGTTTGTGTAAAAGAACCATGTCTCACAAGGATATACGCAGCAGTGTCGTCATGTTGGAGTGCACGAGCAAGTGCATTTCCACCACTGAACCTTATCGGATACTCGGAAGAGAAAAGGGAGTCGGGACTGCGTTCCGAGTGCACCGCAAACACTTCCCGGCGTCGGCTCCCTGGAACACAAATAATACCATGCTTTTTCTGACGAACTGGCACGTCGTGACGGCGTGCGAGAGGCGCAGAGTGAGAATCCGAACGACCAAATCACCCTCCTACTGCTGCGGAGAAGTGGTGCACGCCGTACCGGCGCTCGATTTTGCCGTGGTGGCCGTGAAGCAGTCCGAAGAGGACGAGACGCTCGATCCGTTTTGCTCCGCGCCGGCTTCGGTGCTGAAAGATATTCGGTGCGTCGAGCTGCACGTGGATCCGCTTCAGGCCAACCAGCAGCGCATTTTTGCCTGTGGTTTCCCCATGTTCCTGGAGGCTTACGTATCTCAAGGAATTTTGGGAAGCCGCAACAGCGACAGCTGTGATTTCTGGACGATTGATTGTTCCGTCAACTCGGGAAACTCAGGCGGACCCGTCGTGCTCGAGGACGGTCGGTGTTTTGGAATTGCGACGGCCGTGGAGTCCGAGGCACAGCAAATCGCGTACGCGACACCCATTAGTTCGGTGCTCGCGTGGTTTCAAAATCACTGGACCAAAGAGACGGGTTTGATAGGTCACTTCCCTCGATGGGATTTTGCTCGTCTCATTCCCCGCACCGACGCTTTCGACAGGGAGCACGGGTTCCCGTCGGATCTCGACGGTGCTATCATTACCGGGTTGAGAAAAACGTGTCCTTTTGATTTGAGAGAGGGAGATGTTGTGGTNTCCATAAACATATCAAAGNCGGAGGAGGTGAAACTCGANAAGTTTGGTACGGCGACAGACTACGAGCANGGAGAACCTCGTTTTTCCATTACGTCGAACGCCGGATTNATTTGTCGGTGTTCAAAAAACACGACGATGACGGTATGGCGNCCGTCGGCCAAAGCNANTCGGCGCGTGCCGTGCTACCCCTCCAAANAGNTNTTGGTGGANCAAAGCTGNTANCCGGAATTTATTGACCCNAAAGTCGCNTTGCTNGGNTCTATGGTGTTCATGCAGGCCACGCACGATTTNCTGCAGGGNGGTGTGGAGGACGATTCCGACGACGAGGATCATATTCCCGCGGCCAAAACGTTTCATATACTGCGCCAAATACACGAGAACCGCGCCAAAGCCGTGGTTGTGCTGAGTCATTTTCACGAGGACGCGTACGTATCGTCTTCAAGAACTTTGGAGCGGGGTGATATAATTACGCATATTGGCCGCACGGCCGTCAAAAACGTGGACCACGCCGAGAGGTTGATTCAAAGACTTGCCAGAGAGTTTGCAGAGGGAGACAGGGAGAGAGTCAAAATCACGGCCTCGGACAAACAGGTATGGTTGGATTTGAATCGACTGTTTCAGGAGGAGCAGTTGTGCGCGGCGGAGCGCGACGTTTCCAAACTATGGCTGTTGACGGAAAAAATGAGAGTGGCGGAGGAGCAGAAGCTGCGCCAAGGAGTGGATCCGAAGCGCAAGCGACGAGTGCTCGAGAAAAATAAACTGACCGCAACCCTCAGCACTTTGGTGCACTCTAGGCCTGGGTCACCCGTCAAAAAGAAAAGAAGAAGTTTACGACTAATGCAGTAGATGTATATAAACAAAAGTCTATTAAAAACAAAAAAAAGAATGATTTTACTTTTCGGTGCAAAGCGATCGGGAAAAACCCTGCTCGCAAATACTATGACAACTCATCAGACACACAGCTGCAAGGATTTCGACGAGTACGAGGGACTTGGTAACCTGCGTCTTGTGGACGTGCACAATACCAAAACTTTTACACAAAAACTCGCGCGAAGATTAGATCAATCAAGAGCTTGTTTAGTCACGTGTCCTCGGGACGCGCAAGATTTTGACACAACGCGCGATTGGCTGGCGTTTGCGCGCAGAACGTTTCCGCGGAATCCAATTGCGCTCGTCGTGACCAAAAACGATTTGACACCGTGTGCGGTGGATTTAGGTGAGAAATTCGGCGTGCGTTTTCGCGGGGAAACGAGCGTAATACCCGAAGCTGAGTTTGAGTCTGAGATTCTGAACACCATGACGCAATCTTCCGCGGATCGTTTATTTTACACTTCGGCTGTTCGTCGATCCGGTGTGCGCGACGTGGAAAATTGGTTGTTCGATGTGACCAACTCGGAAACGCAGTTTTTTGGGTTTGGAGACAAACAGTCAAGACAGGGGTTACTCGGAAAAAAAATATTTCGGAAAAAGCGAAGACAGGAGGATTGCGTCGGGGTCAACTGCGAAAAATGTATTGTGCAGTAATTTTCAAGGGGTATTTAAGGAACGATATGAACAGAGTGACTTTGCAACATGAACGAAGAAAAAGAGACAGATACTTTGAACACCTCTGCGGGTGAGTCCAAAGAGCAAAATGAGGTGGTACGGCAACTACGTACGGATTTCACCGTGACTAACCCGGCGCACCTCGTATCCGAAACAGGCGCACCCAAAGATATTGTGCAAGTGGTCGAAGGAGGTTTGGTTGCAGGTGTTGGAGGTCTTAATGCTGGAGGTATGGGTGTAATACCATACTCTAATGGTATTGGAGGCAGTGCAATACCTGGTTTGGTTATGAATCCAGACGGTTCAACGAACGAATTTTCAGATATTCCTAGTGTAAATACTCCGTCCGCAGAAGAAGGCGAACAGGCAAGATCTGATGCTCTTGAAGCTGCTGGTGGTGCTACTTCCGATGAGCCAAGCAACGAAGTTCGCAAACCAGATTGGTTGAGGGAGGCCGAAGACGCTGTGGAAAATGCTGGGGGAAATGAGATCGAATCTGTGAATATTGATGGTCCAGAGTTTGATACGGAATCTGCTGCTGAGGCCGCCGAGGCCGCTGAAGTCGCTGAACCTGTCGCGGATGGTGCAGATAACACGGAACCCGAACCAAAAGTTTCCTTTAATTCGTACGAAGATGATGGGTCTTTTGCAAAGCGCGAAGGTTGGCGGGAAGGTGAGCAACCTTCCCTGGCAGAGACCGAGGCGGCCGTGAAGGATGCCATTCGGGATCCTAATGAATCTGGGTTAATACAATCGGTGGGGAACGTGTTGGGTTCGGCGGTAGGTGCAGCGACTTCGGCTATGGATGCAGTCGCTGGTGCGGTCGCCAGCGGTATTATGCCGGGTACCGGGGAGGATGCCGCACAACCCGACGCACAACCTGCCGCTGATCCTGTAGACCCTAAAGCCAGTAAGGAGTTTCAAGAGGCTGTAGCAAATGCGGATTTAAGTGGTATTGATGTGTCGAAAACCGATATGTCATCCGATGCGACATCCGATGCGGCGTCTGGTGCCGTCGCGGAAACATCAGATCAGCCTGTCATGTCCAATGAGGTTATGGCTCCAATAAAGTACCCTACTCTTTACGAAAAAAATCGCGATCTAGGAGAGTTGCAGGAGGATTACACCGAGAAGGACGCTGAGGGTTTGGAAATATCGGAAGATAATTCACCCGATCCAGAAACAGAAATGGCCACTGACGTACCGGGTGCGCCTTTGGAATACCGAGAACCAGTGAACGCTGAACCTGGTCGAATGGAGGATTTGGATCAACAGGAATCTGATATGAATGAGGCAAATCAAAAGG
Source organism: Methanobacteriota archaeon (assembly GCA_002687075.1). Taxonomy (GTDB): domain Archaea; phylum Thermoplasmatota; class Poseidoniia; order Poseidoniales; family Poseidoniaceae; genus MGIIa-L1. Next base: position 38,009 of record NYZH01000034.1, read on the forward strand.
CAGTAGAGAGTATTGAGGCCGCAGGGAAGGCCATGGACAGAGTTGATAGAGCTGCCTCTCAAGCGGAACAAGCCGCAGCAGCAGAGCGTGAGTTTAAAGAAGAGTCAACGCGCGTCGATAGATTTGATAAAGAAGTTGTACAACCTAGTATTGAAAAAGCGGTAGCGGAGGCCAAAAAAAGCGCCGAAGCGCAATTGCAGGCCAAACAGCAAGAAATTGAATTGTTGCAAAAACAGTTGGTTGAGCAGCAGAGAAATCTTACTATGAAACAAAACGCGACAGACGGTCTTGTCATGGATACATCTCTTCTGAAGACTCAAAAGGCGCTAGCAAAAGCAAAGGCGGAGACAGAAGCAGTAAAAAAACAGCTTGCGAAAGCTAACGAAGAGGTCAATAAAGCAGAGCGTCGCGGTAGAAACGCAGGTATGCAGACCAGTAAATTTGAAATGCAACAAACTGAAAAAGCACTTGAGGATGCGCAAAGTGAGCTTAGCAAAGCAGAAATTGAGTTAAGAAAAGCCGAGAAAAAGAGAAGAATTGCTTTACAAAAGGCTGGAGAAATCGCCGAAGAGTATGGAAAAGTACGATCCGAACACGAAGCTTTGAAAGAGGCTTTAAGAACGGGAAACATGCAAGCGCTGACAGCGATTGGTGGTGTTGCTGCTATTGCGACGCTGGCAGGGAAAGCCAAGAAAGCTTACGACACCATGAAAGCGGCTACGAGTTCCAAAACCAACAAGTTTGATCTTGCGGTTTCGGATATGCTCGATCGGTTCGAGAAAAAACCTAATGCTCTCACCGGATTCGAGTCGAAACAGCAACAGTTTGAATCACAGGGTTGGCGCTACCTTTCCGACGAGAAAGGTAACGCTTCCATTATGAAATTCGATTTCAAACGCAACCCCAACTATCCTTCCTACACAGGCAACGCGTCCATATCCAAAATTCTTCTGAGCAAGGACGAAAGGTACGAGTTGGCGCTGAGAGGTTTGCATCCCGATTTCATTATGGACCGTCGATCGTTTCCAAAAATGCTGCAGTTCATTGCGCTGCATCCCGTCGTGCATCTTGCCGCGGTGTTTGGAAGCACACTGAACACCGAGGTGACCGAACCGAGCGCAAAAACTACTTTGCTCGTTGATTTTTGCGACGAAAAAGGTGTTCCTGAGTGGAACAGTACCATTACATATTCGCCTATGGCCTCGCCTGTCACCGCGACTCGTAAGGTTTTACCAAAGACTGCTAAAGATGCCAAAGCTGCTGCTACGGGTGCTACTGCTGCTGCGGGTGCTACGGCTGCTGCGACTGATACGGGTGCTACCGCTGCTGCGACTGCTAAAGCTGCTGCGGCTGCTACGACTGTCGCGGCTGCTACGGGTGTCAAAGCTGCTGCGGCTGCCAAGACTGCTGCGGGTGTTGCGGCTGTGAAAGCTGGTGATGCGGCTTCATTTGCGCGGAAGCTCATGAGTGATCCTCTATACAAGGCATCGAGTGTGGCAAATATACTCGAAGGAGCAGTGGACTACGTAATCACGTCGGGGGGTAAGGTTATCAGTTTCCCAATTAATCTTGTAATTGCCGCGGGGTCTATTCTGAAGAAACAATGGGAAGGAGCAACATTTATTGAAAAGAAAACTCAGGACGGCGGTACAGTGAGATTCGAAAAGAACAAGGACGGCAGTGTTCGTCTAATGTTCAAAGCCAATGGAAAAGACGAGTTTGACGTAATGATACCAAAAATCACAGCATATACTGCCGATTCGTTTGCCGTGAAAGGAATAGACTTTTGGGCGCCTCCAAACCCACCAAATTTTGTTTTTGAGGATGAAAACGCAACAAATAAGATTGTGGCTTTCTTGGCTACAAACAACATCAGGAGAGAAAAGACTGATAAAGAAAAGCAGGAGGAAGAAGAGGAACGCAAAAGAGCAAAGGAAGAAGCGCAAAAAAGACAGGAAATATTGAGACAAAAACTAGCAGACGCTCAGCGGATTCGAAACGAACAGAACAGAAAAAGAGCGATAGAAGAAGCTACGAAAGCTAAAGAGGAAGCAGAAAAGGCTGAGGCGGAATATGAGAGACTCGAAGCTGCTCGCATACGTGAAATCAATTATCAACGTTGGTTTGCTAAGGGATCTGAATCTTATGAACCGATCGTAAGATGGATTGGAAACAACGTATCTTTGAAACGACTTGCAAAGAGCGCCGGTGTAGAATACGACGGTTCAGAAAATATTGAAGACGGTGCGCGTCAAGATTTTTTCAGAAGCAGAGAAGTGAATCTTCGTTTTTACGTGTACGCTTTTCTTCTGGATATGGCCAAGGATGCTGAGGATAGTATAAACGCAGAAGATTTCAAAGACTATTTTTCGAAAGAGGAAAGACAAAATCTTGAACCTGAGTATGAGCAAGAAGTCATTGATCTTTTGAACGGAATGCTAGAGAAAGCACGAGAATTTTTAAATCAGTACAAGTCCGCAGAAAGAATGGAAAGAGAAATGGGTTACAATACAGCGATGATCAAGCAAGATTGTAAACTGATAGACGCTGATGGTGCAGAAAAACAAGATCTAAAACGCGGAGATCTTGTGGTGTGCAAGATGTTGGAACATGATACTGCCGGTCGGTGTCATGTATTCACGTCGGACGGTAAGGAAGGGTTTGTGGAAACATTCAATGTATGGGAACACGAAGATGAAAGTTCTCTTGCGGCGCTTTTTGCGTACCAGCAGCAGGTAGAAAACACAAACCCAACAAATTTGGACAAGGCGGAAACAATTATTGATGCAAGAAACAAATACGATCCAAACGATCTTGAAACGCTTATCTCCATAGAAAAACGAATTTCTGTTCTAAAACAATTGAGTGGTATACAAAATAACGGAGCTTGGCAGGTAAATTACATGCAGAAAATGGAACCACCGTTGTATAAGTTATGGGACTTGAATAAAATGGGGATTTTCAATCAACCGGATAAGGAATTACTTGAATTGCACAATGAAATCATTGAATCAAGAATACAAAATAATTTAAGTGTGGATCCGTCTGATTATGCGGAAGAGAACTTGGATTTTTTCAGTAACTCTTACATTGGACAATACAAGAAAGATTGGGATGCCGGACGAAAAGATTTGTGGGAAGGATATGTTAAAGGAAACATAGGCATGGTAGAATTGAGTTCTCCAATTACAAATTCCCTTTTACAAAAAGCAGCAGGCGAAGATTTTCAAAGTATGGTCAATGCATTTCAAACCGTGACAGATAGCACACCGCCAAATACTCGAGTCATTCGAAAAAACAACGACGGGACATGGAGAAAAACCCGTGAAAGTTATGGACCGCTGTTACTCAAAAAGTATTCTGAGAAAAAAGGAGGTTGGAGTACTATGATTTATCAGAAGACAAAAATGAATGATAGGACAAAGCTCCGCGAACCATATAATAAGTGGGTGATGTATCCTCTCAATAAGTATACAAAATCCAAAGATATGAAAATTGACGAACGCGACTGGAGTGAATTCTTCAATGACTTTCCTCCTCCAAACGCTCCTGTTATGAGTGTTGACGAAGTGAGCGGCGACGAAGGCGAAGAAAAAATTGCGGATACGGGATTTAGAGACTTTGATATTGACGACGAAGAAGAAGAAGAAGGACAGAAGTATGATCCGATGAAGGACAAGGATTATGTTGAATATCTTGGCGGACTAGAAAAATGGGCGGAACATGCTCACGGACTGCTACTAAAAAAACGGACGGAAGATGTTGACGACGAAGAAGCACCGTCGCAACCGCAGCCACCAAAAGAAGACGGAAAACCAGTGCGACGTGAAGTCAAAGATAGACCAATCGCTTCAGGAAAACCCATACCTCGCGGTCGCCAAAGTAAAGGTAAAAGAGTCGACGCAAGGCGTATGCCTTCAAATCCAACAGTTACCGCAAAGCGCAGACAACAGCGTTTTTCCCTCGACGGCAAAGAAAAGCAAGATTTGAAACCACCGGAACCCGTGGATAGTATGATACGTTAAATTGAAAAAAAAATATTTACTTTCTCTTTACATGTTTATGTTGGCACCCTGCGAGCGCGTTGCAAATATCCTCTCCCCACGACAAACTGTAAGGTTTTGCGTTCGTGAACGTGGGTTTCACGCACTTCTTGCAAAGTCTCTTTTTTTGTTTCAGACTGCTTGGATTTCCCTCTTGGTCCACAGCGTTGTCCGTCGTCCATATATCGGTCAGCTGAGTGTTCGGCACGACGTTTTCGCACCAGTCGCAAGGCGAGTTCTCGTAGATTTTCTGTCCCGTCACGGGATCAATGCATCGCATGCAGCACAAACTATCCCCGTGCCACGAATCTCCCGTAAAGCGGTGGAAATTGCCGCAGAAACAGCATATGGCGTACATTTTCTCTCTGTAACACAACATGCGACCTATGAGCGACACGACAGTCAGTTTTGTGTTGTTGCATCTCGTTCCAAAAAATTTGGAGTGGCGCAAAGCGCGTCCGGTTTTGACGCTGCGCTTCCCCGAGACTTTGCTCTTGTTTGAATTTCTTCCCGTAGCCACGACTTTGCGTCCGCAGTAAAACGTACCCAAATCGTCGTCGTCCACCAACGCTCCCTTGAACCCAAACGCAATGAGTCTGTTGGTACTCGACTTCCCGGATTTAGGTGTCAGAAAACTTTTGAAGGTACCGCAGGCCTCGCAGAGCGCGGCTTTCCCCATGTAGTGAGGACACTCGCTCATGGGAGTTCCGTCTTTGACTCCGTAAACTCTGCGCAGCGCGCGAATTTGTTGAATAGTCACGCGGTAAGGCAGTTTGATCCAGTAGGTCGTTTTTTTCTGCTTGAACACCTCGGCCAAAGACGCGACTTCCACAAGCGTATCGTCCCAATCGTACTCGGACACAACACTGCGGATTTTGGCTTTGGACCCGTCGTTGTAAAACGCCTTTCTCGCCTTCTCCAAACCAGTCGCTATGTCGCACAACTGCGCTTGTCTTCTTGCGATCTGTTGCGGTGTGTCTCCGTCTCTCCACGCCAGATACGGAAGCCAGTCCGTCGGAAAATCCGTTTTCACGCCGTGCACCGCAAGCTCATGCAAATCGTCCCAGTGAGAGCTGCGGTCCGCCAAGCTCGTGATTTTGAATTTTTTCTGNCATTCCAGATTCAGTTCCTTCTCGAAATCTCTGTCGATCGTTTGCTTGGAGAACAACCTCCGGATTTTCTGTTTGCTCACCGACGAAATGCTCTGTTCGAAACGATAAAAGTCACCCGAATCTCCCGTCAGCGTCTGACGCGCTCTGTCCATGGAACGTCGCAGCAACCTACAGAAATCGCTCCAACCGTGCTTCTCCTCAAGCACTTTTTTCACGGCGGGACAGCATACGTTGACGAGGTACACAAGCACCTCTTTGAGCGCGAAGAAGAGCGTGTGGTAACNCNCCTGCCGCAACAGACAGGAGACAATACTATCGTCTTCGTGGTTCAACGTGAAACTCGCGTTGGCTTCGTCTTTCGGAATGTGAAACCTTTCCAAAATATTTTTACGAGCCGCCAGTCTCGCCGGTCGACTCCCCGGAAAAAGTCCCATGAGACTGCATTTCATCGTGAAGTCCATGAACTGGTTGACTTCCGGGTGAGTGTGAATCGTAGTGGACACGATATCCACAAGACTCCGAACTTGGCACCTGTTCGGCACGGTTTTGCTCAGCAGTTTTGCAATGGGATTATCTTTCATGCAACTGAGCGGCGACGCGTGGAAAAACGGCGCGCTGACAATAAGATTTGAAAACGTGTCGAGAAACTTTGCGCAAAAGACGTTTTTGAAATCGGGTTGTCTTGGGTTTTCCATGATGGCGTGCTGGTACAGCACAAGACGCAAAGCTTCGGCGCTGGTAGGATCTCGCATATCATCGAGAAGACTCTGCGCCTGCAGCACGTGCGACGTTCCGTATTTTTTGCCGGACGCTTCAAACAGTTTTTTATAGGGGTGCGCCGCGGAGACGTGTTCCACCAAGTATCTTGGTTCACATATGTCCGCGGCGCTTACGATAAAAAAGAAGAAGAGCTGGAGGATTCTAAGGCGTTGCAGGGACCCAAGTTGGGTCGAGGATATCCCTTTTCCTGGCACCAGTAGCGCTGGGTTTTCCCGTTCGGCAGCGTTTTCGCCTTGGCCTCGTACCCGCTGTCTCGGTGGCCGACGATTGGCAGACAAATTCCCTCCCAAGCGTTGAAGCGCACAGGCAAAATATCCTCTTTNCTGTACTCGTTGGGTACGGACACGTAGTTTGCGTGGCTNTGAATGCACACGTCCTTGCGGATGCTCTGCCTGTTNGTGCGACCTGAAATGAGACTGGAACAGGCTTCGTTGCGCAGACACATGAGACAACACGAGTACCCCTCCCTCCCGTCGTCGAATTTGACCTGCGGCAAACAAATCGGAGGATTGATTCCCTTTCTCTGGCTCATTTCACGGCTCTCGCAGTGCACACCCATCTCGCAGACGGCCTCTCCGCGTCGGCACTCGTGCAGCAATTTGTTTTCGGCTTCTCTGCTGAGTCTAGGCAACTCGTTGCGCAGGTCGTCAATGTTGTGCTTCATGCCAAGATGATTTTGATCGCCGTAAAGCATCTCGGCNTGTTTCCAGGCGTCGTACGTCTGTTTGTTCATGGTTTGGCTGCGATTAAACCCGGCCGTCTCGGCCGCGACTGTAGCGTCGGAGGGAACAATATTCTGTTCGGCCATGAGCATTTCCGGCACCTGCTCGGCGTTCACTCGTTTTTGCGGAATGTGAAACTTTACTTTTTTTCTCTCGTGAGTTTTCTTTCGCTTTTTGTGCGAGACTCCCGTATCCTTTCGCTTCGACTTGCGCTTCGTACCAGATCGCTTTTGTTGAGGCGCAGAAGAAGAAGAAACGGCGCCTGCGGCGTCGTCTACGGCGTCGTCTGCGGCGTCGTCTGCGGCGTCGTCTGCGGCATANCTCGCGCTNCCACCCGCTGCNCTAATACTTTTGCTCGCCACAGCTCCGACGGCGCGGGTGTTCGACACTGATTTTTTTCGTTTTTGCCGTTTNGCGACGCACAGNGCGCGNGNGTGAAACTTGAGCTTCCCGTTACTGAAAAAGAGTGTCTGCTGCGTCTTCTTCTTTTGTTTGCTGGCGAGCACTATATCCGTCTTTGAAGCCGCGCCGGTGAGCATAGCATCTCCTGCGACGACTCTCTTCACAAAGTCGAAAGAGGACATTACTGGGTGAAAAGAAGGATGCGATTTGAAAAAAATGAAGGAATCTTTGTTTATACTGAGACTCAGTTTATGTTTTATACTACTCGTTGTTCTTCGAGGCCGAAGAGCGCTCAAACTCAATTCCAAAATCTTCCAGTCGTGGGACGGTATTTGGCTACTTTGTGATACAGTATGTATAGGACTACCGCCAAGTACCTGCGAATTTCAGGATCCGACAATGAGAACGGTGTTCACGATAATTTGCGCTATGCAACTGTACCTGTGGGTGACCGCTGCCGAACGGGGGTCCTCGTGGGTGTACATTCTGTGCGCGAGTGTCATGATGCAGAGGTCCTACTTTGCTCTCCGGTTTGGACGCATTCACTCTGTGCTGTTTGCACTCGCGTTTCGTCTTCTCTGGTTGACCACCGGCGTGCAAACAAAAGACGCCAAGGCGACCGCCAAGGCAAACGGTACGTTTATCGTATGAAACTCACGGCGCCATGAAAAGGTTGGACGCCACGAGCAGCGACAACAACGCTTTGGCCGACAAAGACAGGACGATAAAGGCCAACTCGTTGGCTTCTCGACTGGGACATCCGAAACATCTGCGCTGAGTGCACCACCAGGTGTTGCGGCAGCATTTGAAATCTTTGTCGCCGACCGCGTCGGCCAACGGCGCCACGTCGTAGCACGTGCGATGGCAAAAGTCCACGAGCTGCACCACACCAAAACTGCCGAATAGTGCAAGCATGGACCACACGATCACGTAGACGAAGGCCGGAGGTTCAACGCCTCTCATGGACTCCGCCTCTGACGCCGAGAGTTGGAACGAAAGCACAATGGTCCAAAACACTCCGATTTGCAGCAACCATCCCGTAGAGTGTAAAATCCAGGCCGCGGGGAACAACTCTTTCCTATAAGCTTTATTTTTCTCAAGCAGCAATTCGGCCACTAATCCCATGAGCTGCGTTGCGGCGGTGCTTGTGGCGAGCATCACGTAGACCACAAACTCCTCCACGTTGAGAGTGAACGCAATGGCCAAAATCATAGTGGTCGCGCTGAACGCGTACTCTACGAATCGAGTAGAGTTGACGCCTAGCATGACATCGCGAAGATAACTGGAGCGCACTTCCATCTCACTTGGCGGTGTGCGAAGTCTTTCTGTGTTGTTGGACTCGTAGCAGCAACCACAGAACACTCTGGCAAGGCAAGGTCTCAAGTTACGCTCCGCGGAGTTGACAAGAGGTCTCAAACCCTGAAAGGTGGCGGAGAGAAACGAAAAGGACAGCACGAGCCACTGGAGAGAGAGCGATCCGTAGTCGACTTGCCTGGCGTAAATGGAGAACTCTCCGTTTGTGGTATTCAAACTGATTTTGGGAGAGGGAATGGCGCACTTTGCGCTGTGAAAACATACATCCTGCGGTTGGTCCGCGTCGATTTTCTCCCAGATCGTGACTCTGCTGATCAGCGGTCGAGTCAGATCAATGTCCCACGCGATCACGATGACGAGCAAAGACACAAAGAGAACGGCGTGCAAGACAGCCGCCGCGGCGTTGCAAATCAAAACCAAAGATCTTTTTGTTCCGCAGCAGTTGCAGAGACATTCAGGCGGATCGATGCCGCCTTCGTCGGCAAACCTATCTCCGTACGTCAAAGACACGCTGCCTATGCGATCGGGGTCGCCAAAGTAAGCGTCCGTGCAGGCCTCGCAGCATGATTTTCTCGAATCGTCCAGCACGACTCTTTCCACGTCGGCGCGCAGAGGTGCGGTCTCGGACACGATCCGCGCTCGAGCCACGGGAGTACCACGACGGAGCAACGACATATATGATACTATCGGTCAAAATTACATGGACGCCTTTATAGTGTTGAATTTATCCGAGTCGACCGGTCTTTTATTGCAGGCACGCCAAGCGGCTTTGGCGCCGCGAGCCACGAGTTGGTCTCGCTTTTTGTCCGAATCGACCACATCAAAGTTGCTGCGTCGTCGTCTGTCTCTTGGCGTGAGATCGATGGGAGCTACCACGCGTAAGGTACCAAAAGGACGTTTGAAATTACACTTTTTGCCTGTCCGCAAAAGATGAAGAACAATCTGCGCCTCGTCGTCGCTGTCGCTCAAGTACTGCCGAACAAGAAACTCCAGATCTCGTTCTAAATTCAACCAGGCCATGGAGACACAGACACCCAGAAGAGAGTCCGTGACGTCGACGGCGGTTTGTTTTTCCGAGGGAGGCCACTGGATGGAATCGGAGATGAGAAGATCCACGTGCACTTTTTTACCTTTTTTTCTGTGATCGTCGATGAAACGCGCGATTTCCACGACGGGAATTGCGTGCGCAATTCCCCCGTCGCGGCACTTATTTCCCTGCACGGTTTGTGAAGGACACGCTACGGGGACGGCCGTGGAGGCTACGATGGCGTGCTGCATTGTGGTGGGGTTGCAGTTTTCAGAGCACACCGTCCTGTATGCCTGCAACACGGTGTCAAAAATACCAACGCTCAATACTCTTCCGGAGGAAAGGTACTTGGCGCGGCAGAACTCCTGGTCTACGAATTGCGACATGTTATTTTTGAACACGGACTCTTTGTGGAAAAGAACGGCGAAGAGCGCCGAGGCAAACTGTCCCAGTGGAATCCAGGGTTGAAAGGGACTTGTGGTGGTGTCGGTGAACTTGAGTCTCGCTCTCTCAAAGTCTCTGTTGAAGGTGTCGAGATCACCGTAGGGAACCATACTGACGAGCGCGCATACGAGCGCGCCTGCGCTGATACCGGCAAGATGCGTCCAATCGTAGTCTTCCAAATTACGAATTTCGTGGCACGCCGACAGCAGTTCCGGAAACAAATTGCCGCCGGATCCGACCGCGAGAAGTCGCGGTGTATCACGATTCATGGGTATCTTTGTAATTTTTTTTGACTTTGTTGTATATATTCTTTTTTCTTTGTACATGCAAAGAAGCATGGGAGTGTTGTTCTCGGACTGTTTCGTGAATTTTCAGCAGCAGCGCAATGCCAAGCGGCATAAATCGACCAACGCGATTTTAAGGCAAAGCGGCGACAGGCTCCGCGAAATGCAGGTCAAGTACCAGAAAGATATACAGGAGGTGGAACTAGCCATTCAAGTCGGGAAAAATATGCCTTCCGGGTCGAAATTCGAGCAGGAGAGTAAGAGAGACAGGCTCATGTCTTTGCTGAAAAAGCGACGCACTCTGAGACACTACTTGAACGTGTGCGTCAAAAGGAACGAGCAGGTATTGGCAAAGACTCTGGCGTGCGAAGCGCTGGAAGTCAACGCAATGCAAGTCGCCGCGCTGAAGCAGACGGCAAAGGCGTTTGAGAGTTTTTCCAAGAAGAATAACGTAGAGAATTTAGAACGAGTCTCGGACGATCTGGCCGAACACATGAACGCGCTGAGCGAAATCGACGATTTAATGGCAGACAGTCTGCCGCTCAATTTCGACGACGACGACCAGGAAGAGTTACTACAGGAATTAGCCGAGCTGAGCGATCCGTTCCAAGCAAAATCAAAGGACAACACGGTGATTCAAGTGTCCGAGGATATGCTGAAAATGCCTGAAGCTCCCACGAACAAACCGGCCGTGGCTTTGATGTCCAAAGAGCCAAGACAGGATGAACTTGTTGGTATAGAAATTTCAGAAGTACAACCGAGTGTCATTCAGCCTCTATAAACGATTCGTACTGCTACTTTACGACGAATGAACGCGCTGGCGTTGGCGTACGTTATTGGCGCGGCGCTCAGCGCCGTACCAAGACATAAATCGCACCCGATGGTGCAGTACTCTGCGTTTCACTTCACGAGCGCCATGTGGTACGCAGTATGGTTTGCAGTGCGGCGCACTCAATCGTCAAAAAAATACTTGCAGAGCACGACCGGATTGAAACTCACTGCACCACCTCTTGGTTTCAGCGAAAAAGCGTGGTTTGCGCTGAGCTGCGCGTTACAGTTTCCACTCTCTCCGGCGGCGGCCACTATGTTTCCTTTTTTTGCGAGTTGCGCTTTTGGATTGAAATCGGTGACTCACGGGTCCAATGTGGCTATGTTCGCGCACACGCTGTTATTCGGCACAGCAACTCTATTTTCTGGATGGGAGTTCATTCTTCCCGCAGTATTGACGACGATATCTTTTAGCGGGTTTGCGCACACGGGATACCGCGCCACCGCGCCGGCGCTATGGCTGGCTACTGGCATGCACATTGTACTTGGTGTGTGCGCCTTGGTACTCCACGGGGTATCCCACTCGTTCCACTCGGCTACTTTGTTGGAAACGCTCTTGGCCTGCTTCGCGGCGGCCTGTTGCTGCGAGGCAAGAATTGCGGCGTTTCAAAGTGTGAGAGATACGAGATGGGACGTGACGCTGGCAAGCAGATACGCCGCGGTGTGTTCGGCAATACTACCCTTTTTTGTGTTGGAAACACAGTCTGCGAAAGAGAAAGTGAGCAGTGTCGCTGTCTTTTTGTTCGCGCTGAGCACACCTTGGTTTGCGGGATTTCACCAAGACTGGAGGAAAGAAATTATTACCCCGTCACTTCCCAAACTATCGTTGTCCTTTGTGTGTCTCGTGTGCACCGCAGTAATAGCTTTAACGTACAGATACATATACTTAAACAATTAATATCGTTTTCTTTTCTTTGTTATTGCAATATGTTGTTCCGAAGTGCTTTCTTCTCAAGTTTCTTTGCGCTGTCGGTTCATTTCTGTCAATTGCCGCAAACGCGCTATCATATAGTGACTAAAACGCAGCTGCCGCCGGATCTTCTTCCACTTTTTTTACCGCTTCTGCTCTGGCCGCTTCGATAGCTAAGTATTGAGGTTTGCCTAAACGATAAACTTCTTCGGCCATCATTTCCAACTGCTGAACGACTCCGCCAAAATCACTGTTGAGACAAAAATCCCACTCGTTCTCAATGCGATCCCAGTCTTTTGTCTCCTCTTTGGGTACAAGCTGTTTCAACTCTGGAACCAAGTATCGATAAGGCACGATCCATGGAGTGACACATACACCCCCACGATGATGGTTCTCAAATCCACGAAAAATGAATCGTTCTCTCAGCTCGTTTACTGGTACTTTGTATACCAGTCGAGACAAATTTGATTTAAACACGGGAGGTTTTCTCATGTACCAGTAAAACCAGTTCACTGAACTTTTGTCTCTTTCAAACACAGACCGTTGGCCTAACGCTAGGCTATTTCCTCGACTTGCCTCGCGAAAAAACTGTGTAAATAACCTTTTTCGATCGGATCTACGTTCTATATATTTCTCTTCGCTGCTCTCATATTTGTCATATAACCGAA
>NYZH01000007.1 GCA_002687075.1 Methanobacteriota archaeon
GGTTACATCAACCGGATTAACGCCTCCAGAAGCGTTTGTGTATCCAACTCCAATTTGGCCATAGTAGTTGTTACCCCAGCACATCACGGTGCCATCTTCTCTAAGCATACAGGTGTGCCAACCGCCTCCAGTTAGTTGGTCAACAGATGAGGTTTGATTATCGCAATTTACAGGATTACAACAATCTTCAGGATTGCAAAATCCATTTTCACCCGGGTCACCATGACACACATATGCAGTATTGTCAATTTCATCATCACTTAACTTTTGATTGCTGTCTAAATCGATTCCAGTGTCAATTTTAACTCCACCATAAGCACAATTCTCTCCAGGCGCCTCATCAGTCATTTTGATCAGTGAATTTGAAACGTTGACAAAACTATCTGCCTTTGTAGAATCTTCTTCTTGTGAAGACAAACAGCCAGACATAGGTGCAAGGATAAAGAGCATACTCACAAACAACAATCGGAACTTCATACAGGTGGGAGAGAGGCTAGATTGAATAAAACATTCCCCAGCATAATCGCTTTCGGATAGGTTCAGAGGGGTTATCCGAATACCCATTGCTCAGGTATTAGCAAATCAATGGGCTTGCAGTGGGTCTTGTCAGACGCTACCCATTCGATTGACGGGTTTCGTAAGGGGGCCCATGCGATTATTGTCCGTCGTAATAAGCAAATGCAATCATAAATCCTGCAACAAAATAGTGTCAACAAAGTAAATCCAATTGAAAGATTCAGATCGTTTGAAGGGCAACTAGCCTCAGAAATTCCATTGTTACAGCATACATGAATGTCAATAATGTAGATATTTTCGCCCATTTTTTTACCGATTTTTCCTTAGTAAGAATTGAATAGACAATGATGGTTGATGAAACCAAGAATGGCAGAAAAAAAAAGAAAGAAAATACGCCATCACTTACGACATTACAACCACTACCGAAATCAAATTCACAAAAATCCAAAATCCCTGGAATGATAAAAGTCACAGGTATTGAAAAAATTGGGACACCAAGNCCAATCAACAGATGTTTGGTTTTGGTTTCGAGTTCCGTCCCAGCCGGTCCTTCATCCACAGAAATAATATTACTCAGTAAGTTAATCATTTTTGGGTATTATCAGTGGGTATATCCGAATACCCATTGATTAGGNATTAACGAATTAAAGGGCTTGCAGTGGGACTTGTCAGACGCTAGGCAGTGTACTGGGGGTCTGAACACTCATTGTACTCTTCTATAATTTCTTAGGGGTTCGGACGAACCCTTGCGATTTCATGGAAATGATATGTCGGTTGTCTGTATCAACCCACAAGAGTTCGCTAACTCCATGATTTTGGACGGAAGGATGTCGGGTCAACTGTTAAGTTCAGATTACATTAGCCGCCACCTATGGATGAGTTCAAAGATTTAGAAGATGAACTAAGATTCGAACAAAAAAGTGTCGATACTGAATCTATCAAATCGTTAGTCAAATCCATAGCGAATAATCAATTGGAACCAACTATTTCCTTTACAGAACATAGTTCGACCTGGAATGTTTCCAAGAGAATTAATTTTCTTGCCCTTGGCATAGTTACCTTGCCATTGTTAGGATTGGGTTTGGTGTTCATTTATACCGCTCTTTTTGATAGCGGTCCNTTTTTCGAAAAATGTGAAATAGTCGAGGCTAAAGTATACCTCGCTGAACAAAATGTTGTGGTAGATTATAAGATAGCTGACGACAAAATAATGAAGTTGAAAAGCATTCAACTAACCAACAAAAGCCATATCAGACAAAGAGTGCGTGATGTAGGCGGCGAAACATCAAGCACTACATCACATCAATATTTTCTTGCTACCGATGAACAAGAGTTGGAATTACTGTCGTATCACTCATCGCAATCTTCAGAGGAAAGAAGGAGAATCATAAAACTGATTTCCAAATTCGCAAAAATTGCCAATCTAAAGATTCCTAGATGATTTTTTGGCCACTCGGTTAGAAAATTGACTCAGAACCCTCGAGATACCCCCTGTATAGGAGTATCATGATAGGGTTCCGAAGCGACTGGTGTCTCACGAGTGGGAATACAGAGGGCGAACTGCTCGGAATATTACCGAATCAATCCCAGTGGATTTCCGAATTTAGTTGCAATAGTGTAACTCAAGCCTTGAATACAACAGTGCCAACGCAAATTCATGGGAGAGTTAACGCTTACTGAATGGGAAAGAAAAAACGAAGTTGCGTCAAAAAAAATACAACAACTTCTACGTGTACTGTCGAAATCCAAGATGTTGCATGTTCTTTATGCTCTCGGGACGAAGNATGGAAGCTTGCGATTTTCTGAAATCAAGAAATCATCCTCNATAGACTCAACCACATTGACGAGAAGACTTACCGAACTCGAGGATATTGCAATGATCTCAAGAAATGAACTCACAACCAACCCGCCCGCAGTGGAATATCAGTTAACTGAATCATTTAACACCATCAAGCCAATCTTGGAGGGCTTGCTTCATTATGGTCTTGAAGGTGAAAACAACGAGTTCTGAACTTCCTAGCACTCATCGTTACAATATTGCAACTGCTTGACTTATGTTTGAATTAAGAATGGCTTACATGAGCAGAGGAATTTAGGATGATGAAACAGATACCACTCGGAACACAAGGCTTCACCACATCCGAACAAGGTCTCGGAATGATGTCAGTCGGTATCACGATGGGGAAAAGAGACCTATACGGGAAAATGAATGATGTCTCCAACAAAGGGGTAGCAGAACTCATATCTCGCGCGATTAAAGCGGGAGTAACTCACTTCGATACTGCACAGATTTACACGAACCTGTCTGGAATGATGCTCGGTTCGTGGTTTCCCACTTCCAATTCTGCTGAAAAGCGAATGAAACTTGGGCTTTCGCAACACAAGGGAGAATGGCAGGTTGCCACCAAAGTGATGAAATCAGGAAAGAAAAAAGATGTCAAGAACATGTGTNNCCGTTCTCTCAAAGCCATGGGCATTGACTGTATTGACTTGTATTACGTCCACAGAGTCGACCCAGAGATTCCAATTGAAGTTACCATGGAGGCCATGAACGAACTCATTGCTGAAGGGAAAATCAAGTATGTCGGCCTCTCAGAAGCGTCCGCTGAAACAATTCGCCGAGCACATGCTGTGTGCCCATTGACATGCGTTCAGATGGAATGGTCCCTCTACTCTCGTGAGTTGGAGGACGAGATCGTTCCACTTTGTGCTGAACTCGGCATTGGCATTGTTGCCTATGCTCCGATGGGCCGCGGCCTCTTGGCCGATACTTCACTTGACCCAGAGGCGATGTCACGCATGGATTTCCGAAAGATGGGGGGTGTAGGCTACGCAGTCAAAGAAGGCGAGCGCGACTTAGCTATATCTCTTGATTCCTTAGCAAAGGAGAAAAACGTCGCACTCGGCACACTCAGTTTGGCTTGGGTCCATAAAAAAGGCCGAGATGCTCTCAACGGCGCTGGCGTCGTGCCTATTCCTGGTACTGGAAACCCCAATCATATGGAAGAGAATGCAAAGGCTGTTGCCCTCTCATACATTCTGGATGATGCAGACATGGTNNANATTGAAACCTGTGTGCCGAGAAAAGCAATGGAAAACCTTCCTCGTTATGGTGGAGNGCTCGGAGANCGAGTGTTCACCAAGGAAAACAACATCTCTCTCGCCCAATGGAAGAAATGAGTTTCCCTCTTTCCTGTGAACAAATTATCACCGATGTGACTTAGAGTCCTGACATATCATTGCACGAAATCGGAAGGGTTCTTTCAAATCCCTCATCACATGAAGGCAGAGTACAATGGGTGTTCAGTCCCCCAGTACACTCGCTAACGTCTGTATCGAACCAATAAAACCTCCATTCTATAGAAAAATAAAATGCAAAGGGTATTCGAATACGCCGTTTAAACCAATAGATAAAAGATGATGCCGGCGGCGAAATTAAGCATTGGTTACCGTTAGGTGAATTTGTGCAAGAGGAATTAGCAACGATGAACCACCGAGAAAGAGGTGGTTATTCATTGTTGGAACGAGCATTTTTTTCTGCGCTAATCGTTCCTATTTTCATACTTTTAGTTGTTCTTCCATTCTCATTCTATTCACAAGCATCTGCTAAGGAAATTGTCGCATCGATTTGTATAATCCCTATCTACCCGGTATTACCATATTTCTTTTTCGTAGCCCAACGTGGATTGTTGCGAACATACATAATTGATATCGACTCAGATCGAGACGTCTTACATCTCAGTTCCAGCATCTTTGGAATCGTAGACCAGTCGTTCGAGTACAAAATATCAGAAGTGAAAAAAGTGGAAATGAGACTTGTTACAGGGGCCGACCCAGAAGCAGTATCGGGACCTGATAACGGCATTTGGATTCATGGCACAACTTCACTAGGAGAAGATTGGGAACTAAATATCACTGTATTTTATAAAAATTCCAAANAAAAAGGATTAGAACACAGAATGAAGGAGACAGCTCAGAAGTTTGGCTGGATTCTAAATACCGAAGTTGATTCGAAGAAATTTAGTTCATGATTCTTTTATATTCAATTTAAAAATTCATTTGTATAAACAAACGCTACCCTGAATCATACGACTTGAATGAGGGGGATTTTTACCTATTTCAAAGGGTAAAACCGAATACCTATTGCCCAGTTATTACAATCAGAGGCTTCATCCGAGTTCAAGATGGAAAGGGAATGGTTTATTTTCCATGAATCAGACGTTANATCAATGCGTAGCAAGCAAGTTTGTGCTGTTCTTCTGATTTTTTTGATGCCTTTGTCAGGATGCATTGGAACGGATGATGAGAGCAGTGTTGCACCAACTATGGGCGAAAAAATACCCGATTTGACCGCTCCTAATCAGCATGGAGAAAACGTGACGCTTTCTGATATGGAAGGAACGATGCTTGTTGTACTTCTCAACATGGGAGAATGGTGCTATCCCTATTGCATTCAGGCGACTGAGAACGCTACGAGCCTCATTCAAGAAATGGAAAACATTGACGANCGTTACAACGTGAGTTTTGTTGAAATTCTTGGAAGCAATGAAACATCGGAGCCCGCCAACCAAACTTATGCCATGAATTGGTCACAGGAATACAATACAACACATACAATCCTTCACTCTCAAGTCGCACATGATTATGTCACAGGATACATTGACGAAGGGTTTCCTACATATTGGATTGTTGACCTTGAAGGGGGTTTGAGAGTCAAGTCACCAACTGTAAATTCAATCACTGCTGAGGATGTCCAAGAGCAATATGAGAACTATCTCTTGGAAAAATAGGTATTGGCTGACTAATTTTCATATCGGTTCCAGACAGTACCGTCCCACCAATGTGTGCTTCCATCGCTCATTTTTCTCCATGTATATCCGTTGTTGTCNGTCCATTGTGTCAGAACTGTTGCCCCTACAACCTCATTTGAACTATGTACAATCGCTCCATTTTGGTTGATGTTCAAATCAACACTTTCATCTGTTGACAATTTTTCAGACTCTAGCCTAGATTTGGAATTTATCTTCATCCTAAAGTAGAGAACCCCTCCAATTCCCCCAATCACTGCTATTAGAACACCTACAATGGTGGCATTTTTTCTTTCTTGTTCCAACTCAAATTGTTCCGCCTCAAATTGTTCATTGTCACCAACGCCGTTACCATCAGTGTCTTTTGTCTCACTCTTGTCATTAGGAAATGCATCTGAGTTATCACCGACACCATCGCCATCAGTGTCATTCCATTCTTTATCGTCATCAATAAACGAATCATTGGAGTTTGACCAACCATCGCCATCAGTATCCAAACACCCAATTCGGTCTATGGTAGAATTCCCTGCAACCTCGGCACAATCATCTGAGTTGTCGCCGTAAGCGTCACCATCTGTGTCCATAGTTTCATGTGGATTTTGAGGAAATGCGTCAGAATTGTTGCCCACGCCATCGCCATCGGAATCATGGGTTTCATTGGAATCACTTGGAAACGCATCGAAATCATCTGCAACCCCGTCGCCATCCGAGTCAAGGTAAGGAACAACGATTTCGNACGAGGCTTCGTCGGTAAGAATTTTTTGTGATTCATTATCAATTACGAAGGCCCGCACATGAACATAGTGGGCCATAGTTATGTTCCCGCGTAGCGATTCAACACCCAACTGAAGAGAGAAGTTGCTTTGTTCCGACAAACTATTCGATTGGTTCCATAAATGATTCAAGAAAAGAATATTTTTCTCATCAGCTGACGAATTAAAGGACATATTTTCGAACGCCACTTCGATGTAGGTCTCATCGTGTGAGGAGGAAAGGAGCGTTCCGTTTATGAAAAAGAAATCGTTCTCAATAATTTCTGCATCCAAAGGCAAATCCAACGAAAAAGTTGCATAATGTTGTGGTTTTGGCTCCACCCACTCACCCGTAACAGAGTCATAAGACCATACCCCCACCCATTGACACGCTCCGTTCTCATCGAGAATGAACTCTCCGCCTGCTTCAATCGCTCCATCAGGTGCAACGAGACCTTGGCAGGCAGCAAGGGTAAATTCAATCCAATACAAATTAACCCATTTCTCATCAGGAGGGTTACCTTCGTACGTCTTGATGTACACACGCTGACTGTTCGATGTGTTTGAATACAAATCTTTTACAGAAAGTGTCAGCGAAAAGTCGTCTCCATCATAGAGGCCTTCGGATTTCGCCCATAAATTCTGTACATTAAGGTTGTATTTCTCAATGGCTGAGGCAGAAAAATGTTCTTCAAAAAAGGCCACTTCAACATAGACTTCAACCGTCTCCGAACCAGAAATCAACGAACCGTTCAGCATGATTGTATCGTTAGTCACCATCGTACCGTTTAACGTCATGTCAAATTGAAACTCCGGTTCATTATCGATGAAGTTGTGTGGGACTACGACAAAAAACATTCGAAATTTTTCACTGAATTTGCCTACTGCATCATAGGTAATTAACTCAATACGAATTTGATTTTCGTTCGTTCCTGTTGAGTCGACGGTCACATTGGTAAAATTGTATGACCAGAGTCCAGCGGATTCATTGGTGCTGGCGTCTTCAGTGGAATAGGAAAAGGTATGGCCTTGGAGGTCAAATTCACTTCCGTATGGGGCATCAAACAACACCTTCCATTCGTAGGTNGTAATGCCGGTATCGGATTCATCTGCATGGTCGGGGTCGTACGAGCTACTACCATCAAAATCGACGGTTGCCTCTCCGTTTTCCCCTAACATAACTCTGTACACATTCCACTCTTTGTTCGAGGTGGTTTTGGTTCCAGTTTGCACGATGACGCCATCCTCCTCGGTTAGCGTTGCATTTGCAACTGGACGAGCAATGTCGTCTTCTTCGTCATGGGAATGTGAGATTAGATTCGACTCTCTCAATGTATTGTCTTGAAGAGTTTCAACACAGGAAACTGAAAAAAAGAGTAGACATACAAACAAAGCAAACTTATTCATGTTCATTTGTTATTTCAATCATAGATAAACAAATCTCCGGCGTCATGTTGAGAGTGGATTCATTCTGAACTTTCACTCTTGGATAGGGCCGAACTAATGTTTGCTACCATCCAAGCAGATGCTGCAGTGAGTTGTAACCAATCACCAGCGGTTTCAGGTAATGCACCGTCTGCATAAACAAACACGCTCACAATCCAGCATGCGCTTGCAACAGTTTGTCCAAGCCATTCGAGACTGAGCATTTTTTCACGATTTAACATGTTAAGCACTCCTGGCCACAACAGGATAGGTCATCCAAGTACATTCCCCATCCCTTGTATGCTGCGACAAAATCTTCAGTAGGTAAACCCATTGATGAAGCAATTGCCTGAGCTACAATTCCAAACCTTTGGCGGTATTTGAAAATAAAGCAGAAAATATGATTGTCATGTCGTACCGATGGTCCACATAGATACAGTCCGGGAGTGATTGTTGATTCGTCCTGGTCGCTTATGGAAGGGAACCCATCATCTCTCATTTCAAACAAATGTTCAAGGTGCTTGTGGCTGCCTTCAAAGCCATTTGCTAGAAGAGGCTGGGTTTTGGACTGGAAAACTTGGCCATCGTCAGTTGTAAGTTCATAGACGGTACCATCGAAGGTAACCGACAGGATTGAAGTTTCAGCGAACAATTCAACGTTTTCTTGGAATTTCTCATGCCGCATTCGTTCAAAGGAGAAAGTTGAGAGAGCGATGCTGGGGTCCGAGCTTTCATCAGTCCACGGGCAATTTCTGTCGAAAACTCGAATCTTTTTGTCGCTCTTGGACAGATGGTATGCAGCATCAATGCCGCTTTCATAGCCGCCGATGATGAGAATCTCATCACCTTCCATGTCTCCATATCGTTCGACATTGGAATTGTGAAGGCACAATTCGCTGCCCTCGAAACCTCCTTGAGATGGATACTGGTATTCACCTGCAGCCCAAATGACCTTCTTGGAGGTGAGTGTGGCATTTTCAGTTACAAGATTGAATATGTCTCCGTTTTTCTCGATATTCGTAATGTTCGTATTTTCAAGAATAGGGAGTTCAAAGTACTCGGCTAATCCTTGAAGATGAGTGGCAAATTCTTGACCGGTTGGATGCTCAATTCTCATGTTGAACGCAGGAGATACGCCTACTGCAACAGAATTTAAATCAAGCATACCTATGGAGTTACTCGGAAATGAAGGGGTGATGAATCTGGTCTCAGCTGGCCATGCGGCAAAGGATGCTCCAACACCCGCACGATCGACGANCAAGAAATTTTCAATACCAGAATGAAGAAGCGAAATTGCAACTCCAACACCAGAAGCACCAGCACCNACAATGATGACATCGTATTCTTCATTTACACTCTCGTTGACGTCGGGATTTACTGTTCCCACTACACCCTCATCGTTGACCATGTTTGCCCGTTTTTTAATAAGTATATAAAAAAAACTAATAATTAGGTTTTCNAATTCTATTATTAAATGGTTACTGAGTCCATAAAATGGCTTATTTAGGCTGAAAACAGACTTATCCCTCTCAGGTACAAATCATGCCTTATTGATTCGAACAGAATCTCATAATTTGAATTCGATAATTTTTGGTTGAAAGTATTNATGAGGTAGACCTCCTAGCCCTTAACATGAGTGAAGGTGTTGTTGTAATTCAAACCACTCTCCCTAGTAACTGGGAAGAGTATAGAGTTGGTTCTTTCTGTCAAAATTTGATTGAAAATGGTGCTAAATGTGTTGAGTATTCAGAAGTACGTTCAATGTATGAATGGGACGGAAAACTCAACTCAGAAAAGGAATGGCGAATTGAAATGAAATGCTCTGCAGTGAAAAAAGCGGTGCTTCTGAATTTCT
This sequence comes from Methanobacteriota archaeon, assembly GCA_002687075.1. GTDB lineage: Archaea > Thermoplasmatota > Poseidoniia > Poseidoniales > Poseidoniaceae > MGIIa-L1. The sequence continues at coordinate 9,357 of NYZH01000007.1, forward strand.
TAGAACGCAATCATCCGTATGAATTGCCACAAATTTTGTTTCATGTTGCCGAATCATCTGAAGCGTATGGGAGATGGGTGCAATATCATGACAACACATCTGTTTGAATNNCAATGTATTTTCAAGGAATGTAAGTTTGTGNATTGAACTTCAATATATGAGNCGTGATTGAAAATTTCGCCCAAGAAAAAAATACTCAAGTTGGAGTGGAAACGAACCTAGAGGTAGTGTAAATTTTACATTCAAAAACCGGCCTTTATAGTCTGTGGGTGAAAACATCCTTTAGAGCATCACTGAGGCACTTTTTAGCATTCGAAAAACCCTCGCAAAAACAGCGTTTAGCATACCTTGCGAAGGGTGAACATTATACACTACCTCGGAGGGCAAATAAATTCCAGCGCGTGAAACAAACGAGGGGGATGAATCATGGTCATTGAACACAGCAATACTTCTGACGTAAACGATGGATTTGAATTGGATCTTTCCCAAGAACATATTGAGCCAATGCTCCAAGAAAATTTGGACCGATTCGTGTTGTTTCCTATTGAACAAGCAGAAGTATGGGAGATGTACAAGTTGCACGCCGCATCGTTTTGGACTGCTGAGGAAATTGATTTGGCAGAGGATGCTAAGGATTGGAAAACACTCAGCGACAATGAGCGCCATTTTTTGAAGCATGTTTTGGCATTCTTTGCCGCTAGTGACGGAATCGTGAATGAGAATCTCGTTACAAACTTTGCCGATGAAGTTCAATGGGCTGAAGCCCGATGCTTCTATGGCTTCCAAATCATGATGGAAAACATCCATGCGGAAACATACTCTTTACTTATTGATACTTACATTACTGACCCAGATGAAAAGAATCACTTGTTCAATGCCCTTGAAACAGTACCTTCGGTTAAGAAGAAAGGCAATTGGGCCATGCGCTGGCTTTCTCGAAAGAAAGGTTCCTTTGCACAGCGCCTCGTCGCTTTTGCAGCAGTTGAAGGGATTTTCTTTTCCGGCTCTTTTTGTGCAATTTTCTGGCTCAAGAAGCGCGGCCTCATGCCAGGCCTCACCTTTTCCAATGAATTGATTTCACGAGATGAGGGATTGCATTGTGATTTCGCTTGTCTTCTTCACAATAAGTTGATTCGTGGTGCAGGCGAGAACATGATTCACAGGATTATCTCAGAAGCTGTCGAAATTGAAATTGAATTTGTAACGTCTGCGTTACCGGTTTCCTTGATTGGCATGAATGCNGACCTCATGCAAGAGTACATTCGATTTGTAGCCGACCGCCTGATGGTCTCACTTGGTGCGAGTAAACTTTACAATGCTACCAATCCTTTCCCTTGGATGGAAATGATTTCAATGCAAGGAAAGACCAACTTCTTTGAAAAGAGAGTTGGCGAATATCAGAAGTCTGGTGTCAAAGACGGTGGGAACCTCGGAAGTATCCAACAGCGCTTCGCAATGGACGAAGACTTTTGAACCGTACGCGAAGAAGGGGAAATACTGCGGATAAAATCAAACACATGGAGGAGCAAAAATGACGATGCAAGTAGTGAACAGAAAAGGCGAAAGAGAAGATGTCAGATTTGATGCTATTCATGATAAATTGAAGACCCTTACACACGGTCTCGANAAAACTTGGATTGACCCTGGTCATGTGACGAAGTTGACCATTGAAGGACTGTATGATGGAGTGACGACTCGGGAACTCGACCAACTTGCTGCTGAGACTGCCGCTTCTCTTGCGTCTCAGCATCCAGACTACAGCCGGCTAGCTGCACGAATTTGTGTCGATGACCTCCACCGTTCTACCAAGGATACTTTTTCTGANGTGATTACTGATTTACGCGAATACATCGACCCTGAATCNGGCAAACATGCTCCACTTATCTCCGAAGAAGTCTTTTCAATTATCATGGAGAACGCAGANGTGCTGAACAATCACATCGACTACAAGAGAGATCACAACTACGACTATTTTGGTTTCAAGACACTTGAGCGCTCTTACCTTCTTCGACTTAATGGAGAAATTGCTGAAAGGCCCCAACACATGTTGATGCGTGTAGCAGTTGGAATTCATCATGCCAATATCAGCAAGGCGTTGGAAACCTATGATTTGATGAGCCAAGGATTCTTCACNCACGCAACACCNACTCTTTTCAATTCAGGAACNCCGACTCCTCAGATGTCCTCATGTTTNCTCTTGACTATGCAAGATGATTCCCTCGACGGAATTTACGATACTCTCAAACAGTGTGCATTGATTTCCAAATCAGCTGGTGGAATTGGACTTTCCATCCATCACATTCGTTCAAAAGGCTCCTACATTAAAGGTACAAATGGGCAAAGCAACGGAATTGTTCCAATGCTTCGAGTCTTTAACGACACAGCTCGTTATGTTGACCAAGGGGGCGGAAAGAGAAAAGGCTCGATTGCAATTTATCTAGAACCATGGCACCCTGATATTCTTGCATTCCTTGATTTGAGAAAGAATCACGGTAAAGAAGAACTCCGAGCGCGCGACTTGTTCTACGCACTGTGGACTCCGGACTTGTTCATGGAGCGTGTTGAACAAAATGCGGATTGGTCTTTCTTCTGTCCAAACGAATGCCCAGGTCTTCAAGATGCATACGGTGCAGATTTCAAGCAATTGTTTGAATCGTACGAGGCTCAAGGACTTGCTCGTGAAACTCTACCTGCCCGTGTCGTGTGGGATAAACTGGTGGAATCTCAAATTGAAACTGGTACTCCTTACATGCTTTACAAGGATGCTGCNAATGAGAAATCCAATCAGAAGAATTTGGGGACAATCCGGTCTTCAAATCTTTGCACCGAGATTATGGAATACACTGCGAAGGATGAAGTTGCAGTCTGTAATCTAGCATCGATTGCTCTTAACAAGTACGTTGATGTTGAAAATCAAACATTTAACCATCAGTTGCTCTACGATGTCACCTACCATGCTACAGGAAATCTCAACCGCGTGATAGACGTTAATTTCTACCCTGTTCCTGAAGCGCGCAATTCTAACATGCGACACAGACCAATTGGTCTTGGAGTACAGGGTCTTGCAGATACCTTTGCGTTGTTGAAGTTGCCCTTTGAAAGTCCTGAGGCGCGCCAACTGAACAAAGAAATTTTTGAGACAATTTACTTTGCAGCCTGTACTGCATCAAAAGATGCAGCGATTGCTGAAGGACCTTACTCGACCTTTGAAGGTTCTCCAGCCAGTCGAGGNGAACTTCAGTTCGATCTTTGGGGAATGAACACGCACAGCGGCCGTTGGGACTGGGATTCTTTGAAATCTGAAATNATNGACAAGGGTATGCGAAACTCGCTGCTCGTAGCTCCGATGCCAACCGCATCAACCTCTCAGATATTAGGTAACAACGAATGTTTCGAGGCATTTACCTCAAACCTCTATGTTCGAAGAACACTTTCNGGAGAATTCATTGTTCTCAACAAGCACCTTGTTCGTGATTTGATTGAACTNGGTCTTTGGGGACTCGAAATGAAAGATGAAATTCTCCGACACAAGGGTTCGATTCAACANATNCATGGAATNCCNGAACACATCAAATCACTTTACAAAACCACTTGGGAAATTAAGCAACGGCATGTATTGGATATGGCCGCTGACCGTGGAGCATACATCGACCAAAGTCAGTCTCTCAACATCCATATGGTTGATGCTAACCCAGCGAAGGTTACTTCGATGCACTTCTATGGATGGAAGCAAGGACTCAAGACCGGAATGTACTATCTTCGAACGAAGGCAGCAGCAGATGCAATTCAGTTCACAGTCGAAGCAAAGAAGGCAGAAGATCAAACCGTCGGCGGACTTGCTGAACGTGCTGAAGATGTGACNAGTATGGATGCAATTGCATGCTCTCTTGACAGTCCAGATGACTGTCTCATGTGTGGCTCTTGAATTGATTTCAAGTTTATAGATACTTGACNTCGTNAACTTNTGCTCGGGGGCTCAAGTCCTGCGGGCAAGGCCCGAGTACGTTGTTATCTCACGTTTCTTTTCCTTGCCCGTGGGCACTTACTTAGAATCAAGCTGTGTGAATCGCATGACCCAATGTGGCGAGTACTGCTTCATGTGTCATTTCAGTCATGGTTGGATGTGCATGTATTGTACCTGCAATATCTTCCAGTAGTGCACCCATCTCAAGGGCTAGAGTCCACTCGCCAACAAGCTCACTGATGTGCGTACCAACGCCTTGAATTCCCAAAATCCTGTGGTCATCTTCACGTGCGCAAACTCGAACAAATCCTGCTGTTTTCTCGGCTTCTTGTGTTAACGCTCTACCGTTTGCTCCAAGAGGGAATTTTCCGATAATGACAGGATGTCCTGCTTCCTTTGCTTGCTCTGGAGAAAGCCCAACAGAGACAATTTCAGGTTCGGTGAATACAATTGCAGGAACTGCGACAGGTTCGTACACTCTCTTNTGGCCTGCAATNATCTCTGCNACCATTTCACCTTGGAATGAAGCAACATGGGCGAGCATTTCACCGGAGTTGCATACATCACCAATAGCATACACACCTCGCATGTTCGTCTCGCATCGCTCGTTGACTTTGACAAAGCCTCGCTCGTCGAGGGCAACACCGGTCGGTGCGAGTGCTGCAGAATTTGGTTTTCGCCCAACAGTGACCAAGACTTTGTCAACAACAACGTTCTGCATCTTNTCCTCGTTTTTCTCATTCTTGTCAATAAAATTGAGTTTCAAGCGTCCATCTTTAGTTTCTTCAACTCCTTTGGCAAATACACCGAGATTGGTTTTGATTTTTTGTTTCTTGACAGCTATTTCCAGCGGTCTGCGAAGTTCCTTGTCGAAGATTGGAAGTATACTGTCCATCGCTTCAACCACGGTGACTTCCGAACCAAGCATTTTGAACGTGATGCCCAATTCAAGACCAATATATCCACCACCAACAATGGCAACATGTTTTGGTAACTCTTCAAGTGAAAGAGCCTCTCGGGAAGAAATTACATTTTCGGAGAACGGCATGAACGGGAGTTCGATTGGAACAGAACCATTAGCAAGAATGACATTATCAGCTTGTATAATTATTGCATCTTTGCCTTTTCCGACCTTCACAGTCTTCGCATCCTGAAATTCAGCCCAGCCATGAATAAGTTCAGCGCCAGCGTTCTTGAGTAAATGTTCGACACCTTTGTTCAATCGTGTAACGATTCCTTCTTTCCAACCTACCAAATTTGCCATGTCAAGTTCGGCAGGTCCNGGTATTGAAATCCCCATGTGCCCGTCTTTTGAAGCATGTTTGGCTAAATTATGAAATTGATGTGCTGCGTGAATAAGTGCTTTTGAAGGAATACATCCACGAATNAGACATGTACCTCCAGCTTTTTCACCTTCAACAATAACGGTNGAAAGACCGAGCTGACCCGCTCGAATTGCAGCAACATATCCACCTGGTCCGGCACCGATGACGAGAACTTGACATTTTTTCGATTGCATAGTTGCACCTCACATGAAAATTGTAGCTGGATGCTCGAGATACGTTTTCACGAGTTGAACCAAACTCGCACCATCATGNCCATCGACAACNCGGTGGTCCCACGAAGAAGAGAGATTCATAATCCTACGAACTACAATCTGNCCGTCTTTAACGACCGCTCGTTCTTTCGCGTTGTGAACACCTAAAATCCCGACTTCAGGTTTGTTAATGATTGGAGTAGCACCTAACCCACCAAGTCTTCCAAGGCTAGTGATGGTGAAGGTTGAACCGGTCAATTCTTCTGCGGTTGCTTTACCGCTGCGTGTTGCGCTTGTAACTCGAGTCATTTCAGATGCAGCCTGCCAAATGTCCATGGCTTCAACATGCTTGACAACTGGAACAAACAATCCACGGTCAGTTTGGGTTGCAATACCAAGGTTAATGGCTTCATGACGAGTAACTACGTTTGAATCATCATCGTAAAGAGCATTGCATTCAGGTCGTTGCTCAAGCGCTTTGACCAACGCTTGCATGATAAACGGCAGATAGGTCAATTTCGGTGCACCTTCTGGGCGAGTAGCATTGAGGTGTTGACGCAATTCTTCGAGCGCAGTAATATCGACTTCTTCAAAATACGAAAAGTGAGGAATCGTCGAATAGGAGGAAATCATTCCTTCTGCAATCTTTCTTCGCAGACCGATAACCTTGATGTCTTCTGTTCCATTTCGTTCGGTACGAGCGGAAGCACCCATTGGGCGTACTTGACTGGCGCCAGCAGCTCCTCCTGCAATGTGAGCGTCAAGATCTGCGTGGCTGATTCGGCCAGCAGGTCCGGAACCGGCAACGTGTTCGAGATTGATGTTTGCTTGTCGAGCACGTTGGCGAACAGCAGGACTTGCAAGAGCCTTGGTGCCAGCAGCACGCTCGACTTTGGCAGCAGGTGCAGGGGTTGGTGCAGGTTCGCTTTTCGGTTGAGGGGCTGGAGTTGGCTCAGGCTCAGGTTCGGCTTTTGGTTCAGGTTTCGATTCGGCCTTTGGTGCAGGCGCTTCTTCAGCAGCAGCGTTTCCATCTCCATCGACTTCAAACTCAATACAAACAACACCAACTGGAAGAATATCACCTGCTTCCCCAATGACCTTCGTCACTTTTCCGTCCACTGGTGATGGAATTTCGACAGTTGCTTTGTCAGTCATCACCGACAAAATAGGGTCGTCTTCTTTGACCATGTCTCCGACTGCAACCATCCATTCTACTACTTCGCCTTCGACGACGCCTTCTCCGATATCTGGCATTTTAAATGCAAATGTTCCCATAATTATTCCTCCTGTGTTTTCTTTATTGCTTCAGCGATTCGCTCCGGACTTGGCAAATAATCCCATTCCGTTGTGTGAGGGAAAGGTGTGTCCCATCCAGTCACTCGAGTAATTGGTGCTTCAAGGTGATAGAAGCAGCGTTCTTGGATTGAAGCACTCATTTCAGCCCCAAATCCACTGGTCTTCGGCGCTTCATGAACAATGACGCACCGACCAGTTTTCTTGATTGAGTTGACCACAGTATCTCGGTCCCATGGAACCAATGTTTGAAGGTCAATGAGTTCACAATCGATTCCAGAATCTTTGATTGCTTGCTCGCTAACATGAACCATAGTCCCCCATGCAATCACCGTACATGCACTACCTTCTCGAACAATTCGTGCTTGTTCAAGAGGTACAACATAGTGCTCCTCGGGTACATCGCCATCAGGATGACCTGACCAAGTTGGAACATTGTGAGGGTCGCCGTAAAACGGGCCTCTGTAACATCGCTTAGGTTCAAAGAAAATAACCGGGTCATTGCACTCTATTGAAGCCGTAAGCAGGCCTTTCGCATTGTAAGGGTTTGAACAGTAGACTACTTTGAGACCGGGTGTGTGTGTGAACTGCGCCTCAGGTGACTGCGAGTGATGATGGCCTCCTTTGATGCCACCACCTGCAGGAGTTCTGAAAGTAAGAGGGGCCGTAAATTCGCCACCCGAGCGATGTCGAACTTTTGCAATCTCATTGACAATTTGGTCATAAGCAGGGAAGATATAGTCTGCAAACTGAATTTCAGCAACTGGCCTCAATCCATTGATACTCATCCCCATTGCGATGGCTGCGATGCCACCTTCTGCAAGTGGGGAATCGAACACTCGATGTTCACCAAATTTCTTTTGAAGACCGTCAGTGACTCGGAATACTCCTCCGAAGAACCCAACATCTTCCCCGAAAATGACGACATTTTTGTCCTTGGCAAGTTGAACTTCTAAGGCCGAGTTTAATGCTTTTATCATATTCATTTCAACCATAATCTCACCTCACTTCCCGAGTTCCTCGCGCTGTTCTTGGACATGCCACGGAACTGTTTCGTAGACTTCAGTAAATATGGTTGATGCGGGAGGATAAGGTCCACTGGCTAAATCGCCAAATTCACAAGCTTCTTTGTAAGCAGTCATCACTTCGTCATCAATCTTTTTCGCAAGTGCAATATGCCGCTCTTCATCCCACATCTTAGCACCAATTAAATGGTCTTTAAGCCGAAGAATAGGATCCCCTCCAGGCCAGCATTTGAATTCATCATTTGGCCGGTATGCGGATGGGTCATCAGATGATGAATGTGCTCCTGCTCGATAGGTGAAGACTTCAATGTGCGTTGCTCCGAGACCTGCTCCAGCTCGTTCTCGAGCCCACTTGGTTACGCTGTAGAGTGCCAAGAAATCATTTCCATCGACGCGTAAAGACGGAATGTCATAGGCTAGACCACGTTCAGCGAATGTACGTCCTCCGGTAGCAAGATTTGCGTGTGTTGAAATTGCCCACTGGTTGTTGACAACATTCAGAATTACTGGTGGTTTGAAAGTGGAAGCAAAGTTGAGCGCATAATGGTAATCTCCTTGAGCAGAAGTTCCATCACCAAGCCAAGAAATACATACCTCATCATCGCCTTTGTAAGCGCTGGCCATAGCAACTCCTACTGCTTGGGAAAATTGGGTGCCAACTGGAGATGAAATCGAAATAAAGCGTCCAGGTTTCCAAGTATAATGAACCGGCATCTGTCTTCCTTTGACGTTATCTTCAGTGTTTCCAATGCAATGACATATCATACTGACCATGTCACGTCCACGAACAAATTGTGCCCCTGGTTGACGGTAAGACGGGAATATCCAGTCTTGAGTTTCAAGAGCCATCGTTTGAGCGATAGCGATTGCTTCCTCACCAAATGAGCGCATGTAAAAAGAGAGTTTACCAGTTCGCTGCATCTTAATCATACGGTCGTCAAAAATCCGTAGACGCATCATGTATTCAAGTCCCTGAATCATCGTTTCGCTATCCAATTGAGGATCCCATTCGCCGCTTGCGTTTCCTTCATCATCAAGAACTCGGACAAGACCGGTTGCATGGAGGACAGTGTCTTGCGCTCCACATTTTATTGGATCGGGCCGTGACAGGTCACCGGGTTGTTCAGTGAATTTTCCGCCAAAATCTGCATCATCGCCGGGTCGAAATGGAGGCCTTCCAATCGTATATGGCTTGGTTGTGGCAGTCACTCTCTCGGTCATTGTTCCACCTCACTCCATCACTATCTTAAGTGGTGTCGGTTCATTTCTTTGGTCCTGAGCAACATAAACATATGCGCCTGGCATTGTTTCTTGGTTGTCCAAATCCTTGGTTTTTCGGAACAACAATCCTGCTTTGAAAGAGGAGCGGACAAGAGGCCCACTTGCGATACCGGAAAAGCCCATGTCAATAGCTTGCTTCGCCCATACATCGTACATTTCAGGCTCAGGAAAGCGATCGACCGCTAAATGCTTTGGAGAGGGGGCAAGGTATTGCCCTATTGTAACGAGGTCAACACCTGCATCTCGCAATAAAGCGAGGGCATCTGAAATCTCATCATCGGTTTCTCCAACTCCAACCATCAAGGATGACTTGGTGACGATATCGGGGCGTAACTCTTTGGCTTTGCGCAAAATTTCAAGAGACTGAGAAAATGATGCTCTGGAATCTCGAACAATTCTATCGAGTCTTGGAACACATTCGACATTATGGGCAAAAACCGACAAAGGACTTCCCTCAAGAAGGTGTGCTAATGCATCATGGTCTCCCGCCAAATCTGAGCAAAGCAATTCAAGAGTAAGTTCGGGTTGTCGTCGATGGACTTCTTCAATACACTTCTTGTAGTGGTCAGCACCACTATCGGGGAGGTCATCACGATTGACAACGGTGATGACAACATGACGGAGATTCATTGAGTCGACAGCGTCTGCTAGTTGTACTGGCTCGTTGACGTCAAGTGGAGGTGGAGTTTTGATTGTACCGACTGCACAAAACCGGCATCCACGTGTGCATTCCTTGCCTGCAATCATGAAGGTGGCATCACCGCTCGCCCAACAGTCATGGATGTTTGGACAACGCGCTTCTTGGCAAACGGTATGAAGTGCATTATCCTTGACAGCAGCTTTGGTCTTGTTGAATACTGCTTGTTGTTCACCGGATGGAAGTGTGGTTCTAAACCAGTTTGGCAGTCGTTCTCGTTTCGGTTTTGGCCGAAGAGCGGGCGGGGTTCTGCTCGCCATTGGAAGTTGTTTGCCCGACACGATTGCCCCCCCTTGTTTTACCCGATGCTTTGCCCATCAAAAAGGTGTACTTCGAATGGTGAATCATCTCTTTCCACATTTTTGACTTTTTGATGTGTTTTTTCTGTGCAATATGAACAGTATTCATGAGGGTCGAGGTTTTGGGCTGTGATATGAGCCAACGAGTTGCACTGATTACGGGCAGCGGTAAGCGAATTGGTGCTGCTACCGCTTCACTGTTGCTTTCAGAGGGTTGGTTTGTCTTCTTGCATGTTCGAAATTCATTGGATGAAGCTCGAACAATCTTACAAGACTTTCATGACAAGCATGGAGTCTCCCCTGCTGCAGAAATTCTTCAAGCAGACCTCAACAGCGATGAAGAAATATCATCGCTGATTGATACTGTCTTGCGTCATGAAATTGTTGAAAACAACGGAGGTTTGCATGCTCTAGTGCACAATGCCTCAATCTATAATTCAACAGACTTCGAAGAAGTTTCTTTAGAAACACTCCGGTTGAATAACCGGATTCACATCGAGGTACCTTTCTTGTTGACTCAAGGCCTTCTCCCGTTGCTCAAATCAGCTCAAGGTTGTGTTATTGGCATGGTTGACACTTCGGTTGGGCGTGCTTGGAATGGCTTGTCGCATTACACTGCGAGTAAGGCTGGTTTACGCCAATTGATGATTAATTTGGCAGGAGACCTTGCACCTGAGGTGCGCGTAAATTGTGTTGGTCCCGGAGCAATTGTTGCTGCAGAATGGGAATCTGAACATTTCGAATCTGTACTCCAAAGTGTTCCTCTCGGTAGGGCAGGGGATGTGGATGATGTGGCGAAGGCGGTCCAATTCTTACTGGACTCGCCGTATCTCTCGGGTCAAATCATCAATGTTGATGGCGGTTGGTCTATCGCACCTTGAGCCAACTGCTGGAGGGTTTTCTTCAAAACCTCTCGGCTGCTGGGCGGCGTGCAGGGATGGCTGAGGTGGTCAAAGGCGCCGGGCTTAAGATCCGGTCCCGTATGGGTTCGTGGGTTCGTATCCCACTCCCTGCACCACTTGATTTGAAACCTAGTCAGATGGCGATTTCGTACACATTCAATGCAAAACCGTTTAACACTCGGGCGAACAGGCCAATTACAGTGAACAGGATGTCGACTCAGCAATCCACCTCCGTCAGTCGCGTTTTGCCAGTTCTTCTGGTGCTTCTTTTAGTCGGGTCGTTGTTGCCTCTAAATGCTCCCAGTGACTCACTTCTTCCATTCGATTCCGTGCTTGACGATGAGCCTGAAGTACTCCAATCNGGNAGCGAATGCACTTCATGCCAATCGTACGATCTTTATCTCGATGAGATGACCTCTGAAAGCGGAGGAGATGGCTCCATCACTACAGAAGAACCGTCGGGTTCGCATCAAGAGGAAAGTGCCCTTGGTGGACTCACGTTCCGTTCGAATGAGATGATTTCTGATTTGCAGGTCTATGGCCGTGACAATACTGATCTGGTCACATTGACCGTTTTCATGCAATTCAAGGGAACTGAAGGTTCTACCGCTGATGTCACCTATTCACTTGATGCGGGGGGTTCTGAAATTGATTCTGTTTCGGAGACTCGTGAAGACCCCTGTACAAGCAGTTTCGTAGGCTCCAACAATTGCCCTTGGGTTACCACTACTATTGATTTCGAAATCCCCTCCAGTGGATTTATGGTTGAAAGTGGAAAGCAAATAGAATTGAATATCGATGCTCAAGCCACCTGTGAAAGCAGTGGCGGTGGTGGTTTTGGTGGCGGAAGTTGTGAAGTGAATGTTGCCTTTGGTGACGTTGAAGATACATCCGGTACTTCAAAACTTGAACTCAAGGCGAATGCTTTGGCCGACTCNTCCGTACGAGTGCACAGGCCCGGTGCCAGCATTCTTGACCCCGAGGTGACGGAGTGGTCTCCAAACCACAGGCCCGACTTCCGTACTATGCAATTCACTGTTGATGTCCGAGATGCTTTCGGTCGTGACGATATTCAATCTGTCGACCTNATACTTAGTACCCCAAACGGAGCAAATTCTGTGTTTGATAAATCATTTGAAGATGATGATCTAAAACTTGACAATGAGGGCCTTATTGGAAATTACACATACACTTACGACACTGGAATTTCCCCAGGTGAATATCCACTACAGTTGGAAATNAGTGACCTTCAAGGCCACACATTGGTGTTTGAACATCCTGGAATTACATTTGTGGAATATGACATGTACTTGTCACTTCCATCTTCTCAACCCGATACAGTGTTGATTGCTCCGGGNCAAACATCGAGTATTGAATTCTTAATCGAACATACTGGAGCCATCTCTTCGCCAATGAATGTTCTTTTTGATTTGGTCGGTTCTCCTTTCCCTAGTTCTTGGTCAGAGCCAACATGGGACCAACCAGGAGGCTACACNCTTGACAGCAGCAAAACGTTTGCAAGGCCCATATTGACTTTTGATGTGGTTGACGGTGACTTGACTTCAGCTCCAAGCAGTATCGAGGTCGAAGCACGGGCATTTGCTGACACTGAAAACGCCAACAATGACCAAGTCTCAATCAAGACCATCACCCTTTCCTTNGAGGAATCAGAAGTTCTTGCACCACCCCGGATTTCAATCTTTGAAGANTTTGAACATCAGATACAGATTGCNGATTCAACCCGNGAAGAGGCGTATGATGANACGTTGTCGCATTATGTTGATGCTGGCGATGAAAGTGGAGAATTTTTCATTGATATCTTCAACGCTGGNTTNATCACCGATTCATTCCGTTTGCGCATTAATGACTTCCCTGATGGATGGCAGTACAAGTTTTACGACAACGACACAAATCTCGAACTCTCAGAGTCTGACAATGGGTTCTATTATGTGACTCCAGACATTGGTTCCAATCAAATTCTCACCGTTCGCATGGACGTCCTTCCACCAAGCGACCGTGACGCTCAAGANATTGGGTTGGTTGATTTAACCGTATCAAGCAGCAGTGATTCTGAACTCAGCACTGATGTTGCTTTCACGGTACATCGGACCTTCGGTATTCTGGTCGAGGTTATTGCTGATATTGATGGAGGAACCCTCGGTTCAGTCGGGCCTGTTGCACCTGGAAGCAGTGTATACTACAACATGCGTATCACGGACTCAACCGACACCTTGGGACAAACAACATGGCGAATCATCAGTCCCGAGGATTTGGAAAGGAACTTGGAGGATGACGATGGTGAGCCTACCGTCTATGGTTCCTGGGATTATCAACTCTCCAACGGTACAGAAACAAACATGGTTGTTGTTTATCTTGAACAAGACGAGTATGTTGACCTAAAACTTGACATGACTCTTGGTGAAAACGTCGAGGCTGGACTTCATACACTCTTTGTCCGGGTGATTGAAGAAGGAGTTGATTCGGAAGAGGCTCGGTATTTTGACCTTCCAGTAACAGTCGAGGTTCGAGAAGAAGTTGTGGCTGGTCGATTGACGATTACTGATTCGAGTAGCGAAATTATACAATTTAGTTCGGAGGTTCAACGCAACATCAATTTCAAAATTTCCAACGACAATAATATCCCACTTGATGTCGTGATTACCTTAGAAGAACCGGATGGATGGGATGGTCTCATTCGTGCATCATCAGACCAAACGGGAGGAAGTTTCCTTCTTCTTACGCTCCCTGCGTATTCGATTAAGGACTTTTCAGTCTCCATGACTCCACCTGCGAACCTAAAGAACGGCGAGAAGGCCGAAATACAGCTCACTGTTACTCCAATGGATGAAGAGGTACCTTACGATAGCGAATTCACTCAAATTGTGACGTTCACTTACCTTACTGAGTGCTCAGGAGTATCGTGCTTGATCAATGAAATTATCCGGCCTGGCGCTCAAACCATTGCGCTTGGAGCAGGACTTGTATTCGTTCTTATCTTCGCAGTATATCGAAGAGGTAAATCGGCAGGAATTGTCAACGAATTGAACCAAAATTACCTCGAGGCGGATGTTGAATTGCCAGAGGTTGAGAAGATGGAGATTCCAGAACCTCTTGTCGAAGAAGAAGATGAAGTCGAACTTCTTGACGAACTCGATGAAATCTAAGATTTCCGAACCTCATGAGAAATTGTTTCTCTGATTTTGAACGATTTTTGATGAAAAATCTTCAATTCGTCGAGATTCAACTCAAATCTCTTGCGAAAGAGGGTGCTGCGAGGCTTTTTTTCGGAAGTGAATTTCCTGCTTAAGATGTCGAATTCGATTATTGTATGAACATCGCACCATTTCCCTTATGAGTCATCAAATCAGCCCGACATTAGTGAAAGCAATGCGAACGACAAATTCCCCCTCCGAGCCGCGCTTCCAACTCCAAATTCTTAAGCATCGAGATGCTATCAAATCCGTAACTCTTGCATCATTGATGATTCTATCGACATTTGCAGCAATACCTTACATTTCATTTGATGCCTTGGCAGCTTCTGACCAAGATGGCGACGGTCTTACTTATGGTTTGGAATACCTCATGAACACTGCGCCGAATGACCCTGATTCGGATAACGACGGATTGCCAGACGGATGGGAATGGCAGTATGGTCTTGACCCACTTTCGAGCAATGGTGGAGACGGTGCTGTTGGAGACCCGGATGGCGATGGAATGTCGAACTTACAGGAATACACATACCTCCAGCCTCCAAACTGGGACAGTTCATCCACGCCGAGCGTTCTTGACCGTGGTGTATGGTGGAACGGTACTGTTCCAGTAAACGATTGGGATGAAGAAAATGCATTGCAATACAACAGACCTGGTTGTGGAGACAGTGGTTCTGATGGAACCGGAAATACCATTCTCTGTGACGAAGACCCAGTCGGAAACATTTGTACCAATGGTTTTGACGATGACAAAGATGGATTCGTCGATTCTGCGGATTCAGATAATGATGGCGATGCGGATTGCTCCTCCAATGATGACGATGGAGATGGTATTGAAGACGAAGATGTAGCTGGATGGGATACTGACGGCGACGGAATGGATGACGGTTGGGAGGCTGCAAATGGATTGAACGCAACATCTCCCTCCAATGCAGACGGACCAAACGGTGATCCTGACAATGATGGTTTAATCAATTTACTCGAATACGTGAATCCAACATGGACTACGATGTGTGGCTCAACACCGTGTTTCCGAAACGGACCTGATGGCTTGGTCACAGAGACGACTTCCCCGTGTGACCCTGTCGATGGTATAGGCCCGGGTGGTTGTGCAACATTAACTGCCGAAGTAGACGGCATTACTTCTACCAACCCTCAACGTGCAGATACTGACGGCGACGGGTTGAACGATTCCTATGAGGCATTGACTCTTCTTACGGACCCCACTGCATTCGATACTGACCGAGATGGAATTTCGGATGGAGTGGAAATCAACGGTGCCTACGGAAACCCTCCGCAAGCAAGCAATCCTCGTGATAACAACACTGACGGTGATGCCTTTGACGATGGAGATGAAGATTTGAACTCAAACGGTATAGTTGACCCTGGAGAAACCGACCCAACTCGAATGGAAGATTCCGGAGACGAAGATAATGATGGTATTCAAAACTGGGAAGAGAATCTCTCTTGTACGCTTTGGGACGTCGCTGATACCGACTTTGGAGGAATCAACGACGGTGAAGAGCGCAATGTGTCTCATGGAACGGATCCTTGTGATTCACTTGTGAACTTCGAAACCACAGTTGTAGCATGGAATGCAGGAAGCAATCGCCTCGAACTTGCGAACGGAACTGGATTTAATCCAGTTGGTGGTGTGGGTTGGTACAACACCTCAGGAACTTGGATTTCATTTACCTATGCTGCTACGGTTAACGATGTTCTGCAAGGGGTTTCGTCAGGTCCTAGTTCCGGAGTTACTCAAGTTGCGAATCGTAACGGTTCTTTTTGCCACACTTCTGCTACCGCTGCAGGTACTCTCTCTACGACTCAACAATATTGCGATGACGATTATGTGGACTCCGATGCGGACGGTCTCGCAGATTGGCAGGAATTGCTAGGAACCTTCGGATGGTTTTCCAACCCTACATTAGCAGATACTGATGCGGATGGAGTGAATGATTTCGATGAGGTTTTCCAAAACACCGACCCAAACGAGCCATGTTCAAATCTCTTGGATGATGATTTCGATGGATTGAATAATTTCTTTGAAACAACCGTCGGCTGTGAACTCTCTTGGATTGGAATTCTGAACGGTTCTACCGATGTGTGGGTTACTGATGATTCCGACCAAGATACTGACGATGGAGGAGTCCCCGATCGAGATGAATATTTTGATGGAACAAATCCTGAAAATAATCCGATAGATGACTTGTTACCTTCAGACTTTGATGGTGATGGAATACCCGATGCTGTCGAGAATCAATCTGGGACGGATTGGACGAATCCAGACACTGATGGTGGCGGAGTTATCGACGGGATAGAATGTCCTCAACAATTTTGGTTGACCAACTGTGTAGGCTCTCCTACAGATCCGTTTGACCCAAGCGATGATTATCTTCCTTCCGAAGTAGTATTTTGGGCAAACAATTCATCTGGTGAGGTCGATTTGGATAAAATTCATCGCTGGAGAGTGTATACAAACGATTTCTACACCGGTACATCCTATGCACACATCGCTGAGGTACACCCATTCGAAGCCATGGTAATTCCATCGTCGAACGAGACGCATCTTGCTGATGTTGCTTTCTCCAACGGAACGATTGAATGGTTTGTTAAATATCAGACCAGTTTACAAACAGGAAATCTACCCGTCCCCAACGATCTTTCAAATCTCTCTTTCATTGTCGACCCGGCAGCCACATTGGAGCGTTCAAATGATACACACAATATTTTTGTCGAGACAGGTCCAGTGCAGGAGATATATTCAGAAGCTCAGGAATATTACTTCGATTGGTCGACACTTGCAGCGTCTTCTGTACCCGGAACCAATTCGACATACGAATTGACACTTCCTGGCACATTTACCGACCCAACACATCCAAATTCATATCTTCTTAACGTCACTTCTGCGATTTTGACACAATCTGGTTCAACCAATGCTTATGACAGCGCAGTTGCGCTGCAATCGTTCCTTTCTGAAGGAAATGCTACAACAGAATTCAAACGTAATTATGCAGGTTCAGGAATTGAATCATCGCAAGATTTGAGTGTCAGTTTGGTCCAAAATGTACGGGAAGGTACTTGCTCTGAATTCAACACTGCTTTTGTTACCATGGCCCGGCTTGCAGGTCTTCCCGCTCGAAAAGTGACTGGATTTTCTGGTGGAACATGGAACGGAGATGGATACACTGTATACTCCAGTGACCTGTCAACATGGGGTGAAGTCCGTCTTCAACAAAACGCAGCCAATGGTAACACCGATCTAGGTTGGATTGCATTTGATGCGTGTCCTCCTGCAGAAGAAGTCGAGATTGTCAATCAGACCATTTCGAACCTTTCGTTTGATAGAGACGGTTTGAGCCCATTGACCATTGAAGGACATCTTAGATACACTGAGAATTCTACTTCAGTTCCGCTTCACCCACTTGTGGGCTATCTTGTCCCCGTTGGTCTTGAAGCATTCATCCCGGGGCCTTCTGCGAGTGAAAATTTCGAAATAGGCTTTGCCGACACGCTTGAAAACGGAACTTTCTCATTCAACGGTTCACCACCGGAATTGGACGGTCCAGGCATGTACAGAGTAGTCATACTTCTGGTCCAAGATACGTATATTTCTGAATCTGGAATTGTCTATGACAGTTATGTCAATGTCACTGATGATTCCATTATTGAGCATGTTGCTCCAAATGCAATCAACGCACCAATTGCTGGTGCTGGAGCTCTAACTGTCATTGAAGGTACTTTATCCCTAGAGAATATTCCAGCAAATAAACTGGAATCAGTAGGTGCTGATGAGGTTAATCCAGGTTCAGTGTGGCTTTCATTTACCTCCTCAGTCTCTGGATTTACCAACCTAAGCACTCCTATCAATGATGATGGCACTTGGAGTATTGATCTTGCCCTCGATCCTTTCGAGACCAAAACCAATATTTCTGCTACATTGGGCTTCTCTGGCTGGCAAGACACACAAATTTCTTCAATTACTCCTCCTCAATTCCATTTACGTCCATCGACAACTTCCATTTTGCTTGACATTCGTGATGCTCCAAACTTGACCGCAACACTTGAAGGTCCGCTTTTGAACAACAGCATCTTACTCCTTAACGACGATATTTGGATAAACGGTTCGACGCTTACAACCGGTGCGTCACCAGTTGCAATGCCTGGTAATCTTTCATTGTCGATTCGTCCAAACGGTAGTTCTCAAGACTGGGTACAGATTTTCAATCTAAGTGTGAATGGAACTTTCAGCATCCAACATTTCCTGGATTCAGCAGACGCTCAAATTCGTGCCGGCATTACAGAAATTCAACTTCGATTCTTCCCAGATGCAATTGAGGCTACAGATGATGCCAACCTCACTGCAGGTGGCCCATACCTTTTGCGTGGACTTCTCGAGTTTAGCATTCAATCAAACTCTCAATTGCGTGGTTTTGATGCAGTGGTTGTCGTGACAATGAACGACCACCGTGGTGAAATTTCGGACTTATCGGCGTCAGGCAACTTCGATTTCATCTTTAATGGTACATGGGTGAATACAACAGTTGACCCTGAGTCCGAAACGCTGAGCATCACATGGCTTGTTGATTCAACTTTGCCAGCAGGAGATTACGGGTTTGAAATTTCTTTCAACGGTTCTGAATTGTATCAACCATCAGCGGTAACTCTTCCAGTTCGTGTTGCTGCTGAAATTGCTTGGAACCTAAGTGTTAGTCAAGATTGGACTCACCTTGGAAATACGAGTTATGTGTACGGGGATATTTTCGATGCGCTTTACACGAACACGCGCGTAACCAACAATGCGACGATGATTTCGTTGTTGATGAGTACCCCTGAAGGGCCTCTCGACCTTGCTCAAGGGTTCTTGAACAACTCAACAGGTAGCTTTAATCTCAGTTTTACTGCACCTACAAATTTCCCTTCGGATTCTTATGAATTCGTTTTGAATTTGGATTTCGATACAATGGCACCTATCGGTGGTCCTTACTATCGTTTTGTAGATACAACCCTTCCACCTGCACAACCTGTTATTCCATCGTTACTCGTTGGTATTGAGTCTGAATTTGTGGTCGAGCCTGAACGTTCGGCTTTGATTGTCGAAGTTAACAATACTGTGGAATTTGTTACCAAAGTCACCGATGTTGCAGACAACTCAAACATTACAGGTGCATCGGTCGAGTACATTTTCGACTGGGGCGGAACCAATGTATCCCTTGGCACCTCTTCAACCGATGGTGAAGGTAACTCTACTTTCGAATGGAACGCTTCAAGCACAAGTCCGGGCTATTATGACGTTCTTGTTGTTGTCTACGACGATTTAACTTCAGGATTATCACCCGGTAACACCCGTAGAACCGGAAATTCCTCAGTTGTGAACCTCACCGTTCAAGTTCCAAGTGAAATTCGGATCGATTCAGCCCCGACAGTCACCACAGCAGGTCTCAACTTCAATGTCTTGGGACAAGTTCTCGATGGCGACAATTCTGCACGACCTTTGACGACAGCCGTCGAAATGTCAGCGTTTTGGTTGAACAACCCCGAAGAAACTTTGGTGTCTTCATACCAAACGACTTCAAACGGTACCTTCAACATCAGTGTTCCAACCGACACTTCGGGTAACGGCACGGAACGTGGAAATAAGATACTGGTACTTACCGTCATCGAAGGGTCCTCTCCATTCTATTTGACAGCGACTGCTCAAACCGGAATGCTGGTAATGGGTGTTAGCCAATTTGACAATATCCAACCACTCAATCCAATCACTGTTAATCGTGGCTCGACAATCAATATTACCAGCCGTTTGCTTGAATCGTCAGATTTGTTCGCACCACTAGTTGGATACGATGTTGATATTCAATTCCACGAAACATGGCTAAATGGGACTCAAACTGATGGAGAGGGATATGCAAATTTCAGTCATACAATTCCATACTCTCATCCGCTCGGCCTCATTGTTGTGTCATTGGTGTTTAACGGCTCTTCCGATCTGTTGTTGACCCAAGTGAATCTCTCGACCATCACAATTCGTTCCTTGACTTTCTTGGTCGTTGATCCAATTGCAGCTAATCCAGTTGCTGGAACTTCGTTTAATGTATCTGGCAAGGTAATCAGCGACAACGGCAGTGGCTTAGAACAGCGTGATGGAAGTGTTCTGCCTTCAAACATCTTGTTTAGCATCAATGGACAACCGACTGGTTTCACTGTTACCGGAGGTTCTGTAACTGCTGGAGGCGTTTGGAATGCCACCCTCTTGCTCAGTGATTTCTTTGAGGCTGGAAATAACTCACTTGAAGCATCGTATATTCCAGTTGTGAATTATTACATCGGTTCAACCAACAACTCATCCTTTGACAGTAGAGGATTTACCACCTTGGTGTTTGTTAAACCCGCTTTGGATGGTTTGGGCTCGCCTTCACTCAATGACCGAACAGAGCGTGGAAATGACGTAAAAATACAAGTTCTGCTTCGTGATAATACACTTCAGCCTGTCGACAACCAAACAATATTTGTATCTTTACGAGGAACGAGTGTGAGTGTTACCTTGACCACATTTGCAAACGGAACAGCCTTTGGTAATCTTTCAGTTCCGTCGGATCAAAGCGTTGGGTTCAACGATTTAGACGCACAATTCTCCGGGATTTCTGGCTCTACAGGATTATTGGGCTCCAATTCAACCACGCAGTTCGCAGTACTTGCTCAATCTCGTCTCACAATTACCTCGTCTCCCTCTACATTGATTGCTGGGGACTCATTTATTGTCGAAGGTACACTCCTCGATGACCTAAACCAGTCACTCACAATTGATGGCACTCCCTCTCTAGGAATCGTTTACCTTCTGGTCGATGGAGTTCCAGTTTCGAGTGTTGAGTCCGACCCAGTTACTGGAAACTACACTTTGTCTTACACTCTACCCGAGGATATCTCGGCTGGTACTCACCAAATCCAGGTACGCTTCCTCGGAGGACGAGATTGGGTTGACCCAATAGGTGTCGGAGATCCAGCAAATCCGGATTTCTATCTCCCGAGTGAGGCTCAAGTTGACTTCAACGTAAGTGTCCCAACCAAGATTCTTCTGTTGACTGCATCAGGAACGGTGGACCGTGAAGCCTCAATGACCATCCAAGGTAGGCTTTTGGACATCGTCGATGCCCCACTTGGAAATCTTACCGTAGAAGTCTGGCTTGGTGGACAATGGATGACCAATGTTACGACAGATGAAACCGGATTGTTCACTGCCGTCTACCCTGTACCTTCTGATGCACAGTTGGGTCCTGTTGATTTGGAAACACGATTTACTGGCACAACATTCTATTTGCCGAGTAATGCAACCGGCATTTGGGATGTGTACAGCCCTGTACTGGTCACTGTAAACATCGATAGCCCTACTGCTGTAGGTCAGAACGCAACAATATCTGGTAGTGTTGTGGATAACCAACTTTCAGGAATTCCGAATCACTTTGTTGACTTGGAGGTTGAAGGTTTAGTCATTGCTACAGTTCAAACAGATTCCCTAGGAGACTTTACTTTCCTTTGGGCAGTTCCAGATACATTTGCATTTGGCAACAACACATTGTTTGCCAATGTTGATTCTCAAGGATTCTATCGTTCAGGGTCTGGTAACACAACCTTCTTCCTTGCCCATCGTTCAGACGTGACGCTTGTCTTTGAAGATGGCAAAGATGCTACTCGAGGTAATTTGTGGACTTTGAGTGGACGGCTCTATGACATTGATACAGTGAACAACGACGGACTTTCGGGTATGGATTTGAGTTTACGTCTTGATGATGTTGAGGTTGCTTCGTTGGTTACTGAATCTGACGGCAGTTGGTCTGCTTTGGTCCCAGCTACAATGGATTTGGCACGTGGCGATCATTTGTTCCAAATTGTGTTTGAGGGTACAGAGGCTCACCTAGGCGCTCAAGCAACTTCGACAGCAACTGTCTGGTCGAATGCACGAATCACTATTGATGAGACTTCTTCGAATATTGTCGTTCGTTCTGATTCCGTATTTTCTCCAATCCTTCTCACCGGTTCAGTCGCAGAAATTGGTGGGCAAGGAGAGGTCTTCAACAACGTTACCCTTTACTTAGGTAATGCTTCAAATTGCTTGGAACAAAATGATGGTGCCCGATGTTTGGATGGATTAGAAGTCGTTTGGTCGAATGGAAACTTTTCATTGACTGCTACTGCTCCGGTTTTCCTGAACCCAGGTGCGCAATATCTGCATTTGGAAACACCTCGGCATGATGAACATTACCTGAATTCGGCAAGTGTAAGTCATCCGATTTTCGTGAAGATAAACGCTGAAATTCTCATCATTCCATTTGATGTCATCGAAGACAAACAGGAAGATATTGGTGGCTCAATTCTCGTCACTGCAAAGGACACCCTTCAAGGGGTTGAGGGAATTACCGTAACGATTTATCTCTACTCTGAAAACGGCACACAACTCTCCACCCCAATTCAACCTCTTACCGATTCTGACGGAGTGGCTGCTTTCGAATTTAACTCCGACCCACCCTATGGTGATTCAGACTTTTGGGGAGAGGTGTACATGGAGATTCTCATCAATGACCCACGACTTTCTCAACAAACACTCGATGAATTTGCACTTGAATATGGTGAAGCCATTACCCCGTCTTACGAATACCAAGTCGATGAATCTCAATTGCCGAGTTGGGCGTATCTTGTAACGCTCATCCTTCTAAGTTTGATTGTTGCAGGTGTGGTCATGTATCGACGCCGGAAATCCTCTGAACTTCTTGAGGAAGCGGCTGAAGTCTTCGCTTACACTGCTGAACTGTTGGCAGCAGGTGATTCGGTTCGTGAATCTATTTTCACCTGTTACCAGAATCTCTGTTCAATTTTCCAAGAAAGAGGTTTCTTGCGACGAGATTTCGAAACGGTTCGAGAGTTTGAAATGGCAATTCGTCAGGCAATGCCTCAGATTTCAGAGGATTCACTGCTTGCCCTCGACAATATGTTTGAGCAGGCTCGTTACAGCCGTGATGAAATGGGAGAGCAGCATCAAACTGCTGCAACCCAAGCACTTGGTAGAATGGGTGAAGAAATATCCAATTTGACAAAGGTCCCGCCACGGTGAATCTCACCATCGTAGGTGAAGTCGACCGTTGATGAAGTGGGCTTGAATCTCACGAGCTTCGCTCGGCAGAGGGACGACTCTTTGCAAATTGTCATGCCCTTGCTCTTTAACGATGATTTTCAATTTTCGTTGGACCTCGTCATTGAGGGTGGAAATCTCGATGTCTGAAGCTTTGGCACCCATGAGTGGAATTGAAAGTCCGTCAGGGTTCATCGTACCATGCAACTGTTCAACCATCCATGCAAGTTGACGTTCCGGTTCGATTTCAGCCAAGTGAGATTCAGGAATCATTCCAGCAGCGACTAAAACCAATTTATGGTTCATCTGAACCTCGTCCAAATGACTGGCAGTTGCTTGGAAATCAGCATGGAGTTGTTCTGGAAGGGCTTCAAGACCCATCTGCTTTTTTACGTCTGTAGAGGCCTGTTCATCCTGTTCCGAATCAGTTTGCAATACCACTGGCTCCCATGTCGACATGGTAGGGGGGTGTTGTGTGGCCTCCATGAACCTTCGTCCTCCAAAGTTTCACTGATTCTACCCTTCTTCAACAGTGTGAACTCGAGAAAAAAACCTTCGAGCAAAACTTTCGGTTGTTTTTGGGTCGTTTGTTGCATTCATTCGCAAATCACTCGGATAACAACCGATGTAAGTTCGGTCCGTATGACGATTGTCAAGTAACAGAATCAACGCTCTGTCTCCAATCGAACGAATAGGACGCCCCATTGCTTGAAGGATAGAATTGATTGCAGGTTGAGTTACGGTATACCGCCAGGCATTGTTTTTACCAAACCTGTCACCTGCGTATGCCTTTAATGAATCTGAAAGAACAGAAGGAGGAGGGTTTGGGATACCTATGCATGCAACAGCGTCCAAAATACCTCCGTTGTAATCTATGCCCTCTGACAGTCGAGCACCGTACACTCCGCAAAGCAAAATCCGTTGCCCAGCTTCTTTTTCACTTCGCAAAGTCTCGACCAGAGAATCAATGTCATTTTTGTTCCAATCTCGAGATTCGGTGATTTTTCTTATCCCTTTGAAGGATTGTTCCCCGAGAATATCCTCCATCATACGATACGATGGTGCAAATACCGCAATATGGCCAGGAGTCCCATCAATGAGTGCTTGAATGTGGTTTCGAATTTTCTGCCACATTGTCGCAGAGCGTTGTGCGTATCGTGTTGTTACATCACCCGCAACAAGAACTGGACGTCGTTCTCCGGCAAAAGGAGATGGATAAGCAGTCTTCGTTGTTTTTGTAGAGGGCAAATCCAAAATGTCAGCATACATTTTTGGAGGATACAGAGTTCCTGACATGAGAATCGCACCGTGGACAGAAGAAAATACAGGACCAGATACAAGGCCAGGATCGAGCAGATGTGAAGTGATTTTTCCTTCTTTACCTTTTGAGCTGAAAACGAGGCTTAGAGCGGTTGTGTTGCCAAACATTTCGATACATTTGAGAATATGACCCATTCGATGGGCGTCAGGTTCCATGGCGTCGCCATCTTCCCCGGTGTCCAAGTCCACTTCGACTCGAAGCAATACATCGGCTAGCCTAGGCAACCGGTGTTTTCGGTCGACACTGATTTGTTCGATTTGTTGTGGTTCAAGGGTTTTTTGCCCAGTCAAACCTTCGTATTCATCACATGAGCGGTGTATAATTTGTAGAAATCGTTCAACTTCGACTTTTGATTCTTCTGAATCGTGTGCCAAGTCTGTGTGGAGTTGGCGAAACAAGTCTGCAGTCTTTGTGCGAGCAATTTTCATGATTTCAAATGCCCAAGTTGCTGCATCGAGTTCCAATGCAAGTGCTACAGAGTTTGACTGGAGATAACTTTCATTCAGCGCTCCCACATACTCTTCAAGTTCCATGGTTGTGTTTCTGGCAATAGTGGGCGTGATTACTCTCTCCATTGTCATTCGAATTCGGTCAGGTAAGTTATGTGCTTCGTCAACAACGACAATGATGTTTTCCAGCGAGATGCCCATGGCTTCTAAACTCGATTTCCGGACATCTTCATCAAAGATGTGATTGTAATCTCCAACAAACACATCAGCGTATCCTGCTGCTTCCCTTGCAGCCTTCCAAGGACATGTCTGCGTAAGTTCACCTCCAACACGGTGAATCTTGGTAAGTTCAACAAGTTCATCAACGTGCAACGGACTGTCCAAAATACGTTTTGTCAATCCTGGGGCGCTGGTAATCCACGGGCGACATGATTTGGTTTTACGTGCAGTGCTGCACATCATGGAGAACACCAAATTGGATTCATTAGCAAAAGGTTGTACACACATTCCAGATTGGCCAATCATATCGACCAGAGTGATGGGTTCTTTTCCAGTACGCCTCTGGTTGATTCTTCGAACAGTATCGACCACAATTCGATGCTGGCTTTGCCTTGATGTAAGGAAAAAAATATGCTTTTTGGTTTCAGAATTCTGAGTAATTTCGAGCGCTGCACAAAGCGCAGCCGCAGTTTTCCCAATCCCTGTAGGGGCTGCAGCCAAGTGGTAACCTTTGCTCCGCAATGACTCTGTACATTCATGAATCATTTCTATTTGACCTGGACGAGGTTTTTCATGCGCCAAGTACGCAAACATCGCATCATGTGCTTGTCCCTCCTTGGCCGTCATATCGATGGTTCGGTGTCGACACCTCTAAAGGATTGGGGAGTTCAATGCGCGGTCGCACTGATGTGAATCATTGTGCCCAGGTATGTGGGGCCCTGGACACGTGGGAACCAACCGGCTTAGCAAGCCGGTGTGGAATCTGAGTCCCCCCGGCCGTCTTCCGAGGGGATATATGTTGGGTTTTGGTTCAAAGAACCGGTTCGTCCAGCGCGTGCAAGACGGGCACGCAGACGCAAAGCGGCAAATCCGTAGGGCTTGGACATATCCCGTACGGCACTGAAGGTGGCATCACGAGACTCGCAATCATCGTTTTGCCAATTCATTCCCATCCCCTCCTGCACTCTCACCCACTCATTCGTGGTATTCTTCGCGTCGTATCGTAGAATCCTTGGCTACTGCCAAGAGTTCATCGAGTTGTTTTGTCATTTCAGAACGAGCTTTAATGCTGCGTTCTATGTAGAGTGATAGCCCTTCTTGGGCGGCTGTTTCCGGCGTAGTGCCTTGCAATTCGTACAACTGGCCGAGAAGCATTTTGTCTCCATGGCCTATCGGGATTCGGATTGAATCCATGCCGGGTAAAAGAGGCTGGCCTTTGAGGAATTGTTGGATCGCCATTCGAATAACATCGGAACGGTTTCGAGCACCGTCAAGCCCAACTCGTGCATCGAGCATTGCGATTTCATCTTCAGTTATTCTAAGTGAGACGAGGTTGCTAGGTGCCGCCATTCTGATTCCTCCGTAAAGTGTGGGTATACGAGGGGGTATATCAATGTAGCGCGTATGATGACATTTTGTATTACAAACAATTACAAGAATAAAACGAGTGCTGCTCGGCAATTGCTCATTTAATGTCGAAAAATGCTGGTTTTTCTGTACGACATACGAATACACATTCATTCTCAAAACCGTGTAACATTCTAATACATGTTGCCAGTACTCAAACCATGGCTCTTGAACCGTCTCGGGGACTCTATCTTTATCTCAGAACATTGAACATTGCCATGGAAGACTCAATCCTAACCGATGATGAGGCAAGTATTCTTCATGTTCTAGCTGTTGCTTTAGGAATACAACCGAGTGATACTGCACTTTGTCTCTCAGTTGTCCGGGGGGATGAAAAGAACCCATTTGATGACACAGAGTTTGATTATGCAGGTCACCATCCAGGCGACGTTGCTACATATCAAAGTGCACTTGTTGCAGCTTTAGATGATGAGATTATTTCTGAGGATGAATGGGCTATGCTGACCGCTCTACGAACGATTGTTGGTATTCAAGAAGACCAACATGCCATGATAGAAGAGGCCATACATGCGATGGCAGATATTGACTCAAACGGTGTTCGTCGGCTTGAACGATTGAAGCGTTACCTCACAGTGTGTCCTTTCTGAAGCGTTCTCTCCTCTATGAAACAACGCTATGTGAGCCCTACTAATGGCAATACTTAGAAAGGGTCTTTCTTTGGGCCAATCAACACATAGTAACTGGTGCTAACATGAGTATAACAAAAGAAATCTACGAATCCGTGGTCGCACGCGACCCAAGCCAACCTGAATTTCATCAAGCGGTATGGGAGGTGCTTGAATCCCTCGAACCGGTTCTTGAAGCTCAACCTGAACTTCGTTCTGTAGTCGAGCGAATTGTAGAACCAGAACGCCTCATCCATTTCCGTGTGCCTTGGGTTGACGATGCAGGAAAAATCCACGTTAATCGTGGTTTTCGTATTCAGTTTAACGGTGCAATTGGACCTTACAAAGGTGGATTGCGATTCCACCCGAGCGTCAACGCATCTATTCTCAAGTTCCTTGCCTTTGAGCAAATTTTCAAGAATTCCCTTACAGGACTACCTATGGGTGGCGGAAAGGGTGGTTCAGACTTTGATCCAAAAGGCAAGTCTGATGCTGAAGTGATGCGATTCTGCCAATCGTTCATGATGGAACTCTGGAGACACATCGGTCACAATTGCGACGTTCCTGCTGGTGACATCGGTGTTGGCGGTCGTGAAATTGGTTACATGTTTGGAATGTACAAAAAACTACGAAACGAATTCCAAGCGGGTGTTCTCACTGGAAAGGGTCTCTCCTACGGTGGCTCCTTGATTCGTCCAGAAGCAACAGGCTACGGTTTGGTTTACTTCGCTCGTGAAATGCTTGCTGCGAAAGGTAAGTCCTTCGAGGGTGCTACCGTTTCAATCTCCGGTTCCGGAAATGTTGCACAATTTGCCTGTGAGAAAGTATTGGACCTTGGCGGTAAGCCGGTTACAATGTCGGACTCCAGTGGTTTCATTCACGATACTGAAGGAATAGACCGGGCTAAACTCGCATGGATTATGGACCTAAAGAACAATCGTAGAGGCCGAATCTCTGAATATGCTGCAGAATACAGCAGTGCGACATTTACACCGTCTGCTCCTGAACCTTCTTCCAATGCTCTGTGGGGTGTGAATGTCGATGTTGCTCTTCCTTGTGCAACACAAAATGAATTGAACGGTGAAGAAGCACAAATGCTTGTTGACAACAATGTACTTGCCGTTGCAGAAGGTGCAAACATGCCATGTACACCAGAGGCTGTTGAAGTGTTCCAAAAGAACGGAATATTGTTCGCTCCAGGTAAGGCAAGTAACGCTGGTGGTGTTGCAACCTCCGGTCTAGAAATGTCTCAAAACTCGCTTCGAATGGGTTGGACACGTGAAGAAGTTGACGAAAAACTCGACAACATCATGGTGAATATTCACAAGAATGCGGCTGAAACAGCAGAAAAATACGGACGGCCCGGGGATTATGTCTTTGGGGCGAATGTAGCAGGTTTCCTCAAGATTGCTGAGGCAATGGAAGCTCAAGGCGTCATTTGATTCATTTTGTCAGTGAATGTTGCTCGCTTGGATATCTAAGAAGCGCAACACACATTGCAACAAGCGTCAATATCGCTTCAAATCCTGGGACCACAGAATTCATTATTCCACGCTCGTTGTTCATTGTAACATCAACACTCGTTTCTATCGAAGTCCAGTTGTTGTTACCGGTGTATCCTTGAGAACTGGAAAAGTACCCACGTTGGAAATCACTTATTACACGCGTTTCTTGGGTAAAAACCAGATTGTAGTCACCGTTTGAATCGATAGGCCAGCATGAACTATTTTCCATATTGCCAGAAAAAGAAAGGGTTCGAGTAAAACTTTCACCAACATCCAGCATCCATTTCACATTGATATTCCCATCAGGATAATTGACATCCTTAGCAACGAGTTCTTCATCACAATCATCTGATACAGGTGTTGATAACTCGCACATAGTCCCCCCTCCACTGATTTCTTGTCGTTTTGTTTCATCACAAACTGGTGTTGCAAACGACCTTGAATTAAAGAGTATGAAATCCATTCCGTTGCCAGTGTTGGTAATGGTGTAACTCAATTCAAATTCTTCTTCGTTAAATAATTCTATATTTTTGTTTGATTGGTGTTCTTGTATTGTAAATCCTGCATATTGTAGAATGCTAATCAAGATGCTGGAAGACACAGACTCATCGTCTGAATAATCAAAACCTGCTGTTTTGGTGACTTTTGTAACAACTGTTAACAGTAAACTACTCATCAACATTTCATCCTTTCCCATCAGAGAAACCTCAAATGTTTCTTCAGTTTCTGCACCTACTTCAATCGAATTGACATGTTGAGATTCAAGTAAATCCAATTCAGTCTCGATAGATAACTCAATTCCATAATTTTCATTGTTTCGTACAGTGCATTCTACACTACCTTCTGGAGGTTTAGGAGTATTTGGATCAACCTCAATTCGGGTATCCGTATTGTCGCAAACTAAGCTATAATCTGGGGGAGGTGGTTGTGCCTGTGCTGCGACCATGGGCAAGGTGTTCAGCAACAGGAATAGACATGTGAACACAACTGCAGCCTTGCCCATAGTTGATGTTGCTTGCACTGGTTTATACTTCTTTAGCCGGCAAATGTTCTCGTATCCAGAACTCATTGGAATTTTGTACCTAATCGTGTTGATAAACAATCCATTGTCCGGATTCAGTATCGAAATAATGCAATGTTCCATCTGAAGATTTTGACCATGACACTCCGTTTTCCTCCCATTGCTGATTCTGGACTTGAATTTCTGGTAATTCTTTGCTGCTTCCAAAAGACATGTTTGATTCAGTCGATGCGTCAAGATAGTTTTGTTCTGCAAATGGAGAACTTTCTGTAGGCAATTGTTGATTCTTTCGAACGATGAGAAGAGCTGCCAGTCCGCAGACTGCGAGTAGAGCAATAATTGCGTATACCAATCCAGCACCGCCATCAGATGCCTCTTGTTCCGATTTTGTAGGGTCATCTGGATAATAATCGTAGGTGTCTGAAATTCCATCACCATCAGAATCCGTAGTCTCGTTCGGGTCAAGCGGGAAGTCATCTTCTGCATCGTTGACATTGTCTTTATCGCTATCCATTTGTGAAAGTGCACATCCGTCATCGAAAACAATCGAACTGGTAGGCGTTCGAGGGCAATCATCATCAATATTTTTGACACCATCTTCATCATCATCGAGTTGGTATTCAGAACAGCCATCGAGGTCAATACTGTGTGACTCATCTGTATCTGGACACAAATCCTTGTGGTTCCTAATGGAATCGTTATCTTGGTCAAGTTGAGATTCTGCGCATCCAACTGAATCGACTTGTTGTCCTGCTGGAGTTGCAGGGCACAAATCGACTGTGTTGTCAATCATATCGTTGTCATCATCGAGTTGAACATCTGCACATCCAACTGAGTTCGTAATCATGCCAACTTCAGTATCAGGACACTGATCAACGTCGTTGTTTATCGCATCGCTGTCATCATCACGTTGCGAATCTGCACACCCGTTAACATCAACCTGCATTCCGGCTGGTGACATGGAACAGATATCGTCCATATCTACAATCCCATCCCCATCAGAATCGCGTTGGGCAGATGAGCAGCCAACACCGTTTACAGGAACATTTGCAGTTGTAGAGGGGCATTCATCAAGCTGGTCGTTAATACCATCGTCGTCGGTGTCTCTCTGCGTTTCTGAACATCCAGAAGCATCGACTTGAGCACCTAGAGGTGTAAGCGAACAGATGTCAAACATGTCCATTACGCCGTCGTTGTCTGCATCTTCTTGCGAACCGGAACATCCAGTTGAATCTACTGTTTCACCGGCAGGGGTCATTGGACAAGCATCGAGATTGTTTGATACTCCGTCCAAATCGTCATCTTTCTGTTGCTCTGAACATCCGTTTGAATCAACAGATTGCCCCTGAGGTGTGTTGAGACAAAGGTCTGGATTGTTGCCGTTTGAATTGTCACCATAACCATCGCCGTCTTCGTCGAACCACTGTGTGGGTTCGGAGGTGAACCGATCGGCGTTGTTACCGTTTTGATTGTCTCCGTATCCATCGCCATCTGCATCATACCATTGTGTGCCATCGCTGGGAAATGCGTCTGAATTGTTTCCAGCCTGATTGTCTCCATAACCATCTCCATCTTGGTCAGACCATTGGGAACTGTCGGTTGGGAAAGCATCACCATTGTTTCCAGTGGGATTGTCACCGTATCCATCGCCGTCTTGGTCAGACCATTGAGTCGAATCGTTCGGGAAAGAGTCTGGAGCGTTCCCATTCGGGTTGTCCCCATAACCGTCACCGTCTTGGTCGGACCATTGGGATGCATCAGTAGGGAATGCATCGCCATTGTAGCCGGAAGAATTGTCTCCGTATCCGTCATTATCTGAATCGGACCATTGGGTTGGTTCAGTTGGGTATTCATCAGCATAATTTCCGCTTGCGTTATCTCCGTATCCATCACCGTCTTGGTCGGACCATTGAGTAGGATCGTATGGGAATGCATCGGATGCATTACCCCATGAGTTGTCACCGTATCCATCACCATCTTGGTCGGACCATTGAGTGTTGTCCAACGGGAATTGGTCCGGAGCATTACCGCTTTGATTGTCCCCATATCCATCTCCGTCAATATCCGAGTACTGGCTACTGTCGGAGGGGAATGCGTCGATTAGGTCGTTGTAACCATCACCGTCGGTATCTCTCTGAGAGAGTTCACAACCGTTGGTATCAACCACTGCGCCAGCGGTGGTGTTTGCACAAAGGTCATACTCATTTTGAACACCATCGTTATCGTCATCAAAAGTAAGTGAGAAACAGTCACTGTCTCCAATTAATTGTACATTGGCAATGGAGTAGAGGTTAACTACAGCGCAATAAATTCCGCTCGCATTTGGAGTATTGTAGGTATAGGTTGGCATGCTCATGTTTTGGGCCGTTGCAGTGAAACTTGTGAGGCTTGAACTTGATAGAGAGGCACCAGAACTGTCGGTCACCAAAACTTGGTACTTGTACTGGTCATTAACGACGAGGTCGTTCCCTTTCAAGGATATGTCATTGGTTGCAGATGTCGTACTTGTTGAGTATGAATCAATGAGCATGGTAGGAAGTTGGGGGGTAAATTCTTTATCGTGGAATCCAACAAAACCATCACCGTTCGAAAGATTAACTTGAGAATTGTTGAATGAAAGAATTGCCGCAAATCCATGTTCGTTGAGCGTTGTAGGTCCATTCCATGTTATCTGCCAAGTTTTTGAACTGGATGTATTGGATGTAAATGTCAAATTTACTTGGTCAACTACGGAATGCGTCACGGCAGCGTCCACATCTCCAGAAGCAGTAAGGTTTGCTTGGAATTCAACGTAGTCATACACAATCCATCTAAGGGTATAGTCGGTATTTGTGGTGAGGTTCGTAGCTTGAATTGTTCCGGTTGTCGAGGAAGTTACCACCGTTTCAATCATCTCAATGTAGGTGCAGTCGAATGCGCTGTTGTAAGGCACTCCTGCAGAATTTTTCAGTTCAGAAACAACACAGAACTGCGATTCATAATCCATTCCAGATTGGACAGTGACATTTACCATCATCGTGGTACCTGTTGCATTGAAACTTCCATTGAGACTTGTTCCCCAATATTCACTACCGTTGTTGATGGACTGGTATGTGGTATAATTGTAGAGATACGAATCGCCAACCGTGAGTCCAGAGAATTGCAATGTAGCATTGGTGATGTTGTTCATTGTCACTGCGACAGTTTCAAACGATTGCCCTCCTCCTGGCAAGTCGGTCGTTATGGAAATATCGTAGACATTCGTATCGCCTGAATATCCGTATACTCGAAGGTAAGTGGTTTGGTTTATCGATGAAGAATAACTCATTGATTCAACGTTACCGGTTCCACCAGAACTGTCGATGTAAGAGCCAGTGGAACTATCCCACTCTGTATCGATGTCGCCGTTTATTCCGATGAAGGTGATGTTTGCATAGTAGGTTACTCCCGCCAGCATATCGACTCTGAAGTAGTCATCATCTGTCGTCGTGTGAATTGAAAGTCCAGTGCATGAAAGAGGTAAAATGGACGCCGGAGTGGCTGATGTCGTTGCGTCGTTTGGTTCAAGAATATCAGAGACGAGGTTACCACTTCCTGTGCAGTTTGCACCGGTAGAACCGTTACCGCCACCAGTTCCTCCAGTTGACGAGCTGTTGTGAGTCCAAATATTGGTCGTGTAACTGCCGTAGCCGCTGTAGCGTAGAATTTTGATGTAAATCGTTCCACCATGGGCAACCCCAGTGCCGTTGGATGTAACCGTCTCGGGATTGTTCGCTATGGAACTACCCATAGTACTCATATTGGCGTTGTACATCCAGAGTTCGAAGTCGTTGGTGTAACTACTTCCGTTTGCTGACGTGTATGTTGCGTTGTAAGAAATCCGGACCGTTAAATCCTCATTTGAATTCAATTGAACCGCAAACCAATCTTGATCGTCACCTACGTCCAATTCACTGTAATAATTGCCTGATGAATAAGGAGCATTTCCAGAAAGATTGAGCGTTGATAAATTGGATATTGATGTAGAATTATCAGGTAGGTCCCCACCCGAATTCATATCGTTTTGATTTGCACCGACTGCTGAGGCTGAAAATGCTGTGAGGCTGATTGTTGTCAATACGAGCATTATTGCAATTGACATACTTCGAATTCGGTATGAGGCACTTGGGTTTACATCTCCGACCATGTTGACAGCAGAGAATACTGGTTTAAGATTCTACGGCAAGACTAGATTGCAGTTGGTGCAACATGACCGTCGCTTTTGTCCTCTGGTTTACGGACTCTAGACCATACTCCGCCCATGAGTTTGTCGTGGCAGGAACTGCAATAGTAGAATCTTCTGTAGGCTTCTCGAAATGAGTAAGCCTTCTTTCCGGTAGCAACCAAGAAACCTTCCGGTGACAATCGGGAAACAATTGTTCCGTCTGTGCCACACCCAGGGAAGTCGCATACTGAAGTTCCGCTCATGATACTCACACATGCTGACAGGTCTTTAATGGTCGTATTGTTCCAGCGAAAAATTACAAATTAGTCGCTTGCATCAACTTCATCTTGAGCAGGTTCGATGACAACAAGTGGGATGTTTGCCTCAATTGCTTGACCCTCCTCGCAGTGAACAACGGTAACAGTTCCAGAAATGGGTGCTTGAATTTCATTTTGCATCTTCATTGCTTCTAAGATTAAGATGACTTGTCCTTCAGAAACTTGTTGACCCTCTTTCACTTCGACTGTAACAACTTTTCCAGGGATGTTAGCTGAAACGGTACCCGATTTCTTCTTCTTACCACCGCCACTTCGCTTTTTCTTTGCAACAGGGGCAGCATCGGGAATTTCGATTTCAAAAGATTTACCTTGAACCGTAGCAGTCCAAGTTTTTCCTTCGCCTTCAATGGTGACTTCAAATTCAACTCCATCGACAATTACTTTTCTGGTTTCAGGCATTGTTTCACTTCCATGGTGAGCGACTTGCTCTTTGATGCATCAATGAAGATTTTCCAGTATTCATTCGTCGATGGTCTTGCGACCAAGCGAGTCCTGGTTTGCGAGCGATTTGACTGGGGTCATCTCCACTTTGTGAAAGCATAGCAAGTACGGCTGCTATTGCTGCCATTCGCAAAGTTTCGTCTTCCTTTTCCGACATACGATTTCCTCAAAGCGGTATGTTGCCGTGCTTTCGAGCAGGACGTAATTCTTCTTTATCCATGAGCATTTCAAGTGCGCGACAAAGTTTACTGCGTGTTTGATTTGGTTCGATAACATCGTCCAAATATCCCAATGCTGCAGCGGTGTACGGATTTGCGAATTTTTCGTTGAAGTCCTCAGTCAGCCTTTGACGTTCTTGTTCAGAATTTCGAGAATTCGAAATTCTCTTGCGATGTATAATCTCTACAGCGCCATCGGCACCCATCACCGCGAGTTCACCGGTTGGCCAGGCAACATTGTAATCTCCGCGAATGTGTTTAGAAGACATGACATCGTAGGCGCCACCGTATGCTTTACGAAGAATCACAGTAAGTTTCGGAACAGTTGCTTCTGCAAATGCGTAGAGTAATTTTGCACCATGGCGAATAATGCCACCCCATTCTTGGTTGGTGCCGGGTAAGAATCCTGGCACATCTTCTAGAGTCACCAGTGGAATATTAAACGCATCACAGAATCTCACAAAGCGTGCAGCTTTGTCGCTCGCATCAATATCAAGGCATCCAGCCAAAACTTTAGGCTGATTCGCAACTATGCCAACGGTGTTTCCGCCAAGATGCCCGAATCCAACAACAATATTCTGTGCCCAATCCGATTGAACTTCGAGGAACCCTCCATCATCGAGTATTTCGGTAATCACGTCAACAACATCGTACGCTTTGGTCGCCTGGTCGGGCATGATTGAGTCTAAAGCATCGCAAGAACGGTCAATTGGGTCATTGGTTTTCTTACTTGGAGGACGCTCAAGATTGTTTTGTGGAAGTAGGTCACACAAGTCTCGAGCCATTTGTATTGCAGCATCATCGTCCGGGACAGTAAAGTGAGATACGCCAGATTTCGTACCATGAGTCGATGCACCTCCTAAGTCTTCAAAACTCACTTCTTCATTCGTTACGGTCTTGATGACTTCCGGGCCTGTGATAAACATGTACGAGGATTCCTCAACCATGATAATGAAGTCTGTAATTGCAGGAGAGTAAACAGCACCACCTGCACACGGGCCCATGATGACGGATATTTGCGGAACCACGCCGGATGCACGAACATTGCGGAAGAAAATTTCAGCATAACTGCCAAGAGATGCAACTCCTTCTTGGATGCGTGCGCCGCCTGAATCGTTCAATCCGATGACAGGCCTGCCGGTTTTGAGTGCCATGTCAAGCACCTTACAGATTTTCAGTCCATGCATTTCTCCCAATGAGCCGCCGTACGCAGTGAAGTCTTGAGCAAAAGTGAACACTTGTCTACCGTTAATTGAGCCATGGCCGGTTACAACCCCATCTCCAGGGATGATATCATTGTCCATTCCAAAGTCTCGACATCGGTGCTCAACTAAAGCATCAATCTCTTGGAAAGTACCTTCATCGAGCAAGATTTCAATTCGTTCTCTTGCCGTCATCTTACCTTTTTTGTGTTGCCTATCAATTCGTTCTTGACCGCCGCCAATTTCACTACGAGATTTTCTATTTCGTAAATCTTGGAGTCTTTCTTCAGTCGATGCCATAGGCTTACCCAACACCTCTATCAAAAAGCCGCCTTTATGGGTTGCCTTTGGTACGAGTGGTCAAAGGTCGTTCCTTGAATGCTGTTTAATGCAACGAGGTCGAATCATGAACAATTGAATTTAAGCCCGGTTTAGGAGGGGTGTGTTGATAGGTAGGCTCTTTCTGCAAGAACCATGAGCGAACCATGGCGCATTGTTGTAGCTAAACCAGGTTTGGACGGCCATGACCGGGGTGCGAAAGTCGTCGCTCGTGCTTTACGTGATGCAGGTAATGAAGTCATTTACACTGGATTACGTAGAAGTGCTCAGCAGATTGTCGACACGGTTCGGGACGAGGATGCTCGTTTTCTTGGCCTTTCGTCTCTTTCAGGAGCACACCAACATTTGTTTCCTAAAGTCTGTGATTTGTTGAAAGAACAGGGCTTGAATGATGTGATTGTGTTTGGAGGTGGAATAATTCCNGAAGACGATCGTAGNGACCTGTACGCTTGTGGAATTCGAGCNATTTTTGGACCGGGTACTCCAACTTCAGAGATTTTAGAATTCATNGAACAGGCTGCGCAAACTGATAATTCCGGTGTTGGTCAAGACAGTACTTGGCATTGGAACTCCTCAGCGTGAGGTGTTTTTATGACTCGTGATTTAGAAGAAGCAAAGGCCGGAAGTCGGCGCTCTTTGGCACGAACATTAACTGCGATTGAGAATCGTTCAATTACCATTCAGCAGGCACTTTCGGTACTCGGTCCAGTGCCTCAGTCGCAAACCGACACATGGCAAACACTTGCTCTAACCGGTGCACCTGGTGTCGGAAAATCATGNCTTTTGGACGGTCTTCTTACTGAATGGGCATCGCAGGGTCTCCGAATTGCAGTACTTGCAGTTGACCCTTCTTCTCCTCGAACAGGTGGTGCTCTTCTTGGAGACCGAGTTCGGATGACTGTGGTTGATAATGAAAAACTCAAACAACAGATTTATTTGCGCTCTGTTGCAACTCGTAAAGCCTCAGGCAGCGTTCCAGTAATCGTTGAAGACATGACCAAAATTTTACTCAGTTTGGGATGGGANNGAGTTGTTATCGAAACNGTAGGTGCTGGACAATCTGAGGTGCGATGTGCCGCACTTGCCGACCGTATTGTGGTTGTTGAGGGTCCTGCGCGTGGAGATGGAATNCAAGCAGAAAAAGCTGGTTTGCTCGAATTAGCCGATGCAGTTTTGGTGAACAAATCCGACTTACCTGGTGCAGAATTACATTCAGATGAGATAAGGGAATCGTTTGAACTCGGAATTGGAACATCCCCTCCAGTCATGCTTACTTCAGCATTGCACGGTGATGGAATTCAAGAGGCTGCAAATGTTTTGCTCAATCTTTCATCATCGGGCCGTTCCACTCGTGCTAGATGGAGAGAACGTCTACTTGCTCATCATGAACGGAAAATTTTAGAATCTCCAAAACTCGATGATTTACTCCTCGATTTGGCGAAGGGTTCAATTCATTTGGATGAAGCGTTGAATATTATAGGTGTGTTAAAGGATGAGTGAACAAGTCGAATTGACCAACCCTGTTGAACTCTCTGTAGGAGGCATGGGTGGCCACATTTTTAGACGCAGTATACACATTGGGATGTCATTTTTACCGTTTATTTATTTTGAATGGGGTGAGTCGCTCTCAGAGAAACTCAATTTGACTCTACCGCAATTTGTATCCGTCGTCGTCTTTTTATTGATTGCTGCTGAATTAACGCGATTAAAATTTGGACTGACAATCTACGGACAACGAGAATACGAATCAAAGCAAATTTCTGCACTTGGATGGGGTGCTTTTGGCATAGGGCTGGTCTTCGTGATGGCTCCAACCGAGGAATACATTTGGCCACTCATTCTTTCGTTGTCACTTGGCGATCCATTCCTTGGAGAGATGCGTCGTCTCGGATTGAATACTCGTAATGTGGTTCTTTCATCAACAATCTTCTTGTTTTTTGTTTGGATAGGCTGCTGGTACTTCGTTAACACTCCTTTTT
This sequence comes from Methanobacteriota archaeon, assembly GCA_002687075.1. GTDB lineage: Archaea > Thermoplasmatota > Poseidoniia > Poseidoniales > Poseidoniaceae > MGIIa-L1. The sequence goes on from NYZH01000007.1 coordinate 47,933, forward strand.
GGTTAGCATTTTTGTTTGCCCCACTTTGTGTTTTGTCGGAGTGGCCGCGCCTACGATACATCGACGATAATGCTACTATGGTTCTGATTCCTCTTGGTATGATTTTGCTGCTTGAACCATTTCTCCTCCTCATGTAATTTGAGTGTTTGAACGAGATGATTCCATATATTGAAATGATGGATATTGCTGGGGATGTTGAGTGAAGAGTATGGCTGAAGAGACGAAAGGTTCCGAACCGCCGCAAATTGCTTACTTTGTCGTGTTTTCTTTGAGCATTATTTTCTTGGCCATTTCTATGGTTCGCTACCCTCTATGGGGCCTTTGAGGCCGTGCAACCATTGAATAGGGACCTGTTGCAGGTCGTCTTATGTGTGGCATTGGAGGGATGTTGGGCCATCCAGACCCATCCATTGTTCACAGGATGAATTCCTTGCTTTCTCATCGTGGGCCGGATGGAAACGATGTTTGGAGTGATTCACACATTTCACTGGGCCACACTCGGCTTGCAATCCTTGACATCGAAGGAAGTGCGCAACCGTTGTTTGGTCCTCACAATGAGGTTCTCATTGTAAACGGAGAAATCTACAATTTCCGTCAACTTCGTAATGCAAAACCAATGTATCCTTGGACGACGAAAGGTGATTCTGAAGTTCTTTTGTCGCTTTTTCATTCCGCCAAAGCCAAGGTANACGGTCAACTTTCAGCCCGACAACATTCTGAATGGATTAAGCATCTNAACGGGATGTATGCGTTTGCTTTGTGGGACAGNGATGAACGCCAACTCATTCTTGCTCGAGACCCACTCGGAATCAAACCACTCGTTCGTACTCTTGTTGATGGGTCACTGTTGTTTGCTAGCGAGTTCAAAGCCTTTCGCGGCCATGAATCTTTCAAACCTGTACTCGATGAATCCGCNCTTGTGGCTCGAATNGCTTGGGAATATCCATTGGATGGGACCACTCTTCTGGAAGATGTAACACAGATTCGACCTGGAACGGTCGAGGTATGGAGCGTTGACGAGAATGGTCAAGCTTTTTTGAAGGATTCTTCAAACATAGAACGACAAATAGTCTCGCCTACGACCTCTTGGAATCCAGAGACGAATGCTGCTTCTCTGCTCGAAAGTTTTGTTGAAGGTGTTTCTGAACGTTTGATGTCCGATGTCCCTGTTGGTATTGTCCTTTCAGGTGGACTTGATTCTTCTTTGGTTGCCGCTGTAGCACATGAGGCTGCTGAAAGGGCGCAACAACCTGTTCCAGCTTGTTGGACTGTTGCTGAAAGTGAGGAAAATCCGGATTGGATTGCAGCTGAGCAAGTGGCATCTACATTCGACCTGGAACATCATCAACATATCTTGGAGCAGGATGCTTTTGAGAAAACGCTNCCAGAATTATCTTGGCATGGAGAAGACCTCGATGTAACTGTGCTTTTTTTCCAACCATTGTTCCAAAAAATGTCTGAGCATGTGAAGGTAGGCTTGTGTGGCCAAGGTGCAGATGAACTGCATGCTGGATACCCGCGTTACAGAAATCTTTCTCAGCATGCAGAACTCGTTAATGCCCGCCTTGCAGCGATGTCTCATCCTTTTGCTCGCGAAATGGAAAAGAAAAATCTCCCAGTAGGTGATAAATGGTATCATCCAAACCACACCGGGCACAGTCATACGGATTCNTTGCAAAATTTCCTTCAATTCGAACTTGAGCATGGACAATTATCCAATTTTCAACTTCGTTTAGTCGATAGGCATTCAATGGCTCATTCCCTTGAAGTGCGTGTACCTTTCCTTTCTCAATCACATCGTAGAGAAAGCCATCGTTTGCCGATGGATTGGAGATTGCCTCTTGGTGGCGAAGAAAAGGCTGCACTTCGAGCAGCTGCTGGTAAAACCNCCCTTCCTCGTAACATCGTTTCACGGCCAAAGTTACCCGCAGGTAGGGCAACATCGCCTCAACTAATTGAAACATTACTCGATGAATTCCTTCCTTCATCAGATGCAATTATTGAGCGTTACCCACTGCTTGCTGGTGCACTGAAAAATCAACCTGAAATCGCACTGGGTTTGGGATTGTTTGAAGCAATACACATTCACGGAGAAGGTTTAGACAAACCTTCAATATCAACTGCNGATTTGCTTTCAACGGTGATGCAATGACTTTGGTTCATGACTTGACTGATATGCTTGAAAGCAAGCGTCAAGAAATTACCGATTGGATGAACAAAAAACGTCAACAAGTTCCAATTCCAATTTATGGCAGTGTCGACATACGAGACGCAGGTTGGAAAATTGGAGTGGTCGATGCGAACCACTTTCCAGCAGGTTTCAACAATGTCTCAAATGATGATAAGCCAGCCCTAGCGGAATTACTTTCCAAACACATTCATCGCGAGTACAGTGATTGTTCATGGGTCCATCTCTATCCAGAATCTCATACTCGTAACAAAGGATACATCGAAAACATTTCCGCCTTGAAAGAACTCCTTCTCTTAGGAGGATTCAAATGCACGGTTGGCTCATTAGAATTCGAAGGTATTGGGCACCTGATGGGTCTTTCAGGACCGTTGAAAATCGATCATGTAGAATCGAAGAATCTTGAAGGAAAAGATGTCTTGGTCATCGATGGGGCTATCCCTGACCTCGTACTTTTGAACAACGACTTAACGGACGGATTGATTGATGGAATTGCAGATTTATCTGTTTCCCCGCCACCCTCAATGGGTTGGCACAGGCGCCGAAAATCTCAGCATTATCAGGTTCTGCAAGGTTATGTAGATGAGATTTCAGAGATTCTCGGTATTGATTCGTGGTTCTTGATGCCTGATTGGTTTGTCTCAAAAGACAAATGCCTTGACAAAGAAGCTTGNAGAATTGAACTTGCTGCTGAAGTTGATACATTCTTGGNATCTTTACAGGAGAAATATNAATCACTTGGAATCGAACGAAAGCCAGTTGTGTTTATCAAAAACGATAGAGGCACCTATGGGCTGGGGATTATGGCGGTCGAAAGTGGNCAGCAATTGTTGGACTTGTCAAACCGGAAAATGAAGAAATTNATGTACTCCAAAGGCGGTGTNGANGTTGAGAATTTTCTCATTCAAGAGGGAATTCCGACTTCGCTTTCAACCGAAGATGGCGCTCCCGTTGAACCGGTGGTATACCTTGTAGATGGACAAGCAGCCTCCTGGTTTTATCGGATTAATTCGAAGCGTTCTGATATCCAAAATTTGAATTCTCCAAGTGCTAAATTCGAATCCTTCGCTCAATCAGGACGGAGATACGGTGAGCATGCATTTGGATGGCACGCTCTGGTTGCTGAGTTATCTATGCTGGCGATGGGCCAAGAATTGCTATCATACGGTCACCAATAATAGACCGTTCTTGCTAAATGTTGAACGGCATCCCCGTAACATGCACAGGTCGCTGGTTTATTCGATAACCATAATCGTAGGATTGTGGTTTTCAGCGACAGCATGCAATGGTTTGGTTGCAGATCATTACGCTGAGTTGCCGGTCAATGTTTGGTGCTGGGGATTGTTTGCTTGGTACTATCGGGCGGGAGAGCGAAAGCAACGAATTGAGATGATAACTGTCGTAGCAATTGCCACGCCAATGGAACTTTTTTTCAGTGAAATTTGGCTGATTTATGAATATCAGCGAGGATTAATGCCACTCTTTGTTCCAGCAGGGCATTATTTTTTGTTTGATTTGGGTCGGATTTGTGCAGAGTATCTGAAAGAAAATTGGTCACTTCCTTTACTCGCTCCCCTCGTGCCTTTGGTTGCCTATGGGGTTTGGAGTGGTGGCGACACTTCAGCAGTGATACTGCTACTCCTCGTTTTTGTGTTCATTCTACGAGGACCACAGCCTCGACTTTACGCTTCGATGGTTTGGGCAGCCTTAGCTATGGAAATATTAGGAACATCGTTGGGTAATTGGACATGGGCGAGCGAAGTTCCATGGACAGGCCTCACCGCATGGAATCCACCATTATTGGTGGGTTCATTTTACTGCCTAGGTGACCTTTTGGTGAATCTGGCAGTCGTCAAGTTTGAAGGGAAAGACAGTTTGGAGGTTCATGCATGACCTCTTCGGATGAGTTGCGAAAGCGTCGACAAAAAGAAGCTGTGCGTATTCGCACATCTCTTAATCGACTTCGTGGGGAGCAACGTGCTTCGCTCAAAGGAGGAGAGACTGCGGTTGCCTATGTTCAAGAGAGGCTGTGTATCGGTTGTGACCAGTGCACCATCGTTTGTGATGACGATGCTATTGAAATGTACAAGGTTGCTATGGCAAGCCCACTTATTCAAGTTGAATCGAATCAAAAAGCGAAAATCCTTCGAGACGATTGCACAGGGTGCAGACTTTGTGTCCTTGCATGTCCAACAGATGCGATATCAATGATTGACCGCTGAGGTGAAGATTATGTCGAAAAAAGATAAACAAGATACTGCACAAAGATTTGGCGGAGAATTTGGCCCTTACAGAAAAGAAGGCACTCCAGGAGTCTCTCTCTCGACCTTCAAGACATTGGTCTGGACCTCAAACATAGGTGGTATGCTCTTGGTGGTCATTGCCCTAGAAATGCTGTTTGTTCGCCAAATGTTTGGATGGGGATTGACTTCGCTTATACTCGGCGTCGTCATTGCCTTGTTCCCATCAAACTACGAGATTGTGGGAATGGATGATGGCCAATCGCCTCCGCAAACCGAATAATCAAATTTGCATTTCAGCATTGCATGAAGGGCATTGTATTTTTCCAGAATATCCCTTAGGAATTTTAAGTGATTTGTTACAACTTGTACACTGAATTTTGACTTTTGAGTCGGTTGCCGAGTTCCCTGATTTATTTTCAAGCATCCTCTCTATTTGCTCAGGCCATCCCTCTTTCAATTGAGAGAGGAACAATGGAAGTGCGACAAGAATCATACAGGTCACAGAGCACATGAGCGATGTCATAATCATTTGATCGCCCCAAGCAACCGAAACAGGGTTTGGTTCATCACCATGGAAAATTACACTGAGTAGTCCAGATATTGCCAGAATTCCGAGTGTAATGTATGCTCCATTTCGATATCCTGCATAGAGAATTCCTCCTCCAACAATGAATCCAATTCCTATAAGAAAGGCAACAGGTGAAAGAAGCCAAGAAGTGTTCCCCCCGATTCCAAGAGAGAAAATCGCTGCCCAAAACAACCTAAAAAATGCATACATGATCACAAAAGTTCCGATTGTAGAGGCCATACCATCGGAATTTTTCGCAGGAAGAATATACTGCGGTTGCGCATAACCGCCTTGTACAGGTTGAGGGTTTAACGGCGTTTGAGGTATCTGAACCGCTTTCGGCACGGGGTAGGATGCTTGAGCCGTTGATGCTTGCGGCACGGGGTAGGATGCTTGAGGCATTGATTGTTCATCATGCTCCATCAGTCGAATAATCACTTCGTTCTTGTTTCCAGATACTCTTAGGCCTCTTTCCCTACAGAGTGTCTTCAGTTCTAAGACCTTCATGCTGTTGTAGTCCATAAGACTCTGTAGGCTTGAGCGTTGATATAAGTTATTCCGGTTTAAAGCCTCATGCTTCTACTTCTGTTCTTGAAATAGATTCCGAGGCGACCTTTGTTTTCTTCGCTTCAACTTGACGAGCAAGGAAAGAAACAACGTCGAGAATTTCGATATCCTCGTATCGCTCATCACCTTCAAACTTCAAACACTCAAAGTGTGAAACACATTTCGGACACGAGGTAAGCATGGTGTCTGCGCCTGTAGCTCGAATTTCTTCCATTCGAGTTACACGCAGAGACCGAGCGTTTTCGTTGCAAGACATCATGCTAGAAACTCCACAGCACATAGCATCTTCACCGTGGTGTTCCATCTCAACGAGTTCAACACCTTCAACACCTGCGATTAACTCACGAGGCTCTTCATAGATGCCCATCTGCCTTCCAAGTCGACAAGGGTCATGGAATGTAACCGTCGTTTCATCTTCGGCCTTGAGATTCATATCAAATCCATTCTCAATGAGGAATTCGGTCGTATGCATTACCTTTACTCCATCCAATTCATAGTCTCGTGCAAAGGTTCTGAAACATTCTGCACACGATGAAACAAGTGTGTCAATGCCAGATTGTTCAATCTTCTTTTGGTTGTAAGCCTTGAGTTTTTCAAACACTTCATCCAATCCTTGCCACTTTTGATCGTGGCCACAGCATTTGAGGAAATCTCTGCCCAGATAGGATACATCCATTTCCATTTCGTCGAAGAGTGTAAACGCAGAGGTCGTTGCATCTCCAAGATTCATATCTCCTTCATTCACGTGAGAAAAGACCATTTCTTGGTCAAGGTAATCGACACATCCTGGATAGTATCCAATGTTTGAGGTAAGTGGGTAATCTTCAACGGTGATGAAGTCCTCATCGGCATCCTCTTCAGCTTCTGCAGCAAGAACTGCTTGAAGTACGGTGTGGGCAATTTCTGCTTGTGGCCCTCCTACGATAAGTGAGCGTCGAATATCGACATATGAATCGTAATCGACCAATTGTGGGCAAGCATTGGTACATGCAGTACATGTCAAACATGAATACAACGGAACTCCGTCATCTTCATTGTTCCAAGAATTGTAAATGATGTTGAGTTTGTCTCCACCATTGAACAACCGAACTGGACAAGCATCGTCGCACAGATCGCAACCGTAGCACTTGTTCATTTCAAACTCGTATCCTCGTCCCATGTAACGTAGCAAGACAAAGACCATTGCTCCAAAGGTCAAACAAGGTATGAACATGGCATATGTGAGTTTAGCATCGAGTGATTTTGGATTCGTATGGTAGGTTGGATTTTCAATTGATGCAAAGTTCGACCCACCTGCTGCCATGTCGGCAGAGCTGGACAGATTTACACTTGTTCCTGCGAGTGCTGCTGGTGCATTTTCTCCCCAAACCAGAAGTGGTTGGTAAGATGCAATACTGAATGCAGTTTCGGTCTGGATACTGTTATTGAGGGCAAGAGCACCACTTACTGTAACTGTATACTCGTAGGAGTATGTACCAACAGCGAGTTCCAAAGTTGAACCAGCACAGTTTTCGAAAGATTCGATGATTTTTCCGTTGCTGTCGGTAACGGTAAGTGTTGTGGAAATCATGGTTGCAGTGTTGACATCGTTGATTTTACGTTCCGATGAACGGTACTCACAAGCAAGGTCGGTTGTGAGTGTTTCAATCGATTCATGGTGTCCGTCGGGGAAAAGGGCAGTATCTTCTGTAATCGTAAACGTTCCAGAGTCAGACCAGCCCTCGCCACCAGCAAAGGTGGCAGAACCCGCTGCTGCGTTGATGCCATTCTCTGCATCTTGATGGCCGTTTACATCATTAAAATCAATAATTATGTATCTTGCAGGTTGGTATATCATCCAATCAAGCCATGCAGTGGTTGGAACAATTTCAGTTTCGCTCCACCCTCTCTCGTCGGTGAATTCATTGGTCGCATGCACATGGACATCGGTCGGCTGCGTTCGCATGGCCTCTAACTCGGGGTAATAGTCATGGGTGAGACCTTTGATTGTAAGAAGACCACCTTGGTCCCAAAATCCATTGTCATATGTATCCCATGTTGCCACTGTACCGGCAGTTGAAATCAGCAGTGTGCCAATGAGAATTTGTTTTGCATGACTGGGTTTGAATCCTGCACCCCAAGCTTTCGCCATCATGCCTCTGGCAACGAAATACAGACAAATCCATGCCAACACTCCTGTCATAACCCACGGTATGGAGTTGAATGCTTCAGCCACCCAAGGTTCACGTACACCACACAACAAATCGCCGTGACTGTCAAGTTTACAGTAATCTGAACGATTTTTCCCGTACAGTTCTAAGAAAATGTTGATTGAGAATACAGAAATGAACCAAATGTGGGCCAAGTATACTGCTCCAGCGGTAGCAAACCAAGGGTCTTCGACAGGTCGCTTCTCACGCCCTCCAAGGAAAGGTGGTAGTGCAAGTATACTGACAGGGATGCCGGTTAGGGCAGCGCCCCACCATGCAGCATTCCAAGGGAATACTGGTTGGCCGACGATTTCACCAATGAATCCTGTTGGGACTGTAAATTGCGGAAGATATTCGCCCCAACGGAGGTATCCATATGAGAACAGAACATACCAATCTGGGAACACGAAACCGGCTTGCGCATAGGGGTCAGCAGCACTGTGCAATGGCGGGGGGATCAGCCATGCATAAAACAGAAGAACTGCAGCCATGAAGGAGAGCAAAATCGAGTCGCGAAGAACTTCATGCGGCCAGAATCCGTGACCGGTACGGGTTCTCTTTCGCTTCCCTGCTACTTCTTGTAATTGCTCTTTCTCTTCCATATAGGATGAAGCAACACGTCCGAAATTTTCGATTAGTCCCATTTTTTTCCCTCCTTTTGATCAATGCGGTTCTGCAATACCTTGCACCCAGACAATAAACAAGTGAATAATAATCAGCGTTGTGACAATAACGGGGAGGATAAACACGTGAATGAAGTACATCCGAGTCACGGTTCGTGAGGTGAGAGATGAACCACTGAACAACAAAGTTGCAATGTATTTTCCAACAAGAGGACTCGAATTCGCCAAATTAATTCCAATGACTGCTGCTCCGTATGCAAGTGAGTCCCATGGCAAGAGGTAACCGGAGTATCCAAAGACGATGGTAAGGGCCATTAGAGCCACACCGATGAGCCAATTCAACTCACGTGGGTTTCGGTATGCACCAGTAAAGTAGACCCGGCACATATGTAAGAATACACTTGCGACCATGAAGTGGGTACACCAGTGGTGAACTGCTCGGATGATGTAGCCGAACGGAAGTTCGGTCATGATGAACTGCATACTGGCGTAGGCTGGTGAAGGGTCCCCTTCGCCCCCAGGGACATAGTAGATTCCGAGAACAGTTCCAGTAACGACCAAAATAATGAACGACAAGAATGAAATTCCACCCAAGCAGTACAGTGGGTACCAATACCAAATAATTCGGAGTTTGTACTTTTCAGCGTGCGAGAGAGGCATTTGACGATGCATGTTGTAGTATGCACCTTTTGACATGTTCCAATAGTCCTGGAGTCTAAACCGAGTGTCGAGCCAAGAAAATATCCAAAGGAAAAGTCGTTCAGCAAATCCCATTTTGCCAGTCGACTCGACTGCTCGAAGAATTTCTCTTCGAGGAGTGTCGCTGCTTTCTTGTCGCAGTGTCAATGCCACAAGAACAACAACGAAAGCAATGAAAAACCACAGAACCCAAAACATTGTTGTCATTTTTTACACCTCAGTCACAGTATGTGTACCAGTCGAGATAATCTACGATGCCCTCGATAACATCGCCGTTCATTTGAATTGGAATAATGGGTAAACCAACTGGAGCAGGTCCTCCAGCTTTCCGGATTCCTGCGTAATTGAATGTGGAACCGTTTGAACGGTTTCTGTTTGTGTTCATTTCAAGAACAGTGGGGTCAAACCTTGATGAGTGACAAATACAGAAGAGTTTGGTACCTCCATCGTCACCGCCGCCTGGGGTCCAAGAATCATCAGTGAATGAATTGGAAACCAACTGCCACCCAGGAATGCAACACAAATGTGTGCAACGTCCGAAAATCATGACGAGATTGTCTGATGGGATGAGTCGGGGGTCAAGGTCGCTAAGGTCTTCGAAGTGACCGATGGTCTTTCCGGTTTCGTCGACTCCTTCAGTGTATTGGAAACGGGCCTTACCGTTGGATTCAGGTGTGTTTACGTATTGGGTGTGACTTACATAGGTCACGACTACAGGGACTCCGTTCCAAATTCCAGCAGCACCGGAGGTTCCTGTGTTTGATTTTGCAGCTTCATCAACGAAATCTTGGCGGGTCATGACTTGTTCATGCTTAGCACCGTACCATGCTTCATCTTCGCGACCTTTAGCCCAAAACTTGACAGCGAGTTCACCTTCATTGCTACCGCCTGGAGGTAGTAAAATTGCAGCAAAACCAAGCACTCCGAGTGATGCTGCTAATACGCCAGTTGCTGTGTTGAATCCGTACCTCAAGAACTGTCTGCGGTTGATGGTTGCAGAAGAGCCGGCTGAGGCATCTTCTCCCGAACTAGGAGCTGGTTTGAGGTTGTATTCACGTGCCATAAGAAATCACCACTTGTACTCTCTCCAGTCCTTCTGATGTTCAGGGACGAATTTGTTCATTCCATGTTTGACGATAATCGTGTCGGGAAGGACGAATTTCAAGTATGCCATGCCCATCAAACATAGAGTGACTAACATCATTGCAAGATGATAGGCAAGTTGTTGTTGATCCCATCCTTTGGCAAGTCCATAAATCATAGAGAACACCCAGTAGCAGGACCAAAAGATACCCCACACAAAGAAAATCATGATGAGGTTTGAGCCACCTGAAGGAGCGAGTGATGCACTTACGACAGTCCCCGATTCTGCGAGATTAAACACTCCATGGTCGATTGCTGATTGCATTTGGTCCTCAGTGAGGGAAGCGTCTTCCAAAGCAGTTCGAGCATCCTCGACGCTGACCTTGCCACTGGCAACCTTTCGCAAGAGGGTCGTGATTGTATCGTCCATCATTGATCACCTCTGCGCATGAGTTTGTATCGGAGTCGAAGTTGGTTTGTTCGTCCTGTGTATGAAGTCGAGAAGCTGTATCTTAGCATGATTCCAGCGAAAATAATGACCAGAATCACGGCTCCAAACCCGAGAAGCCCCAGCCAATGTGCACGCATGGACGCGCCCATGTGATGCAGGTCGACACCGTGGTGTTCAGGTTCCGGTGGACTCACATTGCCATCGCCAGCAAAGAGTGTCCGTGTGCCAAGTGCGGTGGTCGCATCACTGCCTTCTTGGAGAGTGAACAGAAGTTGATTCCACTTGTCCTCTTGAGCGCCAGCATTGTTGAGTTGGTCGCCGTTGACTGCATTGCCAGTAATCCAAAAGTTCACAACACCACTGCCGGTTTCGGGTGCTTGCCATGTCAGTGTCCACAATCGGTCGGCAACCGATGCTGAACCATCGGTGTGCGTCAATGTTGTGACATCGTCATCCCAATTCTGTAGGTTGTCGCCAGCAAGAACGCCGTGCGTCACTCGCATTGCAAATCCGGCAGTGTAGGTGCCTGATGCTGCGGGGCCGCCAATAATNTGNAAGTTCATCGTGTAGGTTTCTCCTGCAATCCAAGCGAACGGAACATCATCCAGAATGATTTGGACGGAGTTGTCGGCAGCCTCATTGTGGCAAAGGCAACCTTCNTTAGCGACATCATCAATGGTTTCGCCAGCATTATCTTGGGCTCCACCAACGCCGCTGTGCAGCGATGTTGCAAGACCTGGGACAAATAACAAAACAACAAGAGCGAGGACCGCTCCTGAACGAATCGAAAGTGTGCTCCCGCGCATTGCGTCACCCTGTGAAGAGACCCACCAGTAAGTGCCCCTTAAACATTCCCAGCAAAACCCATCGATAACATCAACGCAGTCTGCCGATTACAGTCGGTTTTGGGGGTTCTTAAACCGTTCGTTTCGGGATTGATAAAACACCTTCATTTTTGTCCCTTTTCATCGCATTTTACGAGAGAGTTCATGAACCATTAGGAATTGGCTAATTTGGGAGTTTTATGGCAGCGCATTTTGAGAACACTTACGAGTTGACTCCCGAACAACTGGAGCAACTGGACCANGCAGAAGAAATGATGTTGCGCAACAATCTTGGTGCAGCAGAAAAGCTGCTTCTTTCCATGCTTGAAGATGACCAAGANTGCATTCCGGTTCTTTCCAATTTGGGGCACTTGTACGGACGTCACTTATCAGAGTTTGAGACTGCAGTTGAATATTACGACCGAGTCTTGCACCTCGAGCCGGACAATGCATGGGCGAGGGATGCTCGTCGGCGTTACTTGAGATATATTTGATAACAAACATCGGCCAAAGTTCATTGAGGTTCGGTTCAATGGATACTCATGGAGGCCTCAAACATCCTCATTACCGGCGTAGGCGGTATTGGATGTTCATGGGCCAAAGGAGCGTATTCACGATGCGATGGTTCTGCAGACCTATGCCTCGTTGATGCGGACGATTCCAGTTTCCAAAATTGTGATTCAGCCCATGTTCTACGCTTGGGCCATGCACTCGATTCAATGGGTTGTGCTGCACTTCCGCCCTTGGCTGAACAGCGCATGCGAGGATATTCGGAACTTGCCCGCACAATTTTGGAACCCGTAGAGTTGGTTCTTCTTCTCACCGGTTTGGGCGGGGGAACCGGAACCGGTGCGGCTCATGAATTTGCACGTCAGGCACGACAATCCGGGGCGATTGTGGTAGCAGTAGCAGCACTTCCTTTTGATATCCAAGAAACTCGGTCTGAGATTGCTCATGAAGGTCTATCACGACTTGAAAAAATCGCACATGTAACCGTACGACTTTCTCTCGAACGACTCGCTCGACAGGCTCGGGAAAAGGGTAATGCATGGCAAATGGGGGCCGAGTGGGTCGAGGATTTGATTGAGGGTCTTGTTCGCACCCTCATGAAGATGGGATTAATCAACCTCGATTTGATGGATTTACGAGCAATTGTCGAGAAGGAAGGTGAAGCAACTCTGNTGGTTGGAACAGGGCGCCCGAACGACCCCGAAAGCATACTTCAATCTGCGATGATGGCACCTCTAGCTGAACTTGATGTGGGGGGTGCTCAAGGTTGTTTAATACAGGTTGAGGGAGGGATTGGAATGACGATAAGTCAACTGGATGAAGTGGCGAATATGTTTACAGAAGCACTCGATCCCAATGCGCAGGTCATTCTTGGTGCTCGTGTGAGTCCGGATCTTGAAGATTCGATTCGAGTCGTTACTTTGCTTTCAGGTATACAAAGTACAACTTAATCGTCGATATCGATTACTCCACTCCACTCAACATCTTCACCAATTGTTTTTCCTACTTCACCGTCCCATTTGACATCTTCATCTTCTTGCCAAACTTCATCCTTTGTCGATTGAATTACAGATTTTTGTTCCACATTATCCGTTGGTTGTTGTGGGGTCTTTTGTTCTTCAACGACGCTTTTCTGAGGTTTGGAATTGTCCTTTGAATGAACGATTCGTTGGACTTCGATTTCCACATCGTGTTGAGCCAATACTCGTTTCAATATTTTGCTGTGCATCCATGTTATTGTCAAAAACGCTATGATGTGGCCANACACCATGACGTATGTGATGTCGTTTAATGCGGTTGCAAGCATAGCAACGCTTCCTGCATATGCATATCCGAATGCGAGGCCCCAGGGCAGAGCATTCTCATTCGANAGTAGTTTGAACTCTTTTCCTACAGATTTGGATGTTAGACTCCAAATCGCCATGAATACTGTGAACATCATGAGAAGAACTTCTTCAATGAAAATTTCGATACTTTGTTGCGACATCACAATTTGGCGCCATACCGTAAGTAGGTGCCATGTGGCGAATACATGGGCAAAAAGCGTCCACCTTTTGGTAAATTTTTTCAATGCCTTGTCTTTCATTGAAATCATTCTTTGAGTCCATGTCCAGTACACAGTGAGGGCAAAAGAGCCAAGAGCTAATACCAAAAATCCGGCATTGGACATAAGCGATTGGTAGGGCGCCCATCTGGATTCATAGAGATAGTCAAAACTCCAAATCCCTNTTACAGAAAGTGCTGTGATGAGTAAAAATTGTGAGAGTGTCATCACCACAAGATTTCCAGATGTCAATTCNTTATTGGGAAGTTTTTTCGCAGAAATAGACGAAGCCCAAGTACTGAAAGAGACACCTTGAGCAATAGCCCATATGACAAACAGGGACGCTAAGCCTACTGGGAATGCAGCTGGCAAGTCAGTTGCGGAATCTTGGCTGAACATCACGATAATGAATACACCTAATGCGAGAGAAATGGACAGTGGAAATATGCAGATTTTGAAACTTGAAAAAAATCGTTTGACTCTTGATGCAGTAGATTTTTCAGATATCTCCGGAAGNGCTATCCAAGAGCGAATTCGATGNTTTGTCGAAAACATTGCTGTCAGTGCNTATCCAAGAGNGAGAGAGATGAACCCAAGGGCTGCGAAGTCTTCTCCACCATCAGAATTCGCAATAAAGTAGAGCATTGTCGAACTGACTACAATCAGCGCCAAATGAGGTAGAGTGCGCGGTGAAAGAAGGGTTTTTGCCAGTGCAACAAGGGAGGTTTCATTCGCTGCAAGTTCGTTAAGGACAAGACCTTGCGGTGCCGCCTCCACACCTGCCAAGGATTCATCCTCCATGGCCATCGCTTACGTTCATATATTTTCATTCTATGCACGATATCAACATCAAATCTCTTGAAGGAGAGATTCTTCGGACACATATGGCCAAACGCCTCTCGAAAGCGTTACGAGGTAAAAGACGCTGGATTGGTCTTTTATGTTCGTCGGAATTCTCTGAACGGGATGAACTTCGTAAACACCTTCGAACAGTTCTTGATGATGCGTCAATTACATCCGAAGTACGCCTCATGGAATTTTATCCCTCACATTCAGAAGAAGCCAAAATTTCGTTCCTTTCGTCCAAATTTTCAGAAACATTTGGATATGCAGTAGTCGATATCCCCCATACTGTATATACGGATGTACGTCTCTTGCTGGATAGGGAAGATTCTATGGCGGTCAGTTTACTTCAAAGTTTCACGAGCAGTGGTAAAATCCGTCTTGTACGCGAACGAATGGGTTTACCTTCTCAAACACGAAAGTAAGAANACCATCACCTTCATTTGTTTCATGCGTTTGGTCCGTTCATGGGAGGAGCCGGGGCAGCACCNCCGATGAAGATGAGCGANATTTTCATTCTCATCGGAGTATCCATNTTGGTTGGTGGACTTTTTATCCACGGTCTCAGTTCATCGAAACCAGTGCCTGATGATGCTGAACCTTTTGCAAATGGGGCATCACTTCTGAAGCAGGATAGTATTGAATTTTCCATCGAAACCTCGAATGATTCAGTCGTGTCAATCGAGATTCAAAACGAAGATCAAGAGTCCGTGTTTACTGATACCAAAACGGTCGCTGGTGGAGGTTCGGAAACCGTAAAATTCACTGCATCCGAAGGTGGGTTTTTCACATATTCAATCGAATTCGTTGAGGGTTCCGGAGATGTTTATGTTGATGTCGATCGAAACCTTTTCATTGATTTCATCATTTATCCGATCGGTGCTTTGTTTCTTTTGTTTGGATTTTACAAAAGGAAGGACGAACAACAGGGTGAGGCATTGGATGCGGTGCTCGAAAGTCCACCACAATTGGTCATTGAATAGTCTTCNATTATCAACGATAATTTGACCAAGAAATATCTTCACCTTCGCCCACAATATATTTCTTGTTTTTCTCATCTTTTAGTCGTATTTCACCACTGTTTTCAATGCTTGAAAAACTCATCTTTTCATTTCTATAGAATGGAGCCCCAAGGGCCTTTATACTGCTANTAAAGTACTCGGTAAAACATGAAAGAATCTCGCTATTCGTTTGGTCTTTAACATCGGTTCTTTTTTCGAACATGGAGGCTACAGAAGCATGTATTGTACGAACGAACTGATCGTTAGTAATTTTACCTCCAAGCTCGTCCAAACTAGCAATCTCATATTCAGCTTTACGATGATTATCGCTCGACAAATTGCACCCAATACCAAGAACAACACGNGTTTCCTTTCCTTGGCTTCTGCTTTCTACAAGGACNCCTCCCGTTTTTCGTAGTCCATTTTCTAAATTCAGTAGAACATCATTTGGCCATTTTAGAATGACTTTCTCTTCTTGTTCACTCAATGCGCAAATAGCCTCAAACAGTGCAATTCCTCCTTTGACTTGCATAACTCCTGGATTCGATTGAGTGCCCTGTTGATGCACCACCCATGATCCAGCAAATGCTTGAGATTCGTGCGACCATGCCCTTCCCCGGCGACCGTGACCATCGGTTTGCCTGCCAGTAAATAGGAAAGTTCCCGTTGGTTTTGAGGAGGCGAGAAGTTCCGAGTTTGTTGAACCGATTTCCTCTTCAAAGATGCTTTCATTGGATTCAAATGGTTTCCAAACACCAATGACTTCGATACATTCTCCATCATCAAACACGTGTTTGGAAACGGGTCGCACTGCAAAGCCGTTGGCTAGTGCTTGAAGACGTACNNTTTTCCCTCTAAATTTGTCCGAAACAAGAAGAAAAATAATTCCTCCAGGTTTGAGGATTTCTCCTTTTGTCACTGCATTGAGTAGTCGGTGGACAAGCCCTTTTTCATCCGTGTCAAGCAAGGCAGCTTCTTCAAATGGGCCAAGAAATTCGGAATTCGATACCGGACTTAAGTAAGGAAGATTCCAGACAATTACATCATGGCTTGAACCGCCGGACCATTGTTCAATCCCTCCNTCGGATTCTGGACCGGGTCCGCCTTCGAGAACACATGCTTNGACNCCGTTGCATTCAGCGGCATGCCGAGATGCTGCAACTGCGAATGGATTGATATCACAAGATGTTACATGAAATCCAAGATGGGCAGCAAATATAGAAAGGGCACCTGAACCACATCCTATCTCCAAAAAGCACTTGTTGTGAGGGTTTGGAAATGAGTGCAATGCTTTTGCCATCAAATCAGTGTCTTCCTTTGGCGGATACACCGTTGGTGGAATAATCAATTCAATTTTGCGATTTTGCGGCGTGTTCCAATATATTCTTCGAGCATCGCGATTCACGCGCTCAATTTCTCGTTCGGCATCTCCAGGTCCGAAGAATTCTCCACCGCTCATCTGCCTCAAAAGATGCCACACTAGGTTAGTCTTTAGCCCTATCCAATCGCACAAAACCCTTGCTGTTGGCTTTAAACCGCTTTTTCTCGGGCCGAGGGAAAAAAATCCATTCGAAAAACAGTTCTCGTGTTACCAAACACTGCATGCGCAACCTATAAGAACAGTTGGTAAGTCGGGCAAAAAGCCCAAGTTGCTATTTTGGGCCTGTAGCTCAGTCAGGTAGAGCGTCGGACTTTTAATCCGATGGTCGCGGGTTCGAACCCCGTCAGGCCCGCCTGACTGGCCTACCGGCCTCGATNGCTGGGTCAGAGCGGGGTTTGAGGATGGTAGTAAAAAGCGCAACAAAGAAGCGNCTAATGGAACTTGGAGTCTCTGAGGAATTCGCACACAAACTCGCTACCGACCGCAACATGACTGACATCAAGGCAATGTCTTCTGATGAAGTTGCATCCACACTTGGAGTTTCGAAAGACTCCGAACAATTCACCAACACAATGTCTGTTATTGCCGAACAAGGTTCACGCCGTCGCTCAAAAATCAAGAGTAAGAAAATCACAATACGTGCGAAGGCAATCGATGATTTCGATCGCCCCGAAATCACCATGCGTTTCAATGCTCTTAATCATCAACTCGTACCTCATCAAGAACTCGTTGGAGAAGCGAACATTTCAGTCGAGGAGCAATTCGAGATTGAATCAGAGGCTCTAGCACCTTGGGAGATGGTACAAATTGACGAAGAGACTGGAAACCCCCGACTGGCCAAGGAATGGCTACCAAAAATTCTCATCTCTGACCCTGTTGTTCAAGTCATAAAGGAGACTGCTGAAGCCCGAGACAATGCTCAACTTGCCGCAGACCCCGACCATAAACCACTCGCCGCTGGTTGGATTGCCGACCGCGTACTGAAAGTAACCCGCAAATCCCCGTCTGCGGGCAAAACAGTTGCCTACCGACTCATTGTAGAGGGTAACTGAGGGGAGGTGTAGACATGCAAGAAATAATTCAATCCTTTTTCAAAGAACGCAGCCTAGTGAATCACCAACTCGCTTCGTACGATGACTGTATACCCTCAGGTGACAACTCCATTTCTCGAATGGAGAAAATTATTCGAAATATTCGAGTCGGAACCGATGAAGAAATCAACGACGATCTCGGTGGATACATCAAACTGGACGTTGTCGATCACGATATCGAAATTCGTCTTAGAAATATCAAACTCGGCGAGCCTACAATACGTGAGGCTAATGGAGCAGAGCATCCATCTACTCCAATGGAGTGCCGTCTCCGAAAACTTACCTACATGTCTCCGGTCACTATCGATTTCCAAATCTCTCGCAACGGTGTTCCATCTCCAGTTGAAGCAGGAGTTCAAGTCGGAAGCATGCCAATCATGGTCCGTTCCACACGATGTAATCTTCATGCAAAACACATTGCAGGTGAACGTCAACTAGAACCTACTCGCTCAACAGAAGACGCAGCACTCTGGGATGATTTACTCCGCAAGCGTGGTGAAGACCCATTGGACCCAGGGGGTTATTTCATTATCAACGGAACCGAAAGAGTCCTTATCTCGATGGAAGATCTTGCTCCAAACCGTGTCACCGTCGAAATCAACAAGCGTTACGCTAAGAGGACAGAAGTCGCCAAGATTTTCTCTCAAAAAGATGGAATGCGCAAACCCCTAAACGTCGAAAAGCGCCGTGACGGAATGCTCATGGTCAAAATCAGTACTGCAGGTACAACTGCAATTCCGGTCGTTCTGCTCATGCGTGCACTTGGAATCGAAAACGACCAAGAGGTGTTCCAAACAGTCGCTGGTCCTACGGAGACTTTCAAGTACATCGTCGCAAATTTGAACGAAGTCAACGACAATGAGGAGTATGCTGTTCAGTCGATGGACGAAGCTCACGAATGGCTGCAAAAGAAATTCGCAGCNGGNCANCAGNNNGANTACCGTGANCAGCGCGTCAACCAACTCCTCGACCGAGAACTTCTACCTCACCTTGGTGACCAGCCAGGTGACCGAAAAAAGAAGGCAATTTTCCTCGGCCGCATTGTTCGCCAAGTTCTCGAGATGGCTTTGACCAACAGAGAACCAAACGACAAGGACCACTATGCAAACAAGCGTGTTCGTCTTGCTGGCGACCTTATCGAAGACTTGTTCCGTGTTTCCTCTGGGCAACTTGCTCGTGACTTGAAGTACCAACTTGAGCGTCATCATAATCGTAAAAGAGAACTGAAGATTACGTCTTGTTTGCGACCCGATGTACTTACCTCCAAAATCATGCACGCTNTGGCTACAGGAAACTGGGTCGGTGGCCGCTCAGGTGTGAGTCAACTGCTCGACAGAACAACCTATCTTGCTTCTCTATCGCACATGCGCAGAGTCACATCTCCNCTTGTTCGAAGCCAACCTCACTTCGAAGCTCGTGACCTGCACCCCACTCAATGGGGTCGTTTGTGTCCAAACGAAACTCCGGAAGGTCAGAACTGCGGTCTTGTGAAGAACGCAGCTCAGATGATCGATATCTCCGAACATATTGACGAAGTTGAAGTTCGTGAACAGCTTGACGAACTCGATGTAAACAGTGAACTTGAAGATTGGAGTTCCGGTGACAGAATTCACGTTAACGGTGACATTTACGGAATTCACAAGAACGGTAAGAACTTGGTTCGTCACTTCAAATCTGCTCGCCGTCGCGGTACTATTCCTTCAGAAGTCTCTATTCGACATGACAAAGAGAACAAGGATATCTTCATCAATACTGACAAGGGGCGTATNCTGCGNCCTCTCATCATTCTTTACGACGGTTCACCCCGTCTAACNGGCGAACATTTGGAAGCTCTTCGAAACTCAGAAATGACCTTCAAGGACTTGGTCAACGATGGAGTTGTCGAATGGGTCGATGCTGANGAAGAAGAAGACCTTCTCATTGCTGCTCGTCCGTTTGTCTTGCCAGAGACTGTCCCGTCAGGACCGTTCGCAGGCCGTCCTCTCACCAACGAGAATGTGGAATGGGTCAATCTTGGTGTACCTGGTGCTACTGAGGCTGAGTTGAAAGCAAAAATCCGAATGCCAAACGGTGATTGGGAATCTGCCGACATTAACCTCCCTCTGCTTTACGATGAAGACTACACTCACTGTGAGATTGACCCACAACTTGTTCTCGGAGTTTGTGCATCATTGATTCCATATCCAGAACACAACTCTACACCTCGTGTTACCGGTGGAACTGCAATGGTCAAGCAATCTCTTGGTCTGCCAAGTTCAAACTACCGAATGCGTCCCGACACCCGCGCTCACATACTTCACTACACGCAACGCTCGATTACCCGAACTGCGGCTATGGAATCGACTCATTTCGATGAACGTCCTGGTGGACAAAACTTCATTGTTGCAATCATGTCATTGCATGGTTACAACATGCAAGACGCTGTAATTATGAACAAAGGTTCAGTTGACCGTGCACTTGGTCGCTCGACATTNAACCGCACCTACAATGCAGAACGACGCCGATTCCCAGGTGGACAGGTNGAAGAAATNGAGAAACCAGGTAGCTCGTTACAAGAAGTAAAGGGNCTAAAGCCAGAAGAATCCTATCGACATCTCGAAGCNGACGGNTTGCCTTTGCCTGAGATNTATCTTGAAGGTGGCGATGTGCTTGTTGGAAAAACCAGCCCTCCTCGTTTCCTNGAAGAATCAGCTGGTGGCGCATTCTTACTTGCACAAGAGCGACGAGAATCCTCAATGCTCGTCCGACACGGTGAGAAAGGATATGTCGANAATGTCTATGTGACGGAATCTCTTGATTCTGGACGTCTGGTACGGGTCATGGTCCGAAGCCACAAAGTTCCAGAGGTCGGAGACAAATTCGCATCACGTCACGGTCAAAAAGGTGTTATTGGTCGACTTGTTGAACCNGAAGATATGCCTTTCACATCCGATGGAATCGTTCCTGATTTGATTATTAATCCTCACGCGATTCCTTCTCGTATGACNGTTGCTCACGTTTTGGAAATGATTGGTGGCAAGGTTGGTTCGATGGAAGGTCGTCGAATCGATGCAACTGCTTTCCGCGGTGAAAAAGAAGGTAGTCTCCGTGATGGTCTCGTCCGAAATGGTCTTGCACACACTGGTCGTGAAACAATGATTAACGGTGAAACCGGTGAAGTATACCCTGCTGACATCTTCATAGGATGTATTTACTACCAGCGTTTGCATCACTTGGTTTCTTCAAAGATTCACGCTCGTTCTCGTGGCCGAGTTCAAATTCTAACTCGTCAGCCTACTGAAGGTCGTGCCAGACAAGGTGGTCTGCGATTTGGTGAAATGGAGCGTGACTGTTTGATTGCTCACGGTGCTTCGATGGTTATCAAAGACCGATTATTGGATGAATCGGACGGTATTGACATGTATGTCTGTGCTCAGTCAGGTCACATCGCATGGTACGATCCAAAACGCCGCACTTATGTCAGCCCAATCCATGGTGATGGTGCTGAAGTTTACAAGGTACAAACATCTTACGCATTCAAGCTGCTCCTCGACGAAATGAAGAGTTTAGGTGTGGCCATGCGTCTTGAACTGGAGGACCGAAGATGAGTCAAAAGAACACAATGATTCCAAAGCGTATTGCTCAGATACGGTTTGGCCTAATGGAACCCAAAGAAATCCGACAAATGTCAGCTGTAGAAGTAAAGACTGCTGACACATACAAGGATGACGGACACGCGTACCGTCAAGGATTGATGGACCCTCACATGGGTGTCATTGAACCGGGATTGGTGTGCCCTACTGACAATTGTAAGTACGACGAATCTCCCGGACACTTTGGACACATTGCTCTGGAACTTCCAGTTATTCACATTGGGTTTGTCAACCTCATCAAGACTGCATTGAAGGCAACTTGCTCAAAGTGCAGCAGAGTTTTGCTGCACGATACTCCGAGCACTCACCCATCCAATCCTGAATTGAGTGAGCAAGATTACTACCGAACCCGTATTCGTGATATCCAAATCAAGCACGGTGTAGGTTCAACTGAATTTGCGAAGATTATCAAGGAAGTAGAAAAAGTCACCACAGGCGCACGACGTGTCCAGTGTATGCACTGCCAAGCAATGCAAGGAAAGATTATGCTTGACAAGCCTACAACTTTCAAAGAAAAGAAAGAGGCTCAAGGTCAAGGTACCTCTGAAGTTGAGCGTAAATTGAACCCTCGAGATGTTCGCGAGTGGCTCTCAGCAATCCCGTCTGATGATTTGATTTTCATTGGAATGGATAAGCAAAACCGCCCTGAATGGGTTGTTCTGAAAGTTTTACCAGTCCCGCCAATTACCGTTCGTCCATCGATTACTTTGGACAGCGGCGACCGCTCTGAAGACGATTTGACACACAAACTTGTTGACGTTCTACGAATTAATCAGCGTCTGCGAGAAAATCGAGATACAGGTGCTCCTCAGTTGATTGTTGAAGATTTATGGGAACTTCTACAGTATCACATTACCACTTACTTCGACAACCAAACCTCGGGAATCCCTCCAGCTCGGCACCGTTCTGGTCGAACCCTCAAGACCCTAACCCAGCGTCTCAAGGGTAAGGAAGGACGTTTCCGTAGCAACCTTTCCGGTAAGCGTGTCAACTTCTGTGCTCGTTCGGTTATCTCACCAGACCCCTACCTTGGCGTAAACGAAGTTGGTGTACCAACAAAGATTGCGAAAGAACTCACTGTACCAATCCGTGTGACTTCTCGAAATCGCGAGCAAATGCGACAGATGATTCTGCGAGGTCCTGATGTTCATCCTGGTGTCAATTACATTATTCGTGGCGACAATCGCCGTGTTCGAATAAANCAACGAAGCCGTCTCATCAATGCCGGATTCCGTTGCCACAACCCCGAATGCAGTGAAGAAACCACGCTTCGTCCGGACATGCACCAGTGCTTGCCTGCTCCGAATTTCTTGCCTGGACTTGTAATCAAGCCTGAGATTTATGTGAATCCAGATGGTTCACAAGATACCAGTTATGTTGTCGATGATGCTGCAACTCTTGCAAACCTTCGTGGTGAAGACCTCGACGGACAAAAACTCGCTGAAGATGACCCGAGAGCCAAACTACACTACCGTTGGATGCATGAACTTGCACAAGCAGACAAAGTACATCCAGATCCTCACCCTGAGCATCTTGAAATCAGCTGCCCTCACTGTGGCAGCCCTGCTGATGAATGGGGTGATCGCACTCGTGTTGAGGACCGCTTGTCCACCATTGACCGAAATGGAAATCCAAAACCTGGTCTTTTGGTTGAGCGTCACTTAATCGATGGAGATGTCGCTATCTTTAACCGTCAACCATCGCTTCACAGAATGTCAATGATGGTTCACGAAGTTCGAGTAATGGAAGGTCACACATTCCGTTTCAATCTTGCAGTATGTACGCCGTACAACGCTGATTTTGATGGTGATGAAATGAACTTACACGTCATACAATCTGAGGAAGCTCGTGCTGAAGCTAAGATTTTGATGCGTGTTCAAGAGCACATCTTGACTCCTCGATACGGTGGCGCGGTTATCGGTGGTATTCACGATCACATTTCTGGTGCTTACTTGCTTTCTCGACCGGGTACGCTCATCAATCGACGACATGGTCTTGAAATGCTTGGAAACATAGGATTTATTGGCGAGCTCCCCGAAGTNGTCAAGGACGAAAATGGTGTTGAGTGTTTCAGAGGTCAAGACATTATCTCATTGATTGTTCCTGACAACATTCACTTGCGATTCCGAAGCCGTTCGAACGACGATGTCGTNGTCAAGAATGGAAAGGTTGAGGGTACACTTGACAAGCGTGCTATCGGTGCAGAAGATGGACGTTTGTTGGATGCAATTGTTCAGACCAACGGCCCTGAAAAAGGTGCGAAGTTCCTCGATGATTTCACTCGCCTCTCTATTGCTGCTTGTACATCACTCGGTTTCACTACTGGAATAGATGACGAAGATCTCAGTGCATCTGCTCTTGAAGCAATTCGAGATGCGAATGTCGAGGCTGGTATTCTTGTACAGGAAGCGCTTGATAAGTTCGGAAAAGATGGTCGTGGATACGAAACTCGTGCTGGACGAACTCCCCGAGAAACACTTGAAGAAGATATCATGGTCATTCTTGACCAAGGTAAGCAACAAGCAGGTGACGTAGCGAAAGACGAATTGGCACAATCCGGTTCCACAAATGCTGCTGTAAACATGGCAATTTCTGGAGCTCGAGGTTCTATGGATAACCTCAACATGATGGCCGGTTCAATCGGTCAAGCCAAAGTACGTGGTAAGCGTCTCGAGCGTGGGTACAATGAACGTGTTCTGCCTCACTTCCGCCGTGGTGGACGTGCAGCAGCAGACCGAGGATTCATTTCGAGTTCTTTCAAGCGTGGTCTTGAACCAACAGAGTTTTTCATGCTGTCAATTTCTGGTCGTGAATCGCTGGTTGATACTGCGGTTCGTACTGCAAAGTCGGGTTACATGCAACGTCGATTGATTAACGCAATGGACGATTTGAAAGTTTACGACGATTCTATGCTTTCGGTTCGTAACACTGCTAACAGAATCATTCAGTTTAGTTATGGTGAAGACGGAATTGACCCTTCACGTGGCGTGCACGGTTCACCGTTCAACATCGATGTTATTGTTGACGAGGCGCTTGGTACTGAAGGTGCCACTGTCGTTGTTCGGGAATCTTTCGAACGTGANGAGAAGGAAGAAGACTTCGGCGGTATCGAATTTGATGAACCAGATTCCATTGGAGGTGATGTCTGATGGTCGTTAAGAGTGCAACAAAGAAGAAGCTCATGGACTTGGGTATTGCAGAAAACTATGCCCATACCCTTGCTGACGATAAGAAGTGGGACGATGTCAAGATTCTACCCGCAGCTGAAATCGCTCAACTTTGTGAGACCGATTCTGAAACTGCTGCAACCATCAAGGCAACCATTGATGCTGCGAATAAAAAAGGCAGTGATTCAAACAGTGAAAACACAGGTCCGACTACATCTGTCCGTTTGCGACGTACTGGACGTTCAATTGCTCGGGCGAAAACCTCTGCGGAAATGGCCGAATACAATGCAGAATCGAAACTCTTGGAATACGAAGACGAACTCAGTGAAGACCCAGTATTCAAATCGTTGGTTGCCGCTGTCAAAGACAANGGTTCAGCCCGTTTCACGAATCGAATTTTCCACGACCTTACCGTTGCAATTCATGCTCGTGGTAAGAAGAAGTTGACCAAACCTCAAGCAAAGAAAGTCGTAGAAGAGGCTGTCGTTGCACTTGACCGTGCAAGCATTGACCCTTACGAAGCTGCTGGTATCATTACTGCGCAATCTATCGGTGAACCTGGTACTCAGATGACAATGCGTACTTTCCACTATGCGGGTGTTGCTACAGTTAACGTTACGCAAGGTCTACCTCGTATTATTGAGATTGTTGATGCACGAAAAGTTCCAAACACGCCAACAATGATTATTCATCTTGCAGAGGATAAGAAACACTCTGCCGATGAGGCTACGAAACTTGCTGCAGCTATTGAAGAGACACACACTGTCAATATCGCAAAACTTGAAACCGACGTTGCGCAACGACGTTTGGTGCTCAAACTTGACAAGAAAAACCTCAAACAAAAGAACATGACCGGTGCTGAGGTCAAAGACAAACTTGAGCGAGCAACAAGATTGTTTGTTCAAGCGGATAAGGAGAAGAATCCATCAACTTTGACACTCATTCCAGGTGTTCACTCCGAAGAGGATTTGGCTGAACTCGCAGAAAACCCACCTTCTTACACCATGCTCTTGCAATTGGAAGAGAAAATTCGAGACATGCGCCTCAAGGGGATTCCAAACATNTCCCGTGCAAACGTCCAATTGGATGACAAGACTGGAGAATATTATCTTTCGACGATTGGTTCAAATCTCGATAGAGTCAGCGAAATCGAAACCATTGATCGCAACCGTACNTACACCAACAACATCATCGAAATCTTCGATTTCCTAGGTATTGAGGCTGCTCGACAAGCAATTGTCAATGAATTGCAGGCAACTCTAGATGGTGCTCGACTTGAGGTTGACGTACGACACTTGCTCTTGGTTGCCGATGTCATGACATCAGAAGGTGAAGTACGTGCTATTGGCCGACACGGAGTCTCGGGAACCAAGCACAGTATTCTTGCTCGTGCTGCATTCGAAGTTACTGTTAACCACCTTCTCAAGGCCGGTGTAATTGGTGAAAGAGATTACCTCACCGGTGTTGCAGAGAACATTATCGTCGGTCAGCCGATTTCCCTAGGCACAGGCAGTGTAGAACTTTACTACATCCCTGAAGAATGATTTTCCACCCATGAGAAACAATGTGGAGTATGGAGGAATAAAATATGGACCTAAGCAGACAACTGAAAAATGCAATCGCAACTGGAAATCTACGATTTGGACAACGTCAAGCAATTGATGCGTGTGCTCGAGGTGAAGCCAAAGTTGTGATTCTTGCGGCAAATTGCCCTACCGATTTTACCGATGAATTGCACGCCAATCATCCTGAAGTAACAAAATTCCGTTCAGGAATGGTTAATCGCGAACTTGGAATCGCTTGCGGTAAGCCTTTTGCAGTCTCAACCATCAGTATTATCGATGCCGGTGACAGTGAACTGCTGCAGCTCGAGACAAATCTTGAGTGAGTATCCAGGGGGAATTTTCCCCTTTGATTTTCATCAAAGGTTTGATGTCAGTTGCCGTAATGGTAACGACTATGCGACCTTTTTCCCTAGAGTCAGCAGCAGTTTTGATTTCAGCGATTATGCTCACATCCCTTCTTGTTATTCAGCCTCCTGTCGGTGAACAGTTGGCGCTTGAGGATGAACCGTTGTTTGATATTCAATTCACATCAGCTCGAGGTTCATCTTCATCATTTCTTGCAGAAGGTGGTTCATCCAGTCAAAGTGTAGATGCAGAGCACATCGCGGCGATTGACGGTGGATGGATTATAGGTTCTGAATTCAATACAACAGTGACATACGGGACCAATACCCTTCAATCTACCACTCCGTATGCTTCCAGTTACGGTGAATTTTACTTAGCTACAGTCGATNATGACGGTGTTTGGCAGTCCGTCNTTGGTGCTGATCANNGTGTTGGTGCAGCAGGAGTTGGCGCAGGTGGTCTTTCATTCCTAACCGATGTTGTCGCTGACGACCTTGGTAATGTTCTTATTTCTGGATATTTCTACGGAGAAATTGCCTTTTCCACTGGTGTTCCAGGACAAGAGATTCTTATCTCCAACACAAATTCGGGCTATCATTTTGAAGGATTTTGTGCGAAGTTGGACCAATCAGGAAATTGGGAATGGGCATTTGAACATCGAACACTGGTGAACGGTACCGGTGAATTCAGTGTGACGACTGGTCTNTCNATAGGAATGAACNGTGANTTCTATCTCACGGGAGAATTCTCAGGTGAAACCGATTTTGGAGGAGATGCGATTAACGTTTCAACAAGGCAANTCTATGTTGCGAGTTATGATATATTCTCAGGTTCACTGAACTGGGTTGAGAGCGGTGGAGGAATTGGCACAAACAGGGTCTATGATTTGGCAACCACTGCAAACGGTGGAGTCAAATTAGCGACCATTACAGACGGCTTTTCACAGTGGGACAGCAATCTTTACTCTGCCAAAGGAACTGTTGATTCAGTGATTGTTGAATTTGACGTTGGAGGTTCTGTTCAATCATTGACTGGATTTGGTTCGGCAAATCAGCAAACATTTGTCTTGAATGTGTTTACCGATTTCAATGGAGATTTCTACATGGCCGGAACTTTTGGAGGCACATTCAGTGGCCCGGGTTGGTCGGCAACGGCGAGTTACGGCGGTAACGATGTCTTTGTCGTTCGTCAAGCAGCATCTTCAGCAAACAGTTGGGCCTTTGTATCGGGTTCAAGCGGAAACGATGAGCCTCGAGGTCTAACTGTTACATCCAGTGGGTTGGTTGTTTACGGTGGATTCATCACCGCATCCCATACTTTTGGCACCTACACACTTTCTCCTTCAAATGACGACGGATACCTCGTTGGTGTTTCTGCATCGGGTTCGGTTGATTGGGCGCAAAAAATTGGTGGCTCGCAATACGATTATGTCTGGGACTTAGCAGTCAATCTAACCGATGGAATTGCTGCAGCAGGGAGCTATTCAGGTTCAATGACTCATGATGGGACAACGGTGACTTCTACCGGTGGAAGAGACACGTTTGTCTGGGCATTTGAACCATCTGTTTTGAAAGATACCGACAGTGACAGTATTGTTGATGTCGAAGACAATTGCCCTACGGTTTCGAATCCAACTCAAGCAAACACCGACGGGGATGACAAGGGTGATGCCTGTGATCCGGATGATGACAACGACGGTATAACCGATAATTTCCCTGACCTGTGTCCGCGTGGAGGCGAATTCAACTGGACAAGCATGCAAGATATTTCCAACCCTTCGGCATCAACCGATTGGGATAACGATGGTTGTAAAGACGATGTAGAGGACCCCGACGACGATAACGACCAAGTTTTGGACGTAAACGATATTTGCCCATACACCTCCTATGACCCACCTCGGCCGACTTGGATTTCTGATACTTCGAGTAACGACAGAGATGGAGANGGATGTCGGGATTCGGACGAGGATATTGATGATGATGCCGATGGATTTGACGATGTTGATGACGACTGTCCAACAACTTCAGGGACTTCTACTCTCGGAACCACAGGTTGTCTTGATAGTGACTCCGATGGTTGGTCAGATACTTACGATGATTGTCCAAACGAAGCAGGAAATTCCACTCTTGGTGGCAAAAATGCCTGCCTAGATACAGATGGTGACGGTTGGGCAGATTCAGATGATGTCTTCCCGAACGACTCATCGCAGTGGGCAGATACTGACAGCGACAATTACGGTGACAACCCGCAAGGTGTCAATGCAGATGAGTGTATTACAACTCCGGGGACATCGACCCTCGACCGACTTGGTTGCTTTGATTCTGACGAAGATGGTTATTCTGATGCAGATTCTGGATGGTATATTGAAGATGGGGCAGACGCATTCCCAAACGATCCGACACAATGGCTAGATTCTGATGAAGACGGATTTGGCGACAATTGGGGCAATGCCTCGTGGAGTGATCGTAAGTCTTCTTGGAACGGAGTATACGTTGAAGGCGCGTTGCAACAAGATGCTTGTCCAAATCAGTTTGGCACTTCTTGGCAAGCCGGAATCCTCGGATGTATTGATTCTGATTCAGACGGCTGGGCAGATTTCATGGACGCATTCGATAACGATGCAACGCAATGGGAAGATGCAGATATGGACATGTTTGGAGACAATCAAAGTGGAAATCAGCCGGATGCTTGTCCAACGATAGCCGGAAACTCAACTCTAGATCGATTTGGATGTACAGATTCGGATGGCGATGGATACTCGAACGCTGACATCTCTTGGGGATACGATATGGGAGGCGATGCATTCCCGAACGAACCAACCCAGTGGTCGGATGCAGACGGAGATGGATTTGGAGATAATCAGAACGGCATCACACCTGATGCTTGTCCAACAGTACGTGATTCTTCAAATCTTGACCGATACGGCTGTGCAGATACTGATGGTGATGGATACTCTGACCCAGATGCTACTTGGACGCTTGAGGACGGTGCTGATGCTTGTATCTCGGCTGTAGGAAATTCCACTGAAGACCGAGTTGGATGCTTTGATTCAGATGGCGATGGATACTCGAATTCTGCTGGCGACTGGAAAGTGAGTGACGGGGCTGATGCATATCCGGATGACCCGAATCGCTGGCTCAAGGATTCCTCATCAAGTGATGGAGCATCTTCCTCCTCAACAGCAGTTTTCGCAGTAGCAGGTATTGCAATTGTTGCAGTGATTGCTGGTCTTGTCTTCTTCTTTGTTCGAAAGTCAGACGATGGAACTGATGTTAACAAAGACTGGAATTCTGGTAACTTCGCACAGATGGGTGGAACGGTGCCCGCTATGCCAAATATGGCAGCTCAACCCACCGTGATGGTTCCTGATTACACCAATACTCCTGTTCCTGTTGCTGGTGCGGCTACTCAACATNTGTATGCGCAACCGCAACAAGTGGCTCAACCTGCCGTCCAGGCTGTTGCTCAGCCACAGCCAGTAGCACAACCTGCTCCAGTCCAACCCGACCCAGCCCGAGAATACTACAACGGACTCATCGCCCAAGGATATCCACCCGCGAGTGCTATGCAATACACTCAGCATTACTACCCAGCGTTTCAGGGATGATTGAGNGGCTCACCCTCTGNCTGTNGTGGTTACTTGTAAGGAAAATNACTCACTTCCGACGAGTTTGTAATCGTCGGAAAGTGGCGTAGCACCGGTTTCCATAAGGATGATCTGTCCGTCTTTGAATCGCATGAAGGACATGACTGCCTCAGAGTCGGAATCGTTTGCAAAGTGCACAATTGCGTGTGCAACACCAACTTCATCGTTTTCGAACAGAATTCTTTGTTGTTCNGCTTTTGGAGTGNTTCCGCCACTNACAAATCCAAGAATGTCGGACTTGCTCATGGTGATTCCACCTACGTGTGGGTTGAAGACACAATCATCGTGAATGAGTTTTGCAAGTGCGTCGGCATCGGCGTTATCCCAGGCTTCGTTGTATGCTGCTATGATAGACATGATTTTTGCCTTCCGCGTACGATACATAAACTCGTCGAACATAAAATCTTGACTTGACAAGAGAACTTTATTTCAACACCGTGGCGAGAAATCAGCTATTTTTCACCCTAGACAAATTTGGATGCTGTACACTTGAACACAAATAGATACTCAACATACGAATTATCTTGCTTTGATTTGTTGAACGGCATAAGTCACGATTGCAACGAAAAGAAATACACCGGATAAGAACAAGCATTGTTGTGAGAGTGCTAAGATCGCAGCATCAGCAGCACCTGTAGCCATGCCATGGCCTATACCTTGTGCTAGACTTTCTTCCCAAGTGCAATTTTCACATCCTTCATATTCGCTCGTTGTCGGATTCGAGGTTATTGCAGCACCTATTGCAAACAAGAAAGAGAACACAAGTAGTGTAGTTACTGTTTTTTTGGGCCAGTATGAAATTTTGATATGGACTGAATCATCCTCAAACTCAAACTCATTATTGCAATGGGGGCAATGAAACAAGCCAAAAATTCCATCTTCTAGTTCAACATCTTCATCGCAATGAGGACATTGAACTTCGACCATGGCCATTCTAGCCTTTTCTTTTGGATAAGAGTTGGGCCGGTTTTCGGTTTCAAAAGAACTCCTCGTTTATTCGGAATCTCCAGTATGGCCTACCGTATAACAACCTGAAAATCCATTTTTTACTTCTTCCAGCAAAAAGACGGACACACCGTGCAGTATGGCCGACCATATAGCGACCCGAAAATCCACTTTTACTTCTGCTTCTACAAGCAGAAAAAGACGGACACACCAACCCAGTGTCCGAGATTTCGGCCGTCGCGTAGACGTATATAGTAAACCTGAGAAATATGGATTGATGGCTAAGCAGAAACAAGCAGAAGAATGCGTTCTCTACGTTCGAGTATCAACAACTCGTCAAGCGGAGGATGGAGTGAGCATAGATGCTCAAATTGCCAAAGGAAAAGCTAACGCAGAATTTCGTAATTTACTGCTTCCTGATGAGAATATTTTCATTGATGACGGAGTGAGTGCCAAAGTGCCATTATGGTCAAGACCTGCTGCTAAGCAGATGAAGGAGTTCATCCTCAAGCAGAAAATTAAGCACATTTTTGCTTACAGAATGGACCGATTGTTTCGCAGCACCATCGATTGCCTTGCTACTGTGGAAGAATTAGACGAATTCGGCATAGGAATTCATTTCTGTGAATCAGGAGGGCAACCTCTTGATTTGTCGTCAGCAGTTGGTAGAATGCTCATCACAATCTTGGCTGCCTTTGGTGAAATGGAGAGGAACCTCATCAGTGAGCGAACCTGTATGGCCTTACAGCATCTCAAAGAT
>NYZH01000035.1 GCA_002687075.1 Methanobacteriota archaeon
CAGTCCATTCCCAATTACAGAATCGGCCATGGCAGAGGCTGATGGGGGCGAGACCGAATTCCTTCTCGATAACAGGCACCTGTACTTGAGAACAGGAAGGATGACGAAGATGTTGAAAATCAGATCTACCGTCTTCGGGGCAGTTCATTCCTACTTCAGAGACCGCGACTTCATCGAATATCAGGCACCAAATTTCGTTGCAGGGGCCGTTGAAGGGGGCAGTACTCTCTTTGAAGTCCCCTACTTCGGAAAGAAGGCATATCTTACTCAATCATGGCAATTATATGCCGAGGCAGCAATGCCAGCTTTAGAGAGGCTGTATACAATAGCCCCATCTTTCAGAGCTGAAAAAAGCAGGACTAGACGTCACCTAACAGAGTTCTGGCATGCTGAGATGGAAATTGCATGGGGCGGAAATGAGGAAGTGATGAAGCACGGCGAGGCACTTGTCAGAAGCATCGCCCAGTCCCTGGTTGAAGAAAGGGAAGAAGAATTATCCGAACTCGGAAGAGAAATCTCACTAATTCAGAATTATGCTGATTCTAAATTCCCTAGGATGAGATACGACGAGGCGGTGGATTCCCTTCAATCCATGGGGGTCGAGATAGAATGGGGGCAAGATTTGGACTACAGTAAGGAGAAAATCCTAACTCAAGACTTTGAAGTCCCGCACTTCCTGACTCATTATCCAAGAATCGCTAAACCATTCTATCACAGGCCAGACCCTGAAGATCCAAAGTATGTCCTGTGTCATGACTTATTGGCGCCCGAGGGCTATGGGGAGATCATCGGAGGCGGCGAAAGGACCTGGTCCGAAAAGGAGATACTAGAGAGAATTGACGAAGAGGGAACGCCAAGAGATCCGTATGAATTCTACATAGACATTAGGAGGTACGGAGGAGTTCCCCATGGAGGCTTCGGAATGGGAGTAGACAGGGTGTGCGCATGGTTGTCTGGGGCGGATCACATCAGAGAGACTATTCCATTCCCAAGGGATAGTCGACGAGTCACGCCGTAGGCGTGTCACCCGAATCACTCTTACGCCCATGCCATCTGGCAGGTGCATGGAAGAGGGCTGGAGGGCACTAGACATTGCTAACCCAACCGACGAACACTCGATGCTCAGAGAGATGGTACGTAGCTTCGTTTCCGACGAGGTTGAGCCACAGGCACTTGAATTCAATAGAGATGAAAAATTCAATGTGGAACTATTCAGATCACTAGGCGAATCCGGGCTTCTGGGGATTTCAGTCCCCGCAGAGTTCGGAGGAGGTGGAATGGACGCTACCGCAGTAGCGATAATCAATGAGGAACTTTCATACTCAGATCCAGCGTTCTGCTTGGCATATCTTGCCCATGATCAACTCATGGTGAACAACCTGGCACAGAATGGTAATGCAGATCAGAAATCTAGAATCCTTCCCAAAGTGTGCAGTGGCGAGTGGATAGGATGCATGGCAATGAGCGAGCCAGATCACGGCACAGATGTCCTGGGAATGGAGACTTCAGCAGTACAGAGGGATGATGGAAACTGGGTAATCAATGGGAGAAAGATGTGGATAACCAATGGATCTGTCAATGATGAAGGAGGCACTGCAGACATAGTTTGGCTATATGCTAGAACAGGAACCGATGAGAAGGGGAGGGCAGAAATCACTACTTTCCTCGTAGAGAAGGGCACTGATGGATTTTCGGTCGGCCAGAAAATATTCGACAAGCTTGGAATGAGGGCTAGCAATACCGCAGAGCTAGTTTTCGAGGATTGCGTTGTCCCCCCGGAAAACGTAGTCGGCTCGCCCGGTGAGTCTATGGTACACATGATGAGGAATCTAGAGCTGGAACGCCTCGGCCTTGCAGCAATGGCTCTTGGTATTTCTAGAAGGTGTCTTTCGGTCATGAATAGCTACGCCAGCTAGAGGCAAGCCTTTGGCAGAGATGTTCGAGAATTTGGGCAGATCCAGAGGCACATCGCAGAATCATGGGCGGAGTATAGGGCAATGAGGGCCTATGTCTATGATACTGCAAGGCAAATAGACCTGGCCGCGTCAGGCAATAGGCTAGACTCTGATGGCGTCAAACTATTTTCTACGACGATCGCCAAGAATATCGCGGACAGGGCCATACAGGTCTTGGGAGGGTACGGGTATGTTGGAGAGTACGTCGTTGAGCGCCTGTGGAGGGATGCCAAGCTACTGGAGATTGGCGGAGGCACCCTAGAGGGACATCAGAAGAACATCACTAGAGACCTAAAAACCGACCATGAAGCCATTGAAAGATAGTGGTAGTCCCGCCCGGATTCGAACCAGGGTCCCCAGGACCAAAACCTGAGATGATGGACCACTACACTACGGGACTCCGTACTTGTGGCACATGGTATATGATTTGGACTTGACGGGCGAGAGTGCACCGGGCAGGAGGCCGACAGAATGAAAGAACCATCTTCGCACGTCGTGATATGGCTCGACGTCTAGCAGTCGCCCTTGTCCTCCTTATGGTGCTNCAGACAACCTCAGCATCAATGGGATTCGAGGCTAGCTCGGAAACTGCCGATGAGGTCATCGAGCAAGAGAAGAAAGATGAACATTCAAACCCTTACGAGGATGAAATTATTCCATGGGTCGATCCCTCGCTGGTTGAAAGTACCAATGGTAAAACCTACCAGTCAAGAGTCACTGTGATCACCAGATCACTGCAGAATCTCGAGTTCTGGCAGTTGGAAAATGGGGCTCTGGAGGAACAGGCCCCTCCCTCTCCCGGCGAGGCATTGGTCCAGCAAGAGACCACTGATGGCGTGATTGATCATAGGACATTCTGGGTCTCTTCGGACCTAGTACACAAGATTCCAGGGGTCGAAGGAGTGATCGCGGTCATCGATGCGCAGAAATCGCCTCAGCCTTACTCGATCGAGCCATTGGGAGAGTCCCCGGTGATGGAACCGAATACGGTCAAGACCGGTGAAATCCACGGTGCAACAGAGGCTTGGCAGAGTGGTTACTCCGGAGAAGGCCTAATTGTTGCTGTAGCCGATACTGGCGTAGATTTCGCTCATCCGGACTTGAATGGTACACAGGCAAGGGTCACATTCCATGATTCCCCATACAAGGGTTGGCCCCTCATGCTGGATCACAACAGCATGTACAACTGGATGGTCCATGGGGAGGCATACCCTGCTAGGTCTACATGGTATGCAGACACTTCAACGATTGACGCAGACAACAATTCCGACGGATTGCTAGATATCTCCGGGTTTAATGTGTCAGGAATAAACATGTCACTTTCAGGGGAGTATCACTTGGGCGAGCATCCAGACTCAACCCTAAGGTCGAGGCAAGGTGGAGATGTTCCAATTCTAGTAGTTGACGACATGGAATCAGGAAAATACCTGACTGTTTATGCAGATCTAGATAGAGACGGGGACTTCGGTGATGAGGTGCCCATGCGTCCGGGAGAGGAGACCTCAGGTTTGGATACTAATGGGGATGGACTGTGGGATGTCTCAGGAGGGCTAGTTTACTGGGTCTCGGACGGAATTTTAGGAGTCCCCTATGGGAATACATATGCAGCTAGGCATGGTTATTCAGACAGAATCGCAGGGCCTGGGAACCTCACACTATTCATGCTTGAATCCGGCAACCATGGGACACTCTGCGCTAGCGCTATATCGGCACAAGGAGTTGTTAGCGATGGTAAAGTTCTGGGAATGGCCCCCAATGCCACAATTTCGGCTATAGGGAATCATTACTCTGGAGGACACTCTCTTGATGCATGGAGATTCATTGCCGAAGGCTACGATGGCCACATCGACACCCCTGATCAACCTCATATCGGATCTTTCTCATTCGGCTATTCCTCAGTGGACGAAGCAGGTGCTGATCACTATTCACTTTATCTCGACTGGCTGACTAGATTCTACAACAATAACACCTCTTACGCTGTAGCTATCGGGAACGGTGGGCATGGTTTCGGAACCACCAAGTCTCCCGGGGCATCAAATGGCGTTTTCTCTGTCGGTGCCTTTAGCAGTAGNTCAAGCGGAACCTGGGGGCAAATAGCACCCTGGTCAAACAGAGGGCCNAACGCCCTAGGAAGNATGGATCCAGATGTGGTNGCAGTAGGGTGGTCCGCAACNGGGGANATCCCNCTTAACACCAGAGATGATGCNAACTCGGCGTGGAGGACTTGGGGCGGGACTAGTCTGGCCACTCCTGTCGTGGCGGGCCTAATGTCTCTAGTAGCAGAGGCTTGGATAGAAAATCTCGGAGATTACCCCGATTCTCAAGAGTTTAGGGATCTCGTGATGTCGACTTCAGATGACAGAGGATATGAGCCATTCACACAAGGAGGNGGTTGGTTCAACGCTTCAACAGCGATTAGGACNCTGGAGGGCAACAATGGAAGTTGGTGGGCTACTCCNTCTCATTGGAACAGTGGGACATTTCAGGGCCAACATAGGGTGGCAAACCTGAATCTACTGAGGCCGGGAGAGACTCAAATTACAGATATNGAATTNACCAATGCAGGGCAATCTGAAATCAGTCTGAGTTTAGATGCGACGTCATTCTCCCCTATCTCCCATGATATCAGAATCTGGAATAGCACAGGAAATGGCTCCGAGGACGGCGAAAACTCCACTTGGGACGGTCACCAAAGTAGTAGGCCAGATCTTCTAATCCCAATTCATCTAGAGGCAGACCCAAGCTTGCAATTGAGTCCAGATACTAGACAATTCAGGGCGAGAGCGACAATAGAATACTCTCACTTTGACAACAATCAGGATAGAAGCTCCGAAGAGAGGGTCTTCTTGGAGATCATGAAATGGGAAGATGAAGACGAGGATGGAGTTTATGTCCTGGATATTGACAATGATTCAATGGTGGACTCGGAAGATTGGACTGAGGAGAGCGAGTTGAAAGAAGTAACTTACTGGAGGTCCGATGGCCCGAACGCCGAGGTTCGTATGGGAAATCCACTGGAAGACTCAGGCGATGGACTTATGCTGGCTGTTTGGAACTACAACGGCCAACTCTCAGACAATCCAGTTAGAATTGAGATAGACTGGACTTCTTTCGGAACGGACCCAGATGAGTGGATTTCGGTCCCTTCAGAGGTAATTCTACAGCCGAACCAGATCACTTCTGTGCCAATGATAATTTCCGTTCCCCTCGACTCCAAACCAGGCCTGCACCAACACGGACTACAGATACAATCCACAGAGTTGTCTGGGGATGGCTCTCCAATCGAATCCGACTCCAACAGGAGCTGGACCTTGCCTGTTGTAACTAATGTCCCATGGATAGGTCCATTCTCACTGAATGCAGCCCCTCTTGATGGAAATCTATCCAACCAGACATTGTATACAGAAGAGTGGATTTCTGGGGCCACTAGATGGGATTGGAGGGCTGAAAGTGGAGANTGGAGATTTCTATCGATAGAATGGCCGGAAGAATGGGCCACAGGNGGTACAGCAATTGTGGATGTGGACTGGGAAGACAACCCGTANACCGATATTGATGTCATGTGGCTATCAGAAACAACCCATGGATACGCCTCAGAAGACNCAACGCCCTATGGCAACTCAACATTCTACATCGAAGAGAGGTCTGTNAACAACTATGCAGGCTCGGGGTCACACAACTGGGGGACCTTCACGGGAACCTCACGTGAGGTTTTCACGGTTCCAGTCACTCCNGGGGTTCATCAGCTAGCTTTGCACACGGCACTACANGGGGTGAATTCGAGCGACATCCCNCTGAATATCTCCGTCGGGTACATAGCCGCTGAGANGTCAGGTTTCGAGAAGGTNGTCTCTGATTGGGATNAAGGAAGTGGGGTTGAGGCGGTACATCTCGTCTCCACAGTGCCCCTTTCAGTCGAACAGGTCGCGTCGTATGGGTGGTCCCAACCCATATTCCTGCCCAATGAGACTGCTATGGATGACGGAAGTAACAAAATGTCCGCTTCATGGTGGAGGAACCTCACTCTGAACAACTCAAAGTCCCTGTCAATCGAAATCGATGTAGCATCCGAGGGATCGTTGTCTGACGACTCAGATATCGATCTTTACCTATTCAGGGATGATGATGGGGATGGCGATTTCAGCAGTGGTGAGGAAATCGCGAAATCGACCTCATCAGATTCTTCAGAGAAAGTAGAACTATCGGATCTCCCAGATGGCCTATACGGGATAGCAGTCCTCGGATACGATGTCCCAGGCGGGACCATGAATTTCCAAATCACCATCGAGGAGTACGGAGGCGATGACCTTAGAGTCACTAATCAGTTCTCCCTGACAAAGCTCGAGATCGACTCAATTTGGCCAAATGGATCCACGGCACTAGCTAGCGAAGACCCCAGAGCTGCCGTTCAGGTAAGNCTGGACTTCGACAGACCAGAATCAGCTGGAGTATGGAATGGATATGTTGAAATCGAGTTGAGTGGATCTATAAAATTCCAAATACCGTACGTTTACGAATTACTCGAGCTTCCTCCNGAGGTGAGCTTCNCAAGGCCCGAAAANATGTCTTACCACAANACCACTGTCCCGATAGAAATCCATGCAATAGANACGGGCATTGGATTCAAGCTAGATCAGGTACTTTGGCTGCCTAGAGACAACCTGACTGTCATACCTGACGCCAACTCTGTACATGCTCTGGACACTCAAGGTAACTACCATAATTTGACAACACTATGGAATCATGGAAACCACTCCGCAATACCGGAAAACATCACACTCAGGGAGATATGGATCAACTCCTCACTACCACAAATTGAACAATGGCATGATTACATCGTCACCNTTACAGACCACTCTGGCTATTCTTCACAGGCCTTCCTCTCGCTGTCATATGATAGCACTGCGCCAGACGTAACGATAAGCCAGATTCCTGAAATTACCGCCAATCAAGTCATGACGTACAGGATATGGACTGAGCCGGGGGCTGTCTTTACCCACTCGGGTAATTTAGTGGAGCTAGATGGTGAGGGNTCAGCAGAGCACTCATTCATCCTCCAGGCTGCCGAGATNGGATTCAATGAATCNACCGGACTCCCTTACTACTTTGTTGAAGGCACNAGCATCTTCGAGGTCAAAGTATCAGATGCCGCGGGAAACTCGGTTTCCAGGGACTTCCAAGTTATTTTCGACCCAGAACCACCAAACGACGTCGAGTTCGAATCTCTCTATGATCAACAACTAAACCCATACTCGCCAGATGATTTGCACACCCCGATCAACATTACCAGTGGCAATCTAGCGCTGAGCCTGCCCTCAGACATCATGTTGTGGTGCCTGTCCATCAACTCATTGGTTGGCGATTATTCCACGACTGAGTGCGATTCAATTAACACGAGACCAGAGGCATTCAACTCATCAACCGGCCATCCCGAACCGGATGAGGAAGGNGGNGCTCAGGAGCAATACATGGCCTCACTCCNATTNGGAACTCTNGGGCTTCCCGANGGGGAATACGAGATTCTCCTCGATCTCGTTGACTGGGCAAACAACAGCGCATCGAAATCATGGCCAATTNTCATCGATAAAACGACCCCATCCATTCAGTGGAATCTCAGTATGTCGAACCAACAAACCCTTTTCGAGCATCGACAGAACCTNTCATGGACCTCTTCCGAGCCAGTGACATTCGAATTCAGCTTGAATGGGNATGTACTCACAAATGGCATCTCNTCCTCAGGNGGNCATTCTTTCGAGGTACCATCAACTGGGGTCCATGAGATGTGCCTCTATGCAGTTGACATGACTCTGAANAGGAACAACAGCAACTACGCTGTAGAATGCAGAACCATGACTCTGGATGACTCGATATATGACACTCTCATACTGGCAAACTGGAATGGGGGCNTTGTTTCCNCATNAGAGGTAGTCGNGACCGTACAACTNGGACCCGGACAGGAGATTACATTGGTCCGAGAGCCATCCCAAGAAACCATCCTCATATCTCCTGACTCGAACTTGGAAACAATAACACTACCTCTGAATGAAGGTGAAAATAGATTCACGCTTCTCGTTGGTTCATTAGACCATAATGACACTTACCAACTGTCAGTCGTAAGGGACACCATACCGCCTGATATCTCTATCGAAGAGAAGACAAACCGCACATCCACCCTCTCCAAGGTTAGGGTAATAGAAGGAGTATGCGAAAGTGGCACTAGTACGCTGGTATGGAGCGATGTCGACTCACAATCACTGGTATGCCCCGCACACGGCAAGTTCTCTATAGAGCTGGAGATCCTAAATTCCCCCGGTGATCATGAAATAAACGTTATTTCGACCGATCTCGCGAACAATGAGGCTAGCGCTAAAATCNCTGTATCGATGCAGCAGTGGCCGGAGTGGGCCATCGACGATGCCAAGAATATGGGTCCAATGCTCATTTGGTTCTCGATTGCAGGAATCGCCATCTCGGCCTCAACTCTAATGGCTGTGAGGGGACTATTCAGAAGNCAGAAAAGCCATGACTCCCCTGATTATGCCACAGAAATTGAAACAATAATGAGAGAAATAGGCCTTGATGACTAGTTCTGTTTGGGATGTAGCCTCAGTCAACTATAATCACCAGCACCCTCTCAGCATCTCATGGAAATAAGNAGTCTAGCGGTTCTAGGTGCGGGNCAGATGGGNGCAGGAATAGCACAGGTCGCAGCATGCTCTGGAATCCCAGTCGTAATGATCGATATCNANCAAGAGTACTTGGACAGGGGCTTTTCNGGNATGGAAAAATCCCTTTCCAAGCTGGTTTCNAAGGGAAGGATGACTCAAGAAGAAGCACAATCCGCGATTAATCTGGTCTCCACGTCAGTCTCCCGTGATTCTGCTTCAGACGCCGATCTAGTTATTGAGGCCATACCTGAAGTGTTGGATCTGAAGATATCCGCCTTCAAGGACCTGGATGATATTTGCAAAGAAACAGCGATACTCGCCACTAATACCTCTAGCATATCTATCAATGAGATTGCGGCCGCCACCAGACGCCCAGATAGGGTAATCGGGATGCACTTCATGAACCCCGTCCCCATAATGAAATTGGTCGAGATCATTAATGGCACTGAAACGCTTCCCGAGGTCTCTGATGCTATTTTCGCTCTGTCGGAGAGAATGGGGAAGACGCCCTTGCAATGCAATGACTCCCCTGGTTTCATCAGTAATCGGATTCTTTGCCCCATGTTGAATGAGGCAATTCTCGCCCTCCAAGAGGGAGTAGCCGAACCGGAGGCCATCGATGGGATAATGAAACTAGGAATGAACCACCCAATAGGCCCCCTCGCGCTAGCCGACCTAATTGGACTTGATACGGTCCTGCACATAATGAACGTACTCAAGGACGGCCTAGGGGACGAAAAATACGCTCCTGCAGAACTTCTAGTTTCCATGGTTTCCGATGGGAAGCTAGGCCGGAAGTCGGGTCAGGGTTTCTACAGCTATTGAATGAACATCCCGGCATTCATCTCACCTACGATTTAAGTCACCCGGCCCCTACGGGCCGACATGAACTACACGAGGAAAACACCATCATCGACCTCCAGANAGATATCAGCTTCGCTAATNTGCTCTATTTTCCTGATTTCTCTGTTATCCGCTTCAGTACATGCGAATGACGCCGGTTCTGGGACCGATGCCGGATCAAACACAGGCAGCGCCTTGTACCTGCCCTCAAACAACTCCACTTACTACGGCAACCTCACACAGGGCAATGACACGGATGACTACTACGCGGTCAATATGTCATGGGGGACCGGAATCGCTGTGACCATAAGCATCCCAGCAAATGCNGATTTCGACCTAATNCTACTCTCATCAGGAGGCGCGCAGATCGACTCAAGCACCAACGGTACCGGGCAATCAGATCATGTATCTTCCAATGGGACCAACGTCGGTGGAACTACGGTTTACATCTGGGTGGACCAGTANCTNGGGTCNGGGCANTACACAATGCAAGTANAGATNTTCTCTGCCGGCAACGGCTCAGGAGGAGTCGGAGACGANGCGGGCAGCGGACAAGACGCAGGAGGNNCNATGTCAAACGCNCTACCTCTGACCCTCTCAAACAGNACCTCCAACACAACCAACTCCACNTCATTCCAGGGCAACTTATCATCCTCGAACGATGACGACTGGTATTCCATGTACGTCCCAACTGGATACGGGGTATACGTAGAGATGTACCACGACGCCGGTAATGACTTCGATATTTGGCTGTATGACTCCAACGGGTCCCAGCTCGACGAAGGATTCACAGGAAACGTCC
The DNA here is from genome assembly GCA_002687075.1 of Methanobacteriota archaeon. Taxonomy (GTDB): domain Archaea; phylum Thermoplasmatota; class Poseidoniia; order Poseidoniales; family Poseidoniaceae; genus MGIIa-L1. Next base: position 10,269 of record NYZH01000035.1, read on the forward strand.
CAGAAGCCGTTGGAAGCAATGGGACAAACATCGGGGCNTCAACGGTTTACCTGGAAATCAAGGATTGGCCCGTTTCNCCCTCGTATGGATCATACAACTTCACAGTAGACCTCTTCTCAATCGCAGGAAACCCAGCATATTCCCAAGATGACGCCTTATCGGGAGACGATGCTGGCGATGACCTAGGTAACGCCACGGGCCTGCAGATTCCACAGACTTCCAACAGCACAAGGTCGTTCTCCGGCTGGAAATCAGCGAGCGATGATCCGCAAGACTGGTACTCTTTCACCGTTCCTACAGACTACGGAGTGGAAGTCAACATGACCTCTACAAACGTCACTGGGTACCTTGTAATATACTGGGAGTCGAACCTAAGCTTGATCGATGCGTCGACAAANAACAATGGGGCCGAGTATGTTACATCTGATGGTCCCGAAGTCAGCGGCCAGGATGTCCTGCTGAGGGCATGGGCAATCACCGGAGAAGGGTTCTACAACTTCACCGTGACTATTTTCTCTCTGGACACTGACAACGACGGCTGGCAAGATACAACCGAGATTCAATGCGGCACCGATCCCGAGGACTACAACTCNACTCCATCCGACTTCGACGGGGATGGAATCTGCGACACAATGGACCAAGACGACGACAACGACGGCACAGACGACGANGATGACGACTTCCCCCAAGACCCCAGTGAAACAACTGACACCGACAACGACGGGGTCGGTAACAACGCTGACGACGACGACGATGGCGATGGATGGGACGACTACGTAGAGGATGACTGCAATACGAATCCACTAGAATACAACAGCCAGCCAATCGACACAGACGCAGATGGCATTTGCAACGAGCTCGATGACGATGATGACGGGGATGGATACCTNGATTCCTCAGACGACTTCCCNCTCGATGACTCAGAATGGCTNGACACCGACAATGACGGAACCGGAAACAACGAAGATACCAACGACGATGGCGACGGATTTTCCGATGCGGATGAGATTCTATGCGGCTCTAACCCATTGTCTTACGCATCCGTGCCTGTGGACACCGACACTGACGGGGTGTGCGATGTCATGGACTCAGATGATGATGGGGACGGCTTCGCNGACGATGTCGATGAATTCCCCCTCAATCCTCAAGAATGGATCGACACGGACTCCGATGGGCAGGGTGACAACTCTGACTTCGATGATGACAATGACGGGGTTTTAGACGAATTCGACGCGTTTGACACTGATCCGAGTGAGCAATATGATTACGATGGCGACGGATTGGGCGATAATTACGACACGGACGATGACAACGACGGATGGTCAGACTCAGACGAAATCACCTGCCAATCCGAGCCACAGGACNCAGAGAATACTCCCGATGACTGGGACTCAGATCAGGTCTGCGACGTAATGGACGATGACGACGATAGTGATGGCTACCCTGACACAGTCGACGCTTTCCAGTTCGACGTGAACGAGTGGGAGGACACAGATTCCGACGGTATTGGGAACAACGAAGACACGGATGACGACGGCGACTCATGGGGCGATGCAATAGAGCCCAACTGCGGCGCAGACCCGCTCGACGTCACATCAACGCCCGTTGACTCAGACTCCGATGGAACATGTGACTATCTCGATGCAGATGATGACAATGACGGGACCATGGATGCGGACGATGACTTCCCGGACAACCCGGATGAGCAGACCGACACGGACGGAGACGGACTCGGAAACAATGAGGACAACGACGACGATGGCGATGGTTGGACGGATTCGGCCGAGTCCCTGTGCGACACTTCCCCTCTATCAGATACATCCGTGCCTATGGACACCGACGAGGATGAAACCTGTGATAAACTGGATATGGACGACGATGGAGATGGCGTTCCTGACACTGGTGACAAATTCCCCAAGGACAGCTCCGAATGGGAGGATCTGAATGGAGACGGCCTAGGTGACAATGGAAACCCCCTATCGATCGCTGACAAGATGAAGCTCAACCCAGGAATCACTGCACTAGCACTTATCGCAATACTGGCTGCCATAGGGGCTGCGACCTACGCGAACCTGACCAGAAAGGGAGGAGGGCCACTTTCCNGCATNATANCTGGCAAGGGAGGGCACAAGGCCCCAAGTCGGGACAACGAGAAAGACAACGCCGATTCTGCACCCCCTGTTCCACCGGGTATGGATTCCTCGGAGCAAGCGAATCAGGGCTATGCGAGCTCATGGGAAGAACTTCCTCCAGGCGGANAGTACACGGANACAGACCCGATGAGGTATGAGGGNGATTCATGTGGCACTTGGGAGCAGCANGAAGACGANAGCTGGATAAGGAAATGAGACGTTTTNCANATCTANNGAGATNATTNNTNGATTTTATCNGNATTNNNGGCANCAAGGCNGGAAACACACCCTTAAAGGGTGGAATTTCNATAAACCGCAAAAGAGGAGCATCTAACGGTATTGTTATATCACTCATATCTTCTCATGAACGCCAGTGACGCCCATGCGAAGCGATGTAGCCCGTTCGATTGCCCTAGTAATGCTAATGATTGTCTCGGTACAAATGCCGATGTTTGATAACGCGGAAGAGCCCGTGGAATTGAAGGAGGAGCCTATTCTGGAAATGGCTCCCGCCAATCCCTGTCAGGGTTATGACGCCTGTTTAGGAATAGACGCAGGAGGATACAATGCTAGGAACGAGATTTGCGTCGGTTCCTCGACCGCTGGATCCTGTCCAGTGGCCAATCTGACATCATATGTTGATTATGGGTCCGGACCTACTTCGACCACTTTCTACGGCTACATGGACGGGCTTTCCTCAAACACACTCGACGACGACGACGTCTATACGATGGAGGTTCCCTGGGGCTACGGGGTCAATGTCACAATTTCGTGGAACTCGTCTGTCACTATGATGAACGGCGCAATCGGCTCATCAGGCATGTCGTCCACCAGTACCTACCAATCAAGCGGGGCCACTGTATACGACACCTTCGGCTACGGAACATCTTCAGGAGTCACACTTTCAACGATGGGGACCGACGTCAGCGGTTCAACCTTGGACATATACCTGGACTGCTACAGCAACTACTGCAAGACGAGCTACGGCTACACCAGTGACTACACAATGACCATCACGACATGGCCCTCAGATGCAGGAAACTACGGAGATGAGACCATGCAGTTCAGCACTGGGAGATCCACATGGGACGATGGAAGGGAAATCGTAGGCATGTGCGGCCAGTACGGAGGGTCCTTCTGTGAAGTTCAGCGAGGATCAGGTGGAAATGGCGCCGACACAGGCACAAAGACCATCGCCTTGGGTGAGGAATTCGGACTCTTCATCAACTACGACAACTATGCTGATACCGAGTCAACGCTAACTGTAACCTGCACATCCGGAGCGGGCTACACAATAGCTAGGTACAACGGTTTCATACCAAACTCCGATGGATCAGGACTGTACACGACATCATTCACCGGCCCTGACACATGCACAGCTGTCACAACCGATATTTACACCGATGGAGGGATAGAGGCGTACTGGGCTGGACTTTCTCCAGCGGTGAGTGGAATGCTAACTACTACAACATCATTCCCAACGATCTCCACATACGGTGCGGTCGGCACCACGGATTCCTATGACGTGTATGCAGTAGCCATACCCGATGATGCATTCGCCAACGTGACGCTGGAATGGAACGAAAACGCGGACTTGGACTTGAGGGTTTACTCCGACAGCAGCCTGACACAATTGATAGGCTCATCCGCAGGTTCAAGCAACCCTGAAGTGGTCGACATGGGCTCGACCACCGATACCACCGTGTACGTCAAGGTAAGCTACTTCGGAGCAGGCAGCGCCGACCCTGCGGCCGGTTACAAACTAACACTCAACCTACTGCCAACTGTATTCCCTCCATGCTGGTTCCAGGATGACGGAGCAGCTCCAGGCACCGGGGTTTACGATGGAACTGGGGCCGATGCAGCAGATGACTCCACTCTAGGGCCAATGGATGTCACCGGTACCACATCATTCACAGGCATGCTCTGCGAGGACAACGACGAGGAGGACTGGTACAAATTCACAGTCCCAGCTTACCACGGCGCATACGTGAAGCTGACATGGGACCAGACAGCATTCTCCGATGACCTCAGGCTGTACATCTACGCTGAGAGGCCCGGATACAGCTACCCATACTCGATAGCATCAGCAACATCCACCGGTATGGACGGCGCAGCAGTCGCTACAACTAATGAGTCGTACGCGTGGACAACCTCATTCTACGGTATGTGGGGCACGCCTACCAATGTAATGCTAAACATCGATGTGTACAACTTGGCTGATGACCTCGAGTTCAACTACACAGTGGAGTACTCGATCTACAACCAGTCAGGTGACTACTGGGCCGGTCCATGGGACGATGCTGGCTCCGGCACAGACGCAGGAAACAGCTCCAGCTACATCACCAACCCATTGCAGCTGGTTTCGATGAACAACACCTACACTGCCTATGGGCACGATGACTTGGACATGTACGACCAGTACCGGATATTCCTACCTTCCAGCTACACCCTGAGGGTCCAGCTGGACGCACCTGATGGAAACGACGTGGACCTGTACCTAAAGACCGGATCAGGGACCTCTTACATGTCCACACTCGAGTCAGACACCGGATACGGTGACAAGGACATTTGGATGGAATTCGGAAACGGAGACCAAGACATATACATCATTGTATTGACACAAATCGGAGGCGGGTCCTACGATCTGATTATCACGATGGTCACGACAGACAACGACCCGGACCCATCGGACGATTGTGGCATCGGATTGGA
>NYZH01000036.1 GCA_002687075.1 Methanobacteriota archaeon
TTTCCACCGGTATTGTTGCCACCGGTGTTGTTGCCACCGGTGTTGTTGCCGCCGGTGTTGTTGCCGCCGGTGTTGTTGCCGCCGGTGTTGTTACCACCGGGGTTATTTCCACTCGTGGTAATGTAAGTGAACTGGTAGGATGAACTCGAATTAATTGAGTTCGGGCAAGCATGATATCCATTCGGCCCACAGTTCAGTATTGTAGCACTGAAATTCAGAGTGATAGGTGTGTTGTTTTGAACCGATTCATTGAATGATAATTGCCAACCCGAGTTGTAGGTGCCGTTTGCCCAAAGAAGATACCACCAAGTTTCAGAAAGACCTGAAACTCCAGGGTCATCGGTTGTAGCATTGATGCCGGGGTAATTGATATCGATACTGCAACTGTTCTCAAGTTCCACGGAGACATAATACGAAGAATTAACGCTGATATTTCGAAGGTGTAGGCAATCTGAACCGTCTGGTGTAATGTTGACAGGATTCGCCCAGACGGAGAAGGATATATCGTTCGTATCAACAAATCCACCCGACGTCGAAGAGAGGGTGGTGGTGAGGATATAGATTCCCTCAGTCAAGTTATAGGCATGGGGATACAGGTCATAGTAGAATCCCGAACCGTCGGTAAACATGTTGACGTTTTGCCAAGTTGCTGTGAAGTTCTGCATACCTGAATGAGTGATAGTGGAGGTGTTCAGATTGTACATTTCCCAAGTGTAAGTGTACATGGTGTTCAACATCGGACATTCAATATCCGACCATGGATGCACGGACGAACCTGCATAATACGCAGTAGACTGCATGGCTGTTTCCATCTCAATAAACGTGCTGTTGAATCCGCAGACCGTGGTGGTCATGGTTGAGTTGACTTCAAATGTGGAGCTTTGATTGGAGAGGAGCAGCCATGAATTGTTTGACCAAACCGAGAAATGCCCGAACACGGTGTAATTTCCTGTGTCCATGTAATGTAGATGAATGTCATATTCATTGAAGTGGTACGTATGGTTCGGGTGGTATGAGACACTTGACGGGTTGGTCACAAACGAAGTGTTACCGGAATCGATGATTGAATTGGTGGCGTTGTCGATTAATCCCCAGGACACCTTGTATGAATTGTTCCAAATGCCACAGTACGTGTCAAGGAATACTGAGACCGTGTCGGAAGCGTTCCATTCTGGTTGATAGGCTTCCACTTCAAACCAAACGTCAGACGCGTTATCTCCACATGACGAGGTTTGGTTGCCGCCACTTCCACCGCCACCACTGCTGTTGGCGTAAACCATGAACGAATCAGAATCACTGTCAACCCAGTTTCCGTTGACATAGAGGTCTGCATGGAAGACATAGTATCCTGCTGAAAGCCCTGATACAGACGTGGTGTAGTTTGAGCTGCTGCTGTTCGTCCCGTTCCATGATTGGTTTCCAGAGAAAACAGTGGAATTGCTGGAATCGTAGACCCAATAGTTGAGCGTCATGGTAGCGTTGAGGATTTCACAATTGACGTACATTGAGGTCATAAACGATTGATTTTCCATCACCATGTAAGGAGCGTATGCATACACGGAGGCATAATTGACATTACTTCCACAGGGCGAGGTTTGATTGCCGCCACTTCCACCGCCATCGGAATCTTCAGTAGAATCACGGCAACCGTCTCCGTCTGCATCAGTTGAGTTGGAGGAAATCCATCCAAGTTCACCCTTCGGACACAAATCATACCCATCGGCTACACCGTCGTTGTCATCGTCGGAATCTTCGCCAGAATCACGGCAACCATCAGAATCGTAATCGGTAGAATTTGTTGATGTCCAGCCAAGACTGCCAACAGGGCAACTGTCGAATGCATCCACTATGCCATCGTTATCGTCATCGAGGTCTTCGTTGCTGTCTTGACATCCATCGCTGTCATGGTCAGTGTAATTTGATGAGGTCCAGCTTGAATTTCCGTTTGGACAAGCGTCGACAGAATCGTATATTCCATCACCGTCAGAATCTGTACTGTTGTTTGAGAACATGACAATGTTTGAAAAATCCAATTCAGTAGTGCGTTCCTCACCGGGTATCTGGTTCAAGTGGCCTGTCAAGGATTGCCCCAATAGGAGAAGCATGAAAANGAGTGCTACTGAGGTTANAGGCTTTGATTGCATGCCCGTGCGTNNCCNCNTCAGTATAAAGAATATTAACCTACATTATCGAAATCCATGAATAAATGCGAAATGAATACAAATATATTCANTATGAATATTTTTATGCTTGTGAGAAATAAATGGAGAAATTCTCATTCCAATCGACAGATGTCGCCTTGAACCATTCCTCGGGAGAATCGTATGCATCAGCACTTCGATTCTTTCTTTTTTGCTTTGCACGTTGCGATATAAGTTTCCAAGCAGTCTTCGAACCAATGCCTGGTATTGCTTCAAGCTGCTTTTGTGATACCTTTTCCGCATCCATGCCAATTTCTACACCGGTNATTGAACGTGCACCGTGACCTGTGATTATGATTTGGGATTGTGTTTCCAGCGGTATGTGGTATTCCACTCCTATGAGGATCGGATATGCACCAATTTGACGACCAAAAGTAACTCCCGAATTCCCTCTGCATTGTTCTGCAGTATGCTCTTCTGTCAGGTGTGAGGGGAGTCGTGTGCGCCCATCGTGAGCCTCCCAATGCACATCGGATAAAATATTACCCAAAGGGAATAATTCTTCGAGTAACGGGCCATCAATTGTATCGCGAACTTGATTTTTGAACATGCTAAACTGTTTTTGAGGAATCTCTTGGAAGCCCTTTCCTTCAACCTGGCGTATGTTGATTCGACGCAGTAAGAGACCTTCTCTGCGAATATCNTGNAGNAAATCNAGATTCATTTGGTATGTCGATTCTGTTTCACCGTTCAATCCAGCAATAAAATTCAGTCCAGGAAGCAGTTTTGGAAGTCCTCTATCGCCTCGCTCTGCGCCGTACTTGTTGATCAATTGAATTGCAGATTTCAGTTGCCTTGGGTCACAGTTGAGCCAATTTGCTTCGTGAACGCTGGGGTCAGCCGATTCGAGTCCAAAAGACAACACTGCTCCATCCGAAAGTGTTTCTACGAGTGTTTTGGTTATCTCTTCGGACGGCTCAAGATTTTCAGCAATGATGGATGGATTGCCGTTATCGGTATGAAGAATTCCCATCCGTTCATCGTCTCGCAATCCGTGCAACAGTTTGGCAATTGGTTCAGGATTCGGAACCGGATACTCCAATTCTTTGACTCCATCCGCCATGTAGGTGTAGGTGTCGGTCATGCCACCNAGNCGGACGTGTTGGACGCCAACATCATGAGCTCTTCGAACCTCTTCGATAATATCTTCAGGAGTTCTCCAAATCGGTACACCTTTCTTAGGTTCAATACAAAATTTACATCCTCGCTTGTATCGAACACACCCTTGATACACTTCGACTTCATATGTCAGGGGCCCCTTTTTTTCAAGCGTACCCAAATCCGGATGGTCTGTAACGGCCTTACTTTTGGCACCAGCTTGTGCCCACAGTGTCCATTGTTCAGCAGTTCGTCGTGTGTGCTTCCATGTTCCGGTCTTCAGATATGTGTACAATGTTGCATCGGTGTCTTGAACCGCTAAGAAAAGATTTTTTCGCAGGGGCGTCCAACCTTGTTGCTTCCAACCTCGAATAGCCCATCCTCCGAACAACGAGGGTACGCCTTCGGGAAGGTAGCGAATGATGTTTCGTGTTTCTTTCAATGACAAAGGGGTTCCACGCAGGTATTTTCCTGGTACCACCGCACCCGCTATACATGCAAATCCTTCGATATTTGCTAGACGACGTTTTGCCCAATCTTCTCCATTCATTCGAACAGATGCTCTCCACTGGTCGACGGTAACGTATTCGTATTCGATATTCGACTGTTCAAGCACACCGCACAAATAACGAATGTGGAATCCAACATAGGGTGGTACACCAAAGGCAGCAGGCTCGTCTTCATAGCCGTCAAGAATCAACCACTTTGGGGATTNCTGTTCGACCATAGTAACCAACCTCGAGTTGGTTCACTTCAATCCTTCTTCTGTCTGCGGCGTCGAGGGCGTTTCTTTGCATCCTCTTCTTCCTCGCGGAGCGCTTGAAGTTCTCGAGATGATTTTCCACCACTTCCACTTGAACCGCGGCCACCGCGATTGTTTCCTCCCTTGCCTTTGGCTTGAGAGATGTCGACTTTGATTCGACGNCCGAGGAGTTCCGAACCGTTGAGTTTCGCAACAATTTCTTCGCCCTTGTCCACTTCCTTGATGAACGCGAATGCAAAGCCCTTTGGTTTTCCGTCACCGCTGGTTGCAATGACTAGGCCGTTGACAGTTGCTAACCCTTCAAACATCGCTCGGATGTTTTCCTCAGTTGCTTTGAAGGGTAGGTTGCCGATGTAAAGTTTGAGTCCTTCAGGGTCCTTACGCTTTTCTCGCTTACCTTTTTTGTCATCGCTATCGGCGTCTCTCACGCCAATTTTGCGGCCATTAATCTTGTGCCCATTGAGTTTTTCAATAGCGGCATCTGCTTGTGATTTTTCAGAATAGGTGACGAATCCAAAGCCTCTGTTCACACCGTTATCGTCGGTGAGAACGATACAGTCGGTCATATCCCCATGCTCTGCAAACANGGCACGAAGTTCCTCAGTTCCAACTTCACGAGGGAGGCCACCGACAAACAATCGACACCCCGGAGCATTACGGGGGCGACGTCCTTTGCCGCCTCCTTCGCCTTCAAATCTGAAATAGGTGCGCTCTCGACCGTCTTCACGAACATCAGCAGCGATGAACGTAGCTCTNCCTGCAGGCCCCTTTCCAAACATGGCTTCAGCGGCTGCTCCCCAACGCTTGCCCGAATTGTTGAGTGCACTTGCACCTTGGTCCAGTTCAGCCCATCCAGCACCGAAGTTGTCGGCTAACGCACGATAGGATTGATAACTGCAACTGGGACACTGAACGTTCCAATCACCCTCAAGTTCTGCAAACAACGTATCGCCGCATGAAGGGCAAATGGCATGAAGAACACCACAATCATTACGATCACGGAAACTGATTCGAAGAACGGGAGAGACTTCTTTGACTTCTGCACGGCAGATGTCTCGTCGTCGAACCGCATCTGCAGTTTGATGCATGTATCGGTCAACAAGTCCAGTAACATGGAATTGTCCGTAGAGATGTTCGGGCAAAACGCTTCCTGGTTTGCCTTCGATACAGATGACTTGCGCTTCTCCATTTTTCTCATTGAGTTTGACGATTTCGCAAAGAACAGTATCTCCAATTTCAGGAGTAACGATTTCTTTTCTCGCAGCGACAACAGCTTTTCCATCTTGGATTGAAAACATCCCAGTAGCAGTCGCAAGAATTGTTCCGTTGACTTCAATGGTTCCTTCTCCAGCCTCGCATTCAGCAGAGGTTGATACTTGTGTTCCGGGGGTGACGAGGCTCGGCGTCATGTTTTTCATTCCTGTAGCAAACATGGCCCGATGTAGGTCGCATGTTGTTTCGCTTGATTGAACCGGTGTGTTCACCCCTTTTCAACCCCTCATACGGAGTGGTTAACTTATTCTTCAGCATCTTCGGGTAATCGTGCATCTCCTGGGCGATGGAATCGCCAGCACAGTACAGTAGTAGCCGCCTTTCGCTTCACATGGTGTTGATAGGTTGCAGGGAGGCGGAAATTTGTTTCAAGAATGGCTTCGGAATCGTATCCAAAATCTCGCGCCAGGCCTTGCAAATGCTTTGATTGAGCACTGTGAAGAACGTGAACGACTGGTGCCCCCAAAGAAAATGCAAATTCGAGCAAAGGTCGGTCTGCCTTGGGTGTTTGAACTCCCCAAGGAGGATTCATTACAACGAGGTCTGGTATGGCTTTTGGACGAGGNGTCTCGCTTGTGATGTGTTGATGAATCACGGTCGAAGTTCCGGATGTTTGCTGGCTGATTTTCACAGCGTTTTGTTTGGCAACATTCACGACATTGAGGTCTGATTCTATCATCGTAACGTGTGCTGCATCAAGCAACAAACATCCGCAACCTAAGATGCCGTTTCCGGCTCCAAGGTCAAGCACATTCTTTGCTTCCAGGCCATCAAGTTGGTCGATTCCAAGCAGCCAATATGCAGCAAGGTCTCCTTCTGTGGCGTACTGTTCAAGTTCAACTGATGTACAGGGGTGAGGTGATAATTTTGACAATTCGATTGCCAAATGTTTGGGTCGCATTCCAATCACCAGCGTCGCTGTTGATTGTATTGGTTTTGATTAAATTGTTGTTGCTGCAATTGTTGTTGATACTGTTGTTGCTGTTGTTGAGCGAGCGCTTGAGCTTGCAGGCGTAAGAAATTGATATGCTCTGCTTCTTGTCGGAGTCTTGCAAGCAGTTGTTCACCGGGTTGTTGGCTACCGCAAAACCTGCAGAAACGAATGCCATTTTGATGTTGTTGACCGCAACTGATACAGAATCCCATGTGACTGCCTCCAAATTACCCTAATGTTGAATCAACTTGAACCTTCTCATTCCATGGCAGCCAATTCAAGGAAAACAGGCCAGGTTTCGAATCCCGCCGCAGAAGCACGCTCAGTAATGTTATCCCAGCGAGGGTCGTCCATCATGTCAGAGGGTTGAACACCCGCTGCTAAAAGACCAGTAACCAATTCTCTAAACTCTTTTTCAATCTCTGACATTTCGGGTTCTTGCTCCGGTTCGACTTCTGGAATCGGTATGCTTTCTGATGCAGGAATCATTGCTGACTCATCTGGAGTTTCTTCAACCGGTTCGGGGATGTTGTCTTGCTTCGGGGCAGCCTCGGGGGGCAGGGGAATGAATGCATGTTCAGCAACCGGTTTTTGCTCTTCTACNGGAGNCGTGCTTGGNGGTAGTGCAACATTTTCTTGTTCCTGTAATTCAGCATCANTGGTCATTTCAGCAAGCATATTTGATGAGAATCCNTCCATCACGTCATCCATATTTGCTGCAGGGTCGGCTGCCTCAGAGGTGACGATTGGAGTTGGTTTTTGTGAAGCGGGAATTTCGGTAATNGTCGGCTTCTTTTCAAGACGNCCAACACCAAGAACTTCTGCTTGCTGACGGGCCAGTTCAGCAGCTTGTCGCCTTGGAAGGCTGACGAAACATTTTCCAGGAATCGAGTTGGGAGGAAAAGGAAGATAGTACTTTTCAAGAGCAGGAAGAGAGGGATGACGAAAACAAAGAATCCGTTGCGTTTCAAACGAGCGTTGCGACGGTAAATTCATCGAGAAAGGCACTGACACAATTTCGATTGACGAACGCAACCAATGTTCATTGGTGATGAGATGCTGCATCCATGGACCAAGGTCAGGGCTGGATAAATCGACAAATTGAAACGATGCATCCCTTGGATTGAAGCCTTGTTTTTCCAATAATTNGGCCTCTTGTCGAGGCCTGTGAAANACAGTAAGAACCGGTTGNCCGTGTTCGACCATGTCTCCGTGGAGTTCCATTATTTTCCTCTCTTTACGCGGACACATCAGCAAAACCAGCATTCTTGCTGCTTTTTCATCCCAAATCTCTCCCCATCGAGATACGGCCTCGGTGGTAAGTTGNCCAATGGTCATGTCGGGAATCAATGCNGTTATACCCATGCTCGCACCGTACCGAGGGAACCGTCGGTGCATTTAGGCCTACTGTAGAAACATTATCGCTCAGGTATTCGGTCTTCGATGAGTGCTTGCTCAGCCAACAAAAGAGTCCCACCGGAAGCCCCTCGAATTGTATTGTGTGAATATGCAGAAAACACGAGNTTGTGTTGNCCTTTGACCTGNACATTACCNACNACNACCGCCATTCCTGTTTTGAGNGATTGACTCGGNAGTGGACGGGATGAGAATTGAATGCCGTCGGACCATAGGTGGTTGTCTACGTCGATTTCATCAACCAAATGTATCGGCCGAAGTGGTGTGCTAGGGCAAAGCTTGAGTTGTTGACTCCAATCGTGATTTTTCAGNGCCAAGATGATTTCTTGTTGTGTNATGGGTTGTTTGAATTCCACTTCGACAAAAACTTGGTGTCCATCACGACGTCCGATTCTTTGACACTTGACATCGACTTCAATTGTGGCAGGCACGACACCGTCTTCNCCNCCTTCNCCCATGACNTGGAGNAATTCTTGAACGACTTTTTCCGCNTCACCCGGAATNTCNGGATTTGGATATCCATTNCGAGCATCTTCATCNTCGAGCAACTTCCANCCGGCACCGGAAAGCGCCTGNTCGCTACGCATANTGACCTTGNTGACATCCCATTGACGTAGTGCTGCGATTGGAACGGCCATAGGTACAAGTGTGCAGTTNGTTGCGCATGCATGCATACCTTTGGAGGAATTAAATTCCGACATGTGTTCAGGATTGATATCAGGAATGACCAGAGGTATGCCCAATTCCCTTCGAAANGAACTCGCATTCGAAAAGACTGCAATACCACAGTTGACCAGNACCGGTTCAATTTGGTTGGCAACATCGCTTGGTAAGCATGAAAAGGCAACTTCAATGCCCAGTGCCTGTAATTCTTCGACAAAAGATTCTCCAAGGACCTCCAGAACTTGTACTTGAGGGAGCGGCGGTCGTTCTTGTTCAAGTCTCCATGGAATTTCTTCCAATGACTTTCCCGCACTTGCAGCGCTGCCTCCAATTGCAGTTAACTCAAACCATGGGTGGTTTACTAGCCGTTGTTGCATTCGTTGCCCAACAAGACCCGATGCCCCTAGAACAACAGCGGGTCTGCGTCGCATGGGTACTGCTCTCAATGGAAAGATTTGAGTTTGTCTCTAACGGATGTTGAGATTTCCGTCTTCAATTCGGTTCTGGTGAGGGGTTGTGAACACCCGTCGAACCAATAATTTTCGGAAAATATTCCATCCGTCCTTGACTGAACCAAGTTTTGCTTCACCAAGGCGTTTACTGTAGCGAATCGGTATATGTGAGATTAGGAGTTCTTCTGCCGCACATGAAGTATACATCTCTGCTTCAATTTCAAATTTCATGGAATTAAGTTTGAGCATAGAGATGCTCTGTTTTGAAAATGCCCAATAACCAGAACACAGGTCGTTCATAGGTACGCCGTACAAGGCGACGGCAATCCATGTCAATATGTGGTTTCCAAAATAATTGGTTCTCGTCATCGCATCAGGATCCATTGCACCCCTTAACCGGTCACCGACCACAACATCTGCTTGTTCAAGTTTCTTTAGCATTTTTACCATTTCTTCGGGATGGTAGGTCCCATCGGGGTCAAGCATGACCAAAGCATCGTATGATTCTCTGAGGAAGTGAAGAAATCCTAATCGCATTGCTGCTCCCTTCCCCTTGCCCTGTTGATGAATAAATTGACATTTGTGTTCAAGCGCAATTTTGGAAGTCAAATCATCGCTACCTCCGTCGACGACCAGTACTTTCGCATCCCATCCCGATTGCTTCAATTTTTCGTACGGCATTCGCGGTAGGACAAGACTCAAACCTTCCTCTTCATTGAGAGTCGGAAGCAGAATCATGACTCGCTTCATGATACTTCCATCGTCACTAAGGTTTTCATCGCTTCGCCTACAATACAGAATTCTGCTTGATTTCAATCCAATGAAGACGAATTCCGGTTGAATCGAGTAAAGCATCCCCTCGGCCGGACAGCCCGAGAGGGTTCAGCCAATGCGATTTTTCGTTTTTGCCCAACCAATTCAGTTCAAGTTCTCCAGCCGCCTCAATAAATTCTTCCTCGAAGCACAACGAATTCCATCCAGTGGTTAGAGAGAACGATTCTTGCGACGAATTGGACAGAGTCGAAATTTTGATGTCAACGTCATCGACCTTTCCGATTGCTTCTAAACCAATGCACATGGTTCCAATGCCGGTTGATTGCGACTGAAATTGGATCGAAGCNGAACTTCCTTCTTCTATGAATGCTCTNTCCTTTCCTATGTTNATCGGGTCACGAAATCGGTGCTCGATCCAAGGGTCGACTCGTACCGAACAACTTTCTGAACAACTCGATAAATCAAAGGTTGAAAAGTGGGANACAGGTGCTCGTCCNGTNGAATCAAGTTGCCACATAACGCTGCCTTTTACTTCATAAATTGGAATCCAATACGGTGATTGAGCAAGCACCCAACCTACTGTTCCCAAAGGTGATGAAAGAGCATGTGTGATGTTGAGCTCCAATATCTTGGCTATTGAATCTGAAAATACGGCAGAAGTAGCCTGAGACTGTATGCTTTTTTCAACCTGAATTAATCCAAGAGAAGGAATACTTGTCGTTTTCGCACTCCCATCATGTTCAATAACATACCCCCAATGCGTGTTTTCTGTGTAAATTATACTTCCTTCTGGAAGTGTTGAAATATGTTCAAAGACCTCAAAGTCTCCTGATGAGTATGCCTTTAATTCTTCATGCTGAGACACTTGTACGAGGATAGCATTTCCTGCAACAACGCCAATGAGGATGCTCACTGAAAGAGCCGCTGTCATGTACCTACGCATATGTGGGTCCCAACCAACTGTAAGTANACTTCTTGTNTCNTCCAAAGTNGTAAGGCATGTTGAATCGCTCCACCACAAGGCAACCAGCGCTACTAATGGGATGTGAAATGCATGCAGTCCCATTGAGTAGAGCGTATAGGATAGAAGCGACAGGACTGGGATTTGTTCAAGGCCTTCAACAAGATGNATTGCGGTCAAAATCCACAATCCGGTAAACCATGCAATGAGCAGCCGCCCTTCTATTGTTTTTCGCAACATCCAACCACTGCACAGACCGATGATGAGCAATATGCCGTTGTACATCAGCATGGGCCGCCCTCCTTGCCAGCCGTATTCCGCAAAAACGGCTGCATCCAGCATTCGTGGAGCGAGAATTAACAACGCTATTGCTGCTGCAACGGTGAGCAATATTGAACTTGCCAACAAGAGTTTCTTGATGTTCTCTCCGTATGTTTCATTGAGGCTCAGTCCAATCAAGAGATGGGCCATCATGAACATTCCAAGGTAAGTTGCTCCAGTTGGATGAATGAGCATTACACACAAGAATGCTAATACAAAACCAGTGGTGTGATGTTTTCCTCTTGTAGAGGTTGGTCTTAGGAGCACCAGCAGTCCAACAACAAGACCAAGTTGACTTGCTACCGTTGGGTATCCTGAATCAAAGGTTTTAGCAAAAAGACCTGCGCCTAGGGCCACGGCCAAAATTGCATGTGCTCCAGCGCCATGTCGGTCCATTGCTCCACCAATTCCCAATATGAGGACGGCTAGACTGTAGTGGCCCAAATGAAAAACAGCTGTACTCGATGAAAGATTAAGCGACTCCTGCAGCCATGCTGCTAAGGAAGGAAATGCTGGAGGATAGGTCCAGAACCCTGTGTTGGTGCCAGATAGCGTCAGATCTCCGACCAATGAAATTCGTTGAGTCAGTGTCGAAAAGCCAATCCAGTCAACTCCAAACGGGATATCGACAAGAAATGGTAATGACAAACAACTTACCACAATACTTGCAGCAAGACACATCATCCATGGTTTGCGTTGGTTTTGCAACCATCTTTGTGCAGCGACTTCATCACTTATTTTTTCATCAACGATGCCGTACACTTCACCGTGCATGGCTCGTTCCAACTTTTGCCAAGAACTGAGGGCTTTTTTGGAACTTGTTTTGCGACGAATCTGAACAATTGCAATGCTATTCAGGAGCAAAAGAATGGCCGACATGAGCCTCCATGTCCATAAACCACTCAGCAAGACAAGACCCGATATTCCGTATGCTAAAAGCAAACCTAAGGCTGGTGAGAGAGCAATCTTTCGAGTTCTATCTGCACTTGCATCCAAGACTCGGCACAGTGCGTATCCAGGCAACACAGTCACCATCAGCAAAAGAGTCGCTGACAGGAACATGAACCCCAATTTGGCACCTAGGTATTCATTGTTCGGCTAACAATCATATGAAAGAAGCCGGTCAGAACAGTATGGTCAAAGTTCCGCTGGGTTTCCATCCAGTCATCCATCTGCCGGATGAATATTGGGTGTATGATTTTTCCAAAGGACCACAATCAGATTTTGATAATCCCTTTGCCTTCACTATTGGCAAGTACGATGAGACTCGTCCAGGAATGTACACTACGCCACTGTTTGGTGGGGTTCGAAATCACCACGTAGGACTCGACATCGGTGCACCAATTGATACACCCATCTTCGCTTTTGCAGGCGGAACCATCCATTCCTTTGGAGTAAATTCTGAAGACGGCTCGTACGGTCCAACAATCATTACGCATCATCAAGTTTCGTTGCCAATAAGCGTGGGTTCTCCTCACCCAGGCCCACTTCAAGACATTTGGGTCTTGTACGGCCATCTTTCCCATGACAGTTTGAATGGACTTTACGAGGGTCAAGAATTTGAAGCAGGAGAACAATTGGCTGCGATTGGGGATGAGAATGAGAACGGCGGTTGGCCTCCTCACTTGCATTTGCAAGTATCTGTGAAGAAACCTGTGCACAACGATTTACCTGGTGTTGTTCGTGCTGATGAACGCGAATCAGCACTGAAAGAATTCCTTGACCCAAGACTGCTTGTAGGTCCTGTTTATTGAACCGATTCAAGATGTTCTTTCAATGCTAGAATAGGTCCAATCGTAACGGGGTCCTTGCCTTTCAAAAGGGCAAGAGCAATGCTAATCCAATCCA
Source organism: Methanobacteriota archaeon (assembly GCA_002687075.1). Classification (GTDB taxonomy): domain Archaea; phylum Thermoplasmatota; class Poseidoniia; order Poseidoniales; family Poseidoniaceae; genus MGIIa-L1. The sequence continues at coordinate 12,704 of NYZH01000036.1, forward strand.
TGAGTATGCACAAGTGAAGCAGCGATTCCAAGAGAGTATTTCCCTCACCAGCTATTTTCCATGCATAATCTGTTGCAGCGTGTGCAATCATCCAATCCATCCGCTTGGAAACTTGTCGGTGCATCCCTTGCCATGTCAGAAGAAGAAGGACATGCTCGATTGCCGAATCGTCATGTTCAGTGCCGATTCCACCCCAAGCCACACTTTCGTTATGGTTCATTTCAGGTATCACTCCTACGCGTGCAAAGCGTGCAGAATTTTCGTTTAATTGATTCTTGAATCGGTTCAATGCTGGGTGTAATTCTGTAGGTCCAAGAAGGGCAATTGGTCTTTCAAGCATGCACAGAGCCAACTGTGCAACATCTCCTTCTGGGTCGTTCAGTATGTCGAAACCTTCGCTTGCCGATTGCAATCGTTCAAGCATTGCTTCATCGCTCCCTTCAACAGGTGTGGGTAGAACGCCAATGTTTCTCAACAAGCCTAATTGGCGGCTAAAAATATGGCCAAATGCAGTTCGAGGAGGTTGTCCACCGGGCGAAGGAAGCAGGAAACAGTTCGGATATATTTCACAAAGGCCCGAAAGAATTCCTCCCGCAGAAATTACCACGACAGTTCCTTCTGCTTTGAGCGCAATTTCGGTCGCTTCAAGCGTCTCTTCTGTGTTTCCACTATGTGAAGTCGAGAGCACAAGCCATCGTGGATTCCACCATGATGGAAGAACATAATCGCGCTCAACTATGACCGGAATCTGACCCTGAAGATTGCACAGGGCTGAGAGGAAATCTCCACCTGCTGCTGAACCGCCCATGCCTACACAAAGGATTCCGTCCCACTGTGTTTTGGAGAGTTGTTCCATCCAGGGTAAATGTTCTGGAGTTGAATGTGAAAGACCCTTCTTCAAGTCCTGAACAAATGCTCGTGTAAAGCCTATCATGCCTTGCGAGTCAAGTGCTTCCGCCAAATCGACCAAACCCACATTGGATTGATTCGAATCATTGACTGACATGGGTTTAGAAGACTGCTTACCCTTCATATTTCCTTCCCTCCCTCTTCGTCATCGCATCCGAGTTTGTGCAATGCGAGCCATTCACCGTCGATACGTGCTAGCCGAAGTCTCTGTCGAGGTACATGGTCCCAAGCGACACGAACCTCATTCATGTTCCAGTTGGTGGGGTCGAGAAATTCTGCAACCGATGAATCTTCTGTGATGATGTCAACGCAAACATGGTCTTTCATTTGAGATACGACATTGGCCGATTCTAGATCACGCCACGTCGCACCCGTTCGTTCTTGACGGTCAACCCTCGACATAATGACGCCATCTTTGGTCCAAGTAGCCGGTCTCCAGAAGTTGTTTCTCCATTTGAGCACATCTCCTATGTCGTAGCCGGGTTTTCTGTACAACAAAGTAAGGCGCGTTACATCGACGCCGTCTTTGCGTCCGACAGTTGAATTTGACTCTCCCAAATGGCCTCCGTATTCACTTACCAAATGTCGACCCCAAGCACGAGCAAGACCCTTGCTGCCCAATACAACATCGTATCCTCCAGTGACTTGTCCCTCTGAGGTAATGAAGAACATAGGATCGTCCGACAAGTCTTCAATCACCGTATCGAGAGTACTTCGTAGCGCAGTAAATTCGTCTTCAGAAAGTCGTCTGCCGGTTGAACGCAGTTGAACGGTTGCTTCAAAGTAATTACCGGCTCGACGGGTGCAAGTTAGACACACACCGTTGGCCATTCGTGCACGCATCGTATGTTCTTCTTGGAACAGTAAATCCTCAATCACTCCCTCGACTTGCAAGTGAAGGAGAGTGTGCCGGTCAGACACCCTTTGAGGCTCGACTGCTAACGCAATATCCTCGGCATCTTTGTGAAAATGCACATGGCGTTGAATCAATTCATCCCAAATCTCGTCTTCGCTAATGTGAACCCACTTGCCCTGAATTTCAACGATTCCACACCGAGCACATCGCACCCAAGGTATGTTTTCTGGGACTAGGACCAATTTTACACGTTTCCTCAGACAAGGCTCGCACATTCGCTCACCGTACAAGGGTGGGTCTGCTCCGCAGACCAGACAAAACTCCCGTCCTAACCCTTCCATGGCCATCCCCAACCCTCGGGGGTGAATTCATCTGCTTTCAATCTGTAGCATCCTGATTCGCTATATTGATAGATTGAGGTGCAAGAGAATCAGCATCAGATGCTTCAACTCCAACGGTCGATTCTACTGCCGCAAGACGCAACTCGATTGAGCGGCTGCGTGTAACAACTGTCCAAGTCCAAATCGCAAGACCGGCAATCATTCCTAAGTATGCAGTTGTAAGATAGTAAGAACCTTCCACGTCATATCCCTCCATCGAGTGAATTTTGCACTTGCTCAAGCCGTTGTTCGAGTTGAGTAATCCTCATTGATATAAGCATGTGGCCAACAATGAAAAGCGTGAAAGAAAGAGCCCCAATCATCAAAACAAGTGCCATACTTGATTCAAGAGAACCTCCACTATCTCCGGCCGCAACGACCGGTCCGGGGTGTCGTATTTGCCAGATTCTCGTGGCCATGTAGGTCAGTGGAACCAGAACAAACCCATACAGCCCAAATGTGGAAAATGTGTCTCTTGTTTCGACTCCGTCTGGTTGGCTTTGGCGTCCTAATACCAGGAACAAGGCGAGCAATGTAAGAAGACCGAATGTGTTGAGTCGAACATCTGTCCAATCCCAAGGAGTGCCCCATTCAGCCGCCCCCCAAACGCATCCTGACCAAACCGTCATCAGTCCGCATGCCAATCCTGCTTCAGTACCAGCAACATGCAACCGCCATCCGAATGCACTGCGTTTGAAAAACCAAAGTGCTGAACCAACGAATAAGACTCCAAAAGCAATGAAAGCTGCCCAAGCAGAAGGAACATGCCAATAAAAAATTCTTTGAGCAGCAGGAGATTCAAAGGCATTTATAGAGACACTTGGCGCCCAATGAAATCCAAGGAACAAAGTAGCCATAATGCCGAAAAAGCCGGCACCGAGTAAAACCTCAGCAACCCTGCCTCGCATGTATATCACTCCCTCCTCTCCTTCTTGAACTTGGGTACTCATAGTCCTGCGGCGAAATCGGTTACAAGAGCCCAAGGTAGAATCAGAATCGGTAACAGAAGCCGAAGAAATACAGCATTGGGGCGAACCAGCCGAAGCGTACTGAGTTCAATAAATCGAACGCAATTCATCGTTACCCAGTGCATAAGTGTTCCAAGAGCGGTAATTCTCCAGTCTACTCCATCAAGAAATACGATGCAGCCGATGGCGGTAAACACAAATCCAATGGTGAGTGAATGTACATCTGATGAAGGGAGTCTTTGAACTTGAGCTCTCCACCAATCCACAGCTCTTCCTTCGCGCATGATGTACAAGACAGGGTCCCCGGCAAGACCAGCCGCAAAGGGTGCTGCCAAGACAAAGCCGACCAGCAGGCTACGATTTTCGATGCTTGATGGGTCAACAAATCCCATGAGAGTCCCCAACACCAAAAGTGCTGTGAGTCCATTTCGAGCGATTGCGGCTTGAGTAGATGTCAAGTAACGGAACCCCACTCTTGCACTCAACAAACTGGTTGAGTGTTGAGTTGCGGTACTTTTCCACGGTTCGTGAGTGTTTGGAACATTTGATTTTTCAGTTTTGAGATTATGAATTCGGGTTGCACACTCGAGTATCTTCGAATTGTGTGAAGCAACAATGAACCCATGGCCTGCTGTGCTCAATTGGCCAATATGGTTGACAAGCGACTCCAACGCTTTCTCGTCAAGTCCGGTTGCAGGTTCGTCCAAGAGGATTAACCGAGGTTCATTTGTGAGAAGTGCCGGTAATAATCCTGCAAGTACGGCAACTTTTCGCATTTGACCTCCAGACAACTGGGCAATCCGGTCATGCCGGCGATGGTCCAATCCATACGAAGCCAAGATTTCAGTCAAATCAAAGCTTTTCTCAGAAAGAAAGCAGACGGTTTTGAGATGATTTTCAACAGTTTCATCACCAACCAAGCCATTTTTCTGGAGCGTTAATCCAAACGCCTCGGGGGGCGAAGTCCGTCTTCCTTCACTGTCGAGAACTCGCTTTCCGTGGTGAAAAACTCGCCCGTTTTCAAGAGACAAAAGTCGGGCACAGGTCTCTATGACGGTTGATTTTCCCGAGCCGTTCTCACCATGCAACACAAGCACATCACCTGCGTGGACTTCAAGATTGAATTGTGACAAGACCACACCCTTGCCTCGGCGAACCTCGATGTCCTCGAGTCGCAGCAAGGATTCTGCCATGATGTCGCCAGACTGCGAACTGCCATCAAACCTCCCATTCATTTTCAAATCCCCAATGAACTCAAATGAGTGGGTGTATTAGCAACCTTATGGCCACAACGATGTCGCTGTTCGGAGCATCCGAGTGGTTCTTGCTCAGCGTTTGGTTTGTCGCCTTGGGTTGGCCCATTTTTTATGCCCTAAGGCACAAAACATCTCTGGCCTTATCCATCACGGTAAGTCTTCTTCTTGGATATATTATCCAATATTTGGGTCTTTTCGCCATCACAATGGGTTGGATCGGTGGTTGGCTTTGGTGGGACTTTGTCCTTATTCCAAATCGCGCAATTCATCCAAGTTGGTTTCATACCTTTTTTTCAGCAGGATTCCTCCATGGTGATGCTCTGCACGTTTTAGGAAATATTCTGGTAATCGCCTTGGTCGGGGTTCCGCTTGAACAGCGTTTAGGAATGCGACGTTTTGCCACTGTTTATCTCATCGGATTATTCGGCGGTTCCTTTGCATGGTACATGTTTAACTCAGCCTCAAGCACACCATCGCTCGGCGCTTCTGGAGCCGCTTTTGGCCTGTTTGGAGCATATTTGGCGGGGTGGCCTAAAGATGAAATTCCATTTCCGCTCATTCTTATTCGGAAATGGCCGGTGCTCTATCTTGCTATGTTTTATTTTGGAATGGAGATTTACCGTGCTTATACGACTATGGGACTAAACCAAGCCAGTGATGTTGCTCATATGGCGCATTTGGGTGGTTTCATTGCTGCATACGCACTTCTTCCCATTGTGGCGAAGAATGGCCCTTATCCACTCGGCATCGAAGATGGAGGGCCGTCTGGTGGTGGAAGTGAGCGTGCGCGAATGAATCAAATGAAGAGTTCAATGGTTGACGTGTCGCAGTTGGTAGACCCGTGGACTGCGCGTGGATTTGAAATTCCGAGAAAGGTTCGAGACCCATTACGAAGCCTCATGGCATCTGCTGATGAACCAGAAACCCGTATCGCATGGATGGAACATTTGGCTGATGCCGTGGAATGCCCGGTGTGTGGCGCAAAATTGGGTGTAGTTGAAAGAAAACTGGGACCTCAACTGCAGTGTTCTGAGACTCCCGAACATTTCATTTGGCCCGAATAAAATCCGATTCTCCCAAGCCCCTTTAGGGGCTGGGAGGGGTCATATGAAGGATAGGCTCAAAGGTGGGATGTGCCAGCACACGATACAGGAGTGGGCAGTTTGCAAAAGTCAACGGCTTGGAAGTCACAGCGGATTTCATTCTTTTTGGTACTCATTTTCTTGATTTCTGACCTTGGAGTTTTAGCCAATGAATCCGAGCAAAGCCAATTTGAAGAGCCTATCTCTTCGCAGTATTCAGAGCCAATTCTCATTGAGGGCTTACCGCCTTTAATGTGCGGAGAAGAGTTGTGTTTACGCCCCGTTCGAGACATAGACAGAAACGGCCGATTTTCTGCTGAGGCCGACCAATGGTGGCAATCCTACGGTCCAGATTTGGATTGGAACGGCATGGACGACCGGCTACAGCGCGTTTTAGCCGGCTCGGACTCGGTTTCACCCACGGCTATCATCGGCCCCGATGGCCGAAAGACAGTGGCAATCATCGTTGATTATGCGTGGAGGGCAAATGAGGCTGAAATCGAAACCCTTCGGACAGTTCTCGACGCACACGGCTGGGTCGGTGAAGAGGGCGGAGCATGGTTCCAACAACTTGACGATGTCGATTCAGTGGCCGTTGACAAAGTGCCTGTGTCGGCTCTCATGGACCTCTACTCAATGCATGGCGTTGTCGTGATTGAAATGCAAAATGTCATGATTCCTTTCAACGATATTGCAGCGAAGGCATCCAGGGCTCGGCCATCGGATGTTTACTCCAACACCGCCTATGAGCGAGATTACATCGGAGATGGTGTTGTTGTTGCTGTTCTTGATACTGGTGTGGATAACGAACACAGGTCTTTGAATGACTTTGATGATGAAGATGACGAACCAGACCAAGACCCGCTTTCCTACAACGACCACAAGTGGGTGGCAGGATACGATGCGACATCATCAGCATCCAACATCGATGGAACCCAAGACCCTGATGACGGTAACGGGCACGGCACTCACGTGGCCGGTTCAGCTGTTGGGACAGGGGATAGCAGTCGTGTACACATGGGTACGGCACCCGGTTCATATCTCGTTGACATCAAGGTACTTACCGATACAGGAGGTACAAATTCCCAGGCATCAATTAACGGAATTCAATGGCTCATCAACAATCAAAATACGGATTGGGGGCACAATTCTTCGACACGAGGAATACAGGTTGCATCCATGTCCTTTGGCTCTGCCTCGACCCCATTGAATCCGGGTGACCAAGGCGACAACGGCAGCGGTACTGAAGCACGCCTCGTCAACGATGCTGTGAACGCTTCGATTGTGTGTGTTGTTGCTATGGGTAATGATGGAACGAACCGTGTTCCATCACCAGCCAGTGCGGATAAGGCAATCTCCGTTGGTGCGGCGACTGATCGCGGTAACATCAATCGAACCAACGACAATGTCGCTGATTATTCCAACACCGGACCTCGACTTGATGACGGCGATGATGACGAGTGGGATGAATTGAAACCCGATATCACTTCATACGGTTCAGGCATCATGTCTGCAACTGCTCAAACTGGAGCGACATTCCCGGGCCAACCTGCGAAACCGCTTGCAGACTCTGATTACGATGAGAAAGACGGAACCAGTATGGCTACCCCAATCGCTTCAGGAATTGTCGCATTGATGCTGCAAGCAGACCGTTCATTGGAGCCCCAAGAAATCAAAGATATTCTTCGCAATTCTTCTGAAGCACGTGGTTCAGCAAGCGAGCCCAGCGTCTCTGACCGTTGGAACGCCGAATGGGGATTCGGTCTCNTCGACGCATCGTGTGCCATTGATACAGTTCTTGACAAACCTTGCACTCCTCTAGAAGGGGGAGGCGACATCATCACTCCGCCGCCATCAGGAAACGGTACTGGNGANCANATCACTATGACAAAACCGAGTAACGGTTCGTGGTGGATTGAAGGGGACTTTGCCCGAATATCCGGAACTACTGAAGAAAATGATATGGGCGATGACTACACCAAAGTACAGGTAAGAATTGAGCAACATCTTGAATCGGGGACTGTTCGTGAATTAATGAACTGGGCTGATGCAGGCGGNAGCGTTGAATCATGGTATCTTGATGTGTCGGTTAAGGACAATTGGGTCCGACAAGATGAGGATTATGCCTTGGTTCTCTCACGTGCAATCAACGATGAAGGTGATGAATCTGCAATCGATGCACGTTGGGTCAACATAGCTCGCATGGCAGTAACGATAGCTGGCCCAGCAATTGGGACCGCACTGCAGGGGACCGTTGAATTCAGCGGAACTGTGGAGGGTGTCGAGCACGATATTTTGGAATACAAAATCGACAATGGGGATTGGCTGGTTGGTGAAGAATTAACATCTCTTGCTGCTGGAACTCAAGACTGGTCGTTCTCATGGAATTCTAACTCAGTGGATGACGGCTCTCACAGAATTAATTTCCGAATGGTCAACGAAAGCGGCGTCAAAACTGACGAGGTACGACGAACCTACACTGTTGACAATCAACCAGCAGCTCCAGACTTTATGTTCCAAGGAACTGTGGAAATCATGGACCAAGATTTACCTGTTTATTCTGCTGTAGCAGGGACAGTTTTGGAGATTGATTTTACAGTCAGAAATGTAGGTGACCTCTCTGCCAACGATGTCTTTGTTCAATTGGATGCCCCTGGAAGTCAGTCTGAAACATATCCTCGCGAAACTCGAATTTCAACACTTCCTGAAGGAGAAAGTCAGCAACTTACTCTTTACTGGTGGGCAACCCAAGCAGGAACGCACGATGTTACGATTTCCATAGACCCGAACAATCAATTGGGCGACCCTAATCCATCAAACAATGTGTACACTTTCACTTTTGAAGTCGAAGAACGACCCGTTGAGGCTATGCTTCGATTCTTGCCGGGTGCGATCACCACCAGCCCGAAAATTCCACTCCCAGANACTCCTTTTGACTTGAATATTCGCATTGACAATTTGGGGCAAACCGATGCTACAGAACTTACNGTTCGTCTTGAACGTTGGACTGATGTTGGACTGGATGAGATTGCCACAGGAGAAGTTTTGTTCATTCCGGGTTCAGACACCGACTCTGGAAATACCCTTGTCACTTTTTCTGATATCGGGCAACCTCTTGGACAGAGTAAATACAGGGTTTCGTTAGAAGGGAACGGTGTTGAACCCCAATTTAGCGATCTTCGTTTTACTGTGGTAATCGACGATGCGAGTCTTGGTGCTCCAGTTCCTCTTTCGCTTAGCGAAGGTGAGGTGGCACTCGATTTCGTTGGAATGGAGGATGGTGGACTTCTGTTCACAACCCGAAACGGTGAACTTCATGTTCGAACGACCACTTCTTCAATGGTTATGCAGGTTGATGTGATGCTTGAAGAGAAATGGGGCGGTGAATTGGCTGCTACACTTCGTGAAGACGGCCGTGTACATGCTGTTTGGAATCGCAAAACAATCAGCCCAGATGGATACACCCTGACCGACCTTTCGATGACTTCACTGACTCGCTTNGCCGAAGCAAATCCTACGNTTTCANTNATGCCAGCGATTAAGATTTCAGAAGGGTCGTANTGGGGNCTTGCATTGTCTGAATATGAAGGTGATATGATTCTTGGTGGCTATCATCGAGACATTTCAACCAGTGGTTCTTGGCAAGATATTACCTCAATTTTCACTCTAATTTCCGAAAATCCAGACAGCCCATCTTCTTGGAGCGCCCCGAATATTGTCCTTTCAGATATTCAAATCCGCCCTTCTCAAGGCGATGGCTTGGCCATGGCGATGGGTGAAGAAAACTTGCACATACTTTACCAAGAGACCAGAGATGATGTGACTGGAATCGATCGAGTGGGACTCATGTATGCCCATGGCGACCCGACACTTTCTGCTTGGGGATTCCAATCCTCGGTTGGAGACGAAGCACAAGGTGCAGAACTTGTTGTTCTGCAAAATGGAAGCGAAGATGTTCTTATCGCTGCATGGATTGAAGGTCGTGGAAAAGACGCAATGGTTGCTCATATAGTGACCGGAAATTCATGGTCGGATGAGGCTCTTCGAATCAACGCCCCTGGTGTACAAAATATCGAACTCCAGCCGACATCAGACGGCGTTCAAATATTCTATGATGAAATCAATATTTACGGTCCAATCACACGTTATGGNCTCCTTTCAGACGCNGACAATGGACCATCCATTGCNATGTCAAATCTTCTTGCTGAGGGCTACCTCATTGGCCATGCAGGGCTTGAGTATGATGGAATTTTGTTGCTNTCATCGGCCAGCGGTTCGCTAAAAATGCGGACATTAGCAGACATAGGGAATACCAACAACCAAATTGAGCCGAAATCCACCTTCCTTGATTCCTTACTCGGACCGTTGCCGGGCTCTGACAATACCAAAATCCTGATTCTGGGTATTTCTTCGACATTGTTTGTCGTCTTTTTGCTCTTTGTCATCGTCTCGGTTCGCTCATCNAGAAGGGAAGAAGAATTGCTGGCAATTGTTGAATCCAGTGACACTGATTCAGAATCACTCGAACTCCTCATTGCTCCAGTTGAAGATGAAGGGCCGTTGCTTGCTATCGATACTGAAGCAGAAGACCTTGTTGTCGAACTTGAGGTTCCAGAAGCAATTGTTGAATCGGATGAAATCAGTTTGTCTGAAAGTCTTGAAGCGAAAAACGAGGCAGGTGAAGGAAATTCTCGTCTCGACCGCCGTATGAAGAGAAAGCAACAAAGAGAGCATTNAGANATGATTGAATCTTTGAACAAAAACCTACCACCTCTTCATACCATTGTTCCACCGGCATCTGCGNCACCTGTAATTGTGGCTGAANTTGACGANCCCTTGCCGCCGTTACCTCTCCCAGATTCTGGTTTACCTCCTCTTCCTGGGTTGCCGCCTCTGCCAATGATTGCACCTCCTCAGCGAGAGGTTACCTGTTCAGATTGTAACGCAAAATTCACCGTTAAAGACATGACACTGACTCGAGTACAATGTCCAATTTGCTCGTCGAACGTTCAATTATGAGGACTCAACATGTGCGGAATTTTTGGTTACCTTGGCCCACGACAGGCAACGAGNATCTTGCTTGATGGGTTGCGNAGACTTGAATATCGCGGGTACGATTCTACGGGNNTAGTTGTCAAGAACGGTAGTTTTGANATTCATAAAAAGGTNGGNAANGTGGGCGAACTCGAGTCCATTTTACCAAACAAAATTGAAGGGACTACGGGTATAGCTCACACCCGTTGGGCTACCCACGGTGTAGTTTCCGATGAGAATGCACATCCACATCCCTCTGCTAAGGGTAAAGTGGTCATTGTTCATAATGGGATTATTGAGAATTCTAGGCAACTTCGAACATCGTTGACGGTACAAGGTGTTGATTTGCAAAGCGATACTGATTCTGAAGCCTTGGCACATATCATTGAACGCGAGCTCTCTGTGGACAACAATCCTGAGCAAGCCGTTCGAAGAACACTGCACCTTGCTCGCGGAACATGGGGTTTGTGTGTTATGTTCTTAGAACATGACGTGATTGTTTGTGCTCGGAATGGTTCTCCGCTGATTATTGGAAAAGGTGACGGAGAAATGTTTGTTTCAAGTGACCCTCATGCGCTAACACCCTACACTCAGCGTGTCGTTTTCCTTGAAGATGGAGAGATTGCTACACTAACCAAAGATACAATGTCGCTGTCGACACTGAAAGGCAAAAACTTCAACCCAGACATCACAGTTCTCGAGGAGAACTGGGGTGATTCTGATTTGGGAGAATTCCCTCATTTCATGCTTAAAGAAATATACGAGCAGCCTGATGCTCTGCGCCATTGTATCAGTGGCCGTCTCGACCGTGTTCGAGGAAACGGCCGTCTTGGGGGATTGAAACTTGAACCTCGCGACTTAGCCAAAGTACCGCATGTTCGTTTGCTTGGTTGTGGAACTGCTTACAACGCTGCTGAAATAGGTCAATTGTTGATTGAGAAGTTAGCGCGAATTCCTGCAGTTGCGCACATATCAAGCGAATTTCGTCATAATGACCCTGTGATAAATCCGAATGCTCTGCATTTTGCCGTTACGCAATCTGGAGAAACAGCGGATACCTTATCTGCAGTCAAAGAAATTCAACTCAAAGGTGGCAGCGTTTATGGTGTGGTTAACGTGGTTGGCTCGTCCATCGCTCGAGAATGCGGCAAGGGCGTGTACATACATTCAGGACCTGAACAAGCTGTTGCGTCTACCAAAGCATTCTCCAATATGGTTGCCGCTTTATCCATGTTTGCGTTACAAGTAGGTCGCTCGAGAGCCACCAGTAAAGAGCAAGGTCGAGAGATTATCAATGGCCTACAAGAGATTCCCCACTTGATTGAAGAATATCTCGAACAACAAGGCCCGATTCAAGAAGCTGTTGATATGGTTAAAAATGCCAAGAGTGTACTTTTCTTAGGCCGAGGAATATCTGCACCAGTAGCCAAAGAAGGTGCCCTCAAGTTGATGGAAATCGCCTATATCCCTTGTCTTGCCTACCCGGCTGGGGAGATGAAGCATGGACCAATTGCCTTGTTGGAAGAAGGCAGCCCAGTCATTTTCATCGCCCCGAACGATCACGTGAAAGTCAAGACCATTTCTGCAATGCACGAATGCAAAGCCCGTGGGGCTAAAATTATCCTCATTCACGAAGAAGGTGATGATATTGCCTCGGAAGCCGACATCAGCATCTCAATTCCTCGAGTTCATCCGTTGCTCTCACCGTTGTTGACGGTCATTCCAACGCAACTCATTGCATATCATACTGCATTGGCGCTTGGTTGCGATGTCGACCGACCACGGAATCTTGCGAAGTCGGTCACGGTTGAGTAATCAAAGAATCGTGAATCTTTGCTCTTCCTCTTTCCAGTTGAATGGCTTGTATCCGAGTCTGTGGTTGGTATGTCGCATTTTAACAACACCAAGTTTTCGAGCGACATCATCGCCAGAACGTTCCATAACCAAGTGGATTACGCCATCAGCAAGATAGTCTTCAACACCGTATTCTCCGAATTGCTTATGCTCATCACCGGTCATTTCACAGATGAAAAAGGATGTGAGTCCTAATCTTCGAACTGCTTCAAACAAACGGAAGATTTCGTCACGAGGATTTTCCATTTTTGTCAGCGTGAAAAAAGCACCGAGTGAGTCGAAAACCAACAATTCAAATCCAATTGCGTCTCGGTATGTTGTCAGTTGCTTGATTAACTGACCCATCCAGTCAACACGATTGCTCATTCCTTGTTCATCAAGTTGAACTCGCAGGTCTGACAAATCAATAATTGCGATACGATTACTCACACGCTTATCTTCAATGTTCATTCCCATGTTTGACATATGAGAGCGCAGAGAATCTTTCCCTTGTTCAAGCGTGACATAAATTCCACTGGTCTCCCCATACAAAACTGCATTGTAAAGCATCGAGAAAGTCAAACTTGACTTCATTGCTCCAGAAGCACCAGCAACGATACAAATGTGCCCTTGAGGGATGCCTCCCTGCATGTTCTCATCCAATCCTTCTATGTGTGTTGGTATTCTTGCAAGTTCACTCATGCCGGCACCGGTCGTGGGTACACGCTTTGACTCTTCAATCTCACCCATGGAATTGATGAACTCATGAGAACTTATCCAAAAGGCAAACAAACTTGCACGGGTAGGGATAGACGGTGAAACCGTTGAAGGTGTGGCTCGCTTCACAATCCGAACGAAGGGCTTCAATGCTCGAACCCTTATTTTCTGACCTCGAATGTCGCGGTTTCTCAAACGTTGACGAAACGCCATCTCCCGGTACAGTTGATGTCAAGGTACTTTCAATATGCAAAAAGAAGGCTGCTGCAGTACCAAAAAAACACCCATTTGACTTGGTAATCGTCAGCGATACCTTGCTTGCAGATCCTGATGATATGGAACAAACACTCGGGAAACCTCATGATTCCGTAGAAGCAGCAATGATGCTTCACCGCTTATCGGGTCGGCGTCATCAAGTTTGGACAGCAACTGGAATTCAATTGCATGGCCAATGGAGTTACTCTGTAGAATATACCATCGTGGAATTTGAACAATTATCCGATGAAAGATTGGTTGAACTGGTCCTCAACCAGTCGTGGAAGGGAAAAGCTGGTGGTTATGATTTTGCAGGTCCAATGGGCGAGCATGCTAAAATCATCGAAGGAAATGAATCAACTGTTCTTGGCATAGCAGGCTCAGCGATGAAAATACTCGCTTCATTGCAAAACTGACCGATGAGCATCACTCTGAAAGTAATGAACGCAGTCCAAGTTCATGCCGGCCCACATCAACAACGACATCTTTTCCTGGAAGCAGCAGAAGTTTGTCTTCGGCATCCAAAGCAAAAACCCCGATTCCGGTATCGTTCCCCATTTGTCGAAGTTCTCGTCGACAGACATTTTGATGCGTATCCATATGAACCATCGGACGTAAATCAACGATTATTGAATCTCCTTGTTGGATTCTTTTTGCCATATCTCTTGTTGGAATTCTGTTCATTTCATCTGGCGAAACATATCGCAGGGCTCTTCGTGGAAAGGGTGATTTCATTTTTGTGTGAGAACCAAGGTCATGAAACGGTTCATTTTCAGCGGTCAGCGGTCCTTTCCAGAGCGGTGGAGCAGGTTTCATCATACTCTTAGCAAGCAGTCCTGAATGGCTCGGAGATGGCTCTTCTTTTGCTGGAGCAAGAGGGGTGGTTTCCTCAAGTTCAATTGCTCTAGGAGTCTCTTCTTGACTCAAAGAAGGTTGTTTTTGCACGGATGTTGGGGCTGAATTCGCCTTTTTTCCTTTCTTGTCTACAGAGGGATTCTCAGGGTTTGGTAATCCAAAAAATTGCCATAAACTCGCCATTTCTTCACACTCACAAATCCAGGTCGTCAAGGAATCCTGACATGTCTGTGCTTGCAGAGGTGCTTGGGGTATTGGTAGTTGTCGGCTGAACTGAAACCTGTTGTCCCATTTGGGCAGCCAAATACTGTTCGCCGTAATGTTGCCATTGCTCCATTGTCCATCCTTGAGGCAATCCAGTTGCGGGCAGTGGCGGTCCAGACTGAACAGTTGGAGTTACGACTGGTTCTACAGGTTGTTGAACTGCGGGCTCAGAAAGAGCAGACAATGTCGCAAGTGCATCGGTTGCTTGTACAGTTGGCTGTGGTTGTGATTGTACCGGTTGTTGGAAAGATTGTGCATACGGGTCAACTGCAGGTTGGCCGTAAATGTCCGTTTGTTGTGGCGCATACATTTGTCCCGTATCTTGGCTTGGTGGTTGACCTGCATACGAGGTTTCACTGGCTTGATATGTCGTCGGCGTTGTGGCAGTCGGGGGGTCCATCGTTGGTATCTCTGTGAAAGCAGAGTATTTCTGGCCTTCATCCTCTTCTCTAGAACGAGTGATGAGTAGGAATACTGCTAAAATAACCACAAGAACCAACAAAATACCGATAATGGCTGTAGGAACGGAGCCTATTGTGTCACTGACGCTATCAATGAATCCCTCTGATGGTTTTTCAGAAACGGTAAGCGTGATGCTCGATGATGAAGATTCACCGTCATCATCGGTCACCGTAAGGGTGAACGTCCACTGGCCTGGTTCTAGATTCGTTAGCGTGTATTCAGCACCACTGAAATCGATTTCTCCAGTTGCTTGGCCGTCCAAATCACTGTCGATAAGGTCGCTGTCCCAATCGTATTGCAAACT
>NYZH01000008.1 GCA_002687075.1 Methanobacteriota archaeon
AACGGCATGAGGCTCTGTGAATCCATGATTCACTCCCGTGAATGTCCAGTCAGATTCATGAGAGGCCACTGAGTTGTCTTTCATTTCCGAAATATTCCCAAACTGCTGGAAAACTCTTTTCTGAACGTTCGACTCTCCGATATGGTATTTTCCTCTGTCGTGAATTGGATTCTCGGAATTTTCCAGGCCCATCTTAATGTCATGAATGGAATCCAAAATTTCGTACTCTACTTCAATCAACCTACATGCCTCCCTTGCAGTGGCCTCGTCTATTGCTGCAACACATGCCACCAAATCGCCAACGTGTCTTACTTTCTCTACAGCCATCGCATGCTCGTCTTTAGTCACGGGAAGAACTCCGAACTTACTGGGAGCGTCATCTCCAGTAGCAATTCCCAGAACCCCTGGTAATTCCAGTGCCTTACTGATATCAATCGATAGAACTCTGGCATAATGATGAGGACTTCTTAGGATCCTGCCAATCACCTCTCCGGGGAGTCTGATGTCATCGCCGTACTTTGCCTGCCCAGTAACCTTCCAATTACTATCTACAAGAGACGTAGGCTTCCCAATCACTTGGCCACTCACTAGCCCATCATGCCTGTGAGATCCCCAAGGCTGTTTCAGAGATCCTCCCTGAGACTCAGGTATCCTAGAGTAATCCGTAGGTTTCGAGAAACGATCCTTTCCTCCAGAACCCGGCTTTGAGAACGGCAGTTTACCCGGCTGCTGTCTGTATCCTACCATTTCACCTGATTCTGAATTGCTATTATTATCGGTTTTTTTGGTACTACCTGATTTGTCGTCTCCACCAGACATCTATTCACTTCCTGAGAATCCGGGGTGGGGGTCACTCTTGGAGGAAGTAGAGTCATCGATCTTTCTACCTGACACCAATATCTCCGAGGCCCTTGAAATAGATTCAACTATCTGTTGGTAACCAGTGCACCTGCATAGGTTGCCTTCAATCGCAGTCTTAATCTCCGCTTCTGTAGGAGAGGGATTTTGTTCCAATAATGCTGCTGAAACAACTAGAAAGCCGGGAGTACAAAATCCACATTGGCTCCCTCCACACTCAGCGAATGTCTGTTGAATAGGATGCAAGTGATGCCCCATCGACAAACCTTCGACAGTAGTAATTTCACTGCCTCGCGCCTCTTGAGCTAGACACAGACAGGAAAGTTTTGGAGTCCCATTAATCATCACACTGCAACATCCACATGTCCCCATGTCGCAACCTCTTTTGGTCCCCAGACTTCCTGCCTGATCCCTGAGAACGTCCAGGAGAATTGCATTGCTATCGATGTAGAAATCGACATTCACGCCATTCACTATCGCATTCCATCTGACCTTATCAGGTCCGGGAACCATGGGTAGGCTGTACTGCACCACATACTCACCAGAACAATCAACGACTTGAGTATTTTGTTTAGAAATCTAGAATCAACGTAAATCCTCTGATACCTTCTTCATGATTTCAAACTCTGCTCTTTTCATATGCTCACCAAGTGTACTTCTGGCCATGCCAAGTCCTTCAGCAATGTCCTTCAGTTTGATATCTGAGTCTGGGTCAAAGTATCCCATATCTATCGCGTAGGAAATTACTTCCTTCTGCTTGTCCGTCAAACCGTCTGTCCAACCATTCCTTTCCTCCTTCCTGAAAGAATTAACACTAATCTTATCCGGGGGAAGAACCACCCTTAATAGTGACACAAATCTACTCACAGAGTCCGAAAGTCCAGACAATCTGATTTCCATACCTCTTTGCGAGTCTATCCCATACGGGGGGTAAACTTGAATGTTCGAAAGCTCAATAGCCGATTTAGCAAAGGGATGACTGCAAAGAACTCTCACTACTAACAAATCACCATCTTCTTCCAGGACTTCGATAACCTCCAGCCAACTGATATCAGACAATTCGGAAATTTCTCTTCCTTCCTTTAACCTAATCTCTGCTAGTTGGATAACTCCCTTATCGTTTACGGAAAGATGGCTTAGGACCTCTATACTATCAACAATCTTTAGGATACTCGAGATATCATTAGAGCCATGCAAAGATGAAATGTTCCACCTCACATTAACTCTTCTCATGCCAACTTCTCAGGGAGCATCTCTATTGAAGCCAGCGGTCATGCCGGGCTATGTCCAATAGGCCTCTCTAATTGCCTGATTGGCCTCCATGCACATAACTACGTCAGACGGTCTTTGTTCCATCTCTGGAGATCCCTTAATATGGTCGATAATTGGTTGTACATTGCTTTCATTCACAACACCCCAACCGACTTGGGTGCATGGTGCCAATGGAGAGATTGGCATCGTACCAGACAGTGGGTCCCATGTCGATGACGAGGGATACCAAGCAGACAAGTTCAAAGCGTCTCTCAAATCATCGTTTGTAACATTCATTCCTTCTCCGGATACCAAAAATCCGCCCCTTTTCTCAGGATCGGCTCCGGAAGAATAGTCACCGAAATCCGATCTTAATGTCAGTATAATTTTTGATAGCAGTCCAGCGGTTCTAGGCGTTGCAAATGATGTTCCGGACGTTTCATGATATCCATCAATGTCATCATGGTTCGGAAGTATTTGAGTCCAGTCGGCCGCGATATCTGGATAAGATCCACTCATTGTTTCTTTCTGATCATCCCCCTCTTCGGCGTATCCAGAAATTCCTATGCTCCAAGGCGGACCAGCAGTAGAGTCTTGAACCGCCGGAGACGGTGAGTTATCAGCAGCTCCTGCATGGATCTTTTTATTATCCACCACGGCTATCTTCGTCGCATCTTCAATGCCAGGCACTGGNACAGATCCAATAGGTCCGAAACTGGTCGTGATGATNTCAACAAGTGGCTGATTAGCAGCTGCCAGTACAGCTGCGTCACTGAACCCTTCTACAAAGAAAATTACGGCATCAGGATTGGCATCAAGAACTGCCCCAGTGACCGCAGTACCATGCCCATCTTGAGGATCATCCAAAATCGGTATATCTGTCGCATCGTCAGGAGAGGTGCCAATTATTCTCGTACCTCTGAACCAAACAATATCCGAGGAAGTGATGAGGTCCCAACAACTTTCCTTGTCTGCCTCATACCTCTCTTGCCANGTACCTTCTGTAGAAATGTCACAAANCATAGTAACATTCAATCCATCCANGAGNGAAGAAGGATATGATCCATTCATGATAAAGTGATTATGATATACGTTGATGCCAGTGTCAATAGGAGCGACAATGGTGTAGGCCCCTAAATCATCTTCACTTATCGGCTCATAAATCTCCATAATCTCATCAGTCCAAAAGATGCATCCGCTCAGAAGTGGCGTGAATAACATCAATACGACTCCCGCGGTAGTGAATCTCATGGCCTCGGGTCATAGAGGCCTGATTTCATACTTCGTCTAGATTGATCCTCTTTCGAGAGCAAGAATCTCAGCACATATTGCTAGGGCGATCTCTTCGGGAGAATCAGCACCTATTTCGAGACCTATTGGACATCTAGCTATTGAAATTTCATCATCAGTTAAACCAGACTCAAGTGCTGCTCTAGTAAACCCGTCCCACTTAGTTTTTGATCCTATGACTCCAATTCTGGTGCCACCTTTACAAATATTCAGGAGGCCTATCAGAAGTTCTTGATCTACGGACCAGTCATGTCCCATGATGAGTATGTCAGAGAATCTTCCGATTGATGATGTAGTTTCGCCCTGCAAAAAGTCAGACACTGAACTAGTCATAACCTCTGTAGCAGAGGAGTACTTTTCTGGATTAGAATACTCTTCTCTGATGTCAAAAACACTGTGTTGCCAACCAAGGGTATCGCAAACTATCGATACTGACATTCCAACGTGCCCGCCTCCCGCTATCAGAACATGTGGCACAGGTTCTATCACTTCCATTGACACTCTAAGCTGACCCCCACATAGGCTATCAAGAGCTACCTGTTCTTGTCCCTTGCCCTCCTTGTATAGAATGAAATTCTCGATTTTACCTCCCGTCTTTCTCATATCCGACTTAGATTTTGATAGGAGGTCAAGCAACCCTTTCTCGATCCTAAGCTCAAGCCCAGCTCCTCCTACAGTTCCAAATTTCTCTCCAGTCGAAGATACCGCAAGTTTCGCCCCNGGTTTTCCTGGGACACTCCCCTTAGCTTCGATAACTGAAGCCAAGGCAACTCTCTCCCCGGCATCAAGCCTCTCNACAACCCAAGATAGAACGGCNCGTGACATGNTNACGGGCANGTGACATNACACTTTGGATTTACGTTCNTTAGCTCNTGTAAGNATTTTATTNGCNCCAATNCNTTATTCAGAAATCTANGATNTCATCTCAAGAGGAATCTANNNTACTATANTTTCATATCCANACNATCNTCCGTANACNNGTGTCGTCAAGTATCACNCTTGACGAAATCTTNGAGGTAGTTGTTATNTCNATGAGAGACGCCTTCTTGGCGGTAACTGTTTTNGTGGCGGCAATGGTCCTTCTTTTCAGTTGGTTGCAATANGTCTCAGCGGGAAGATTTGTANGNTGGATTAGGGANAATAGNNGNCTACAGCCCCTNATAGGCGCNCTTATGGGGCTGACACCNGGTTGTGGTGGAGCCATAATCGTCATGCCCATGTACACNAAGGGNTACGTGACTTATGGAACCGTNATTGCNACTCTCATCGCNACCCTNGGAGATGCNGCTTTTGTCCTAATTGGAGCAGTCTTTCAGGANATTTCATTTTTGGCCCCNGTNGTNGCNGTNCATTTNATTTCATTCATNGTGGCAGTCACTTGGGGNTTTGCGGTNGATAGATTTGGAATAACGCCGNTTTCNCCATTGGGAATTACAAAGAAGAAATCTCTTCACNTTGCTGAGGAAATGAGAANACANCTCANCNGAAGAAAAANATGTAGCTATCATTTCCGAANTGCCAAGAGAGNCNCAAGANGGACTNGGNTACAAAATAATNCACCAGGGATATAGGNTNTGGTGGNTCGTNACAATCATNGGATTTTCCTTGGGAATCCTNCTCTTGATTTGGTATGCNNAAGATCCNGAATATTCTCCGAGNTTGGTNTGGGATCCATTCACACGAGACGGCCTCATAACATGGGTCGGATTCATGGGAACACTTCTCTCCATAATTCTCTACATTTCATCAAAGAATTTCATTCGTGATGATACTGAGGCCACAATTGGAGATAAATTGAATTCATTCGATGAAACGCTAGTTCATGCCGCTTCNGAAACTGCATTCGTTACATTTTGGGTGGTCTTGGCATANCTCATCTTTGANTTCGGCATGNTATTNTCNGGAATTTCGGAATCTGATNTATCACAGNGNGGGGCTGGAGCNGAGGCAGTTGNGGTAGCNGCNATAATNGGTCTCGTACCGGGTTGCGGCCCCCAAATAATCGCAATTTCNGCATANGTNGAGGGNATAGTTTCCTTNCCAGCCTTGGTATCCAANGCAATTTCACAGGATGGAGANGCCCTNTTCCCNCTGCTAGTACGNCANAAAAAAGCTTCAATTTGGGCGACANTTCACACAACATTGCCCGCTTTGATNGTGGGATTCCTGTTTATGTGGCTTCTCGATGAGTATCAGATTCTCGCAGAAATTTTACAACCATAAGAAACTCATCAACATCCTTTTTTGTATCTAGGTTAAAATGAAGATACTTGTCATTTACAGGCATTCTCCGTGGAGAAATCACTCCATTTAGGGGAGCATCAGATCGAGCCATCATGATTTTATTACAATCTTGCTTTGATACTAAAAGGGGATGTCCCCCTTTGCCTCCATAGGTAGGACATGTACTGTCTTCTTTGCTAATTAGTAACTCAACAGTAGACAATGAAAATCCAGGCCTATCAACTGGTACGATTAGTATATCCAATCCTTCCCCATACTTATCATTGATAAATTTCAAGCCCTCTTTGACAGTACCCGTTCTTCCCAACTCGGGACGTTGATTAATTACAACGTCAACATCTCCCACAGAGTTTTTGATAGCGTCGTATATCTCCATCCTAGTCACAATGACTGGCGCAAATCCCAATTTTACCAATCTTCCTGTGATCCATGAAATTAGAGGCTCGCCCATTATATCTATCAGTGCCTTTGGGCGGCCAAGCCTACTGCTCTCCCCTGCAGCTAAAACTACGCAACCAATCCCGAAGTCACTCACCGTCACGAATCATCTCTCTTCCAATTATCAGCCTCTGGATTTGGCTTGATCCCTCAAATATCTGGACGACCTTAGCCCCCCTCATTCTCCTAGCAACCGGATACTCCTCGGAATACCCATAACCTCCAAAGATCTGAACGGCATCCGTAGTTACCTCCATGGCCATGTCAGCTGCAAACCTCTTA
>NYZH01000009.1 GCA_002687075.1 Methanobacteriota archaeon
GGCGATTCGTCGTGGAGTTTCCGCTGAAAAAATCTCAATTGTGACAAACGCAGTTGAAAGAAAAATGCTCGAGCAAAACAAAAGCTCTGCACTGTACCCAACTGTTACTGAACGCCTTGAGAAAAATCCAGATGCCTGCACCGTCGGTTACATTGGCTCATTACGAGAGATGGAAGGTGTGGACTTAACGGCAAGAGCAGTTGCTCAATTGGTCCAAAAAGGAGTGAAAGTGCAATTATTCGTATTGACTGGTGAGTCTGGACAAGCAGAACTTCGCCAATTATGCAAAGAACTCGGAATAGAGAACTTCTCGACGATTGTTGGACCTGTACCTCACGATGAAGTAGCGACATTTTACAGTCTCATCGATGTGTTTGTCGTTAGTCGTCCAAGTAGTCGAGTGACCCAACTGGTAACTCCACTCAAACCGTTTGAAGCTATGGCGATGGGCAGGACGGTTGTTGCATCAAAATTAGCCGCGCTTGAGGAAATTATTCAGCACGAAAAAACAGGCCTATTGTACAAACCTGATGACCTGAATGATTTGGCAGACACCATCGAATTGTGTGTTCAACAACCCGAAAAACGTCAAGAAATTGGACGTGCTGCACAGCAATGGGTGCTGGAAAATCGAACTTGGGATGTGGTGGTAAAGAACACCAAAGAAGTCTACAACAGACTGGAGATATGAGAGGTGCTGCCATGAGAGTTCTCATCACCGGAGGTTCAGGCTTCATTGGAACTCATGTTGCGCATGCTTTACTCGAACACGGTCACGATGTTTGCATTTATGATTTACAACCAACTTCGCTTAGCAAAGTGAAGTATGTTCAAGGAGATATTCTGGATGAACAGCAACTCCTTTCTGCACTTCAAAACCGTGATGCTGTGGTTCATTTGGCAGCTCAGGTATCGGTACCTGAATCGCTTCGGTCTCCAAAAAAGACCCATGAAATCAATGTCATTGGCACTCAAAATGTGATTGATTGCTGTGAAAAGGCAAATATTCGGCGAGTTGTAATCGCATCAAGTGCAGCGGTCTATGGGGACTTGGAAAGCGTACCCTTGAGTGAAGAGAGCGTAGGAACTTTACTTTCACCTTATGCCCATTCAAAGGCTGAAAATGAACAACAGATTCTCAGAGCCAATGAACGAGGATTCGAAGCAGTCGCATTACGCTTCTTCAATGTGTACGGACCGAATCAAAACCCTACTGGAGCGTATTCTGCAGTGATTCCAAGTATGCTCAAATGCCTTGTTAACGGGCAACAACCCGTCGTATACGGTGACGGTATGCAAACACGAGATTTCATTCACGCTCATGATGTGAGTGCGTGCATTCTCAAACTACTCTCATCGCAATGGAATGAAATCAGTTCGCATGTGTACAACGTGGCAACCTCTCAACAAATTTCGATTTTAGATTTACTTTCTTCACTCAATGCTGCGTGCATTGATTATGGGGTTTTGGAGCAATCTTGTGCACCGGTGTTCAAACCTGCCCGAGAAGGCGACATTCGTCATTCTGTAGCCGATATTTCTCGAATAAAACACGAACTGGGATGGATGCCAACAATCGATTTCGATGATGGAATCCGTGAACTTGTGAAATTGTGGAGTCGAGAGTAATGAACATTCTATGGTTTACAACCCGCAAAATGAACGATTTGTGTTCAACAACAATGGAAGCGTTTGGCTTGGGACTGGTTTCGAGAGGTCACCAAGTCACCATCATCAATTCAGATTCCAGCGAAATGCATTCCACACTGCCATGGATTCATGTTTCAATTCAAGTTCAAGCGATGCGAGGAAGAAAAGCCAGCGTACTTGGTACAAAGATGAGGCAGTGGTTGAAAGAATACGATTGTCCAAAAGATACTGTTGCGATTGTTGACTGGCAAATTGCACCGAAATTGGCAAAATCCTTGCAAATGAACTCGATTCCATGGATTTTGATGGATCGAAGTCCACCAGCAGACAGCGGAATTCTTGCATTATTGCAATGGCCAGTATGGAAAAAAGCGTGGAAACTCGTTGCTCGTAAGAACGCCTGCTCAGGGCATGTCGTTTCACAAGCACATCTCCAATTTGTTCAATCAAAAGTCAAAGTGGATCCCTCACAAATCGAGATTCTCCCTGCTGGGGTCGATATTGCTTTGTTTCAGCCCAAAGAAAAAAACAATCTGTTGACAATGGTCTATCACGGAAGACTCGACCGTCACAGAGGCATTCTTGCTTTACCAATGCTGCAGCAAAAACTTCGCAATGAAAACATTGTAACTCAACTTCTTCTCATTGGAGAAGGTGATGCTTTTCAAGCTCTAAAAAACATGTCGCAGAACGATGAAAATTTGGATGTTATAGGGACTTTACCACAAGAGGAATTAGCCCAAAAAATTGCAAAAGCGCATATTGGATTGCTGCCTATGCCGCGTTCAAAGGTTTGGGCTCTTGCGAGTCCACTCAAGCGCAGCGAATACGCTGCCAGCGGTTTGATGATTTTCGGAATCGACCACAAGGGTCACCGATTAGAAACAAAAGAACAACCCGAATGGATGAAACTTGTTCATCAAGAAGATTTTCATATCGATGGAGTAGAATGGATTCAAGCACTTACAGATGATGAGATTCGTTCGCACTCCATAGCCGCTCGGAAATATGCAGAAGAGCATCTAGATTGGAGCCAAAGTGTGTCTGTTTTGGAAAAATCGTGCATCTCAGCCCTGAACGAGTAAGGACGCATACAATTCCTTCCACGATTCCTGTATGTTGCTCAATGTATACGCATCCAGTATTGATTGAGGATACATAGGTTGAGGTGAGGTGAGAATCTGCTCAAGTTTGTCTTGCCAATCTTCAATGTCTTCGAATTTAGCTTTCGGAATTTCTGGTGGTAAAGAATGAATTGTATCGCTCAACAGAACTGGAGTTCCTGAAGCAATTGCCTCCAACGCAACCATTGGTTGTCCTTCAAATTTAGATGGAACAATCAAAACCGTTGCTGTCTCGAGTTGGTGCATTTTTTCTGCTTCAGTCATCCATCCTAAGGGNANAACCCACGAATTTTGGCTTTGGGAAATTCCGCTCATCGCCAATACAAGTTCGGGAAACTTGTGCCGTAANCTTTCGATTAATCTCTGCGCAAAAAGCCCGCCTTTCACCGGATCATTGCGAGCAAGAAAAAGGACCTTGTTTGATTCACGTGTATTGGCTTGACCGAATTCAAGTTCCGGTTTCATTGGATTGTGAATTGCGACCGCATCTCCAATAAATTGAGACAATCGCTCTTTCCATGATTCACTTAATACAACGACTTGCGAATTGTTTTGTTGAACATCATTGTTGAATTTCTGAACCCGTTTCGTTGAAGAACCCAGCCAGGAATCAAATTGTCCAGAGTGAATATGAACGATGTTCGGTAATTTCGCTTTGTATGCCATTTGAGCGAAACGTCGTTTTCGCCACCAAGACCAATCCGCAGCAGTATGAATATGAATCATGTCAGGACGTCGCTTTTCATCTCTCAACATTTGTGAAAAAGCGTTTCGAGCTCGACGGTAGGCTCGCCATTTCGCCCATGGTGAGCCTTTGCAATGCGATGGAAGCAATTCTGCAACCCATCCTTCTGGAGGGTGTTCGGCAAGTATGTGCATCACATTCGCCATGCCGCCTGGTGTATCGCACGGCCCTATGTGAAGCACCTTAGGCATGGTTCGGCCTCTGCGGCCATTGGATGAAGAGATTGCGGATAGAAAGCAGGCTCTTNACCTANTTTTTGAGGGGAGNACTCAAGGGGAGTGGNGGTTTGAAACGGTCATGGTGTGGATTCCAGCCTTGGTCGAAGTCGGTCTAGGAATTGCTGCCTTTGCACCATTCGCTGTTCACCGATATTCAGTTGGTAAATGGCGTAAACAAACGCTCGAGTATCCTGTCAACGATTCGAAACTCCCCTCAGTAACCATCATGCTGCCTGTATGGAACGAATCACTCATCATTGAACAGAAGCTCGGCAACCTTGCAAANCAAAATTTAGATTGCTCATTGCTGGTTATTGATTCTGCTTCAACAGATTCAACGGTTGAAAAAATAAACTCATGGCTCAAAAANAACCCAAAAGCGTTTGATTCTACGCACGTTCTTGAAATGTCCGAAAGATTAGGGAAAACTGAAGCTGTCCGACAAGCGATAGCTCATCTAGAGAAAGAGTCGTTTGAAGGATGTATTTGCATGACGGATGCAGATGCATTTCTTCCGCCAAACGCACTTTCTCGACTGCAAGGGTGGTTTGCTGATCGGACAATTGGGGCAGTTGGAGCCCGTGCCTTACGACATCAGTCGCTGTCCAGTGAAAAAACGCACAGAAGCATGTTTGAATTTTTACGAGAAGGTGAATCTGCGAAAGACTCTACGCCCTTTTTGGAAGGTTCGTGCATGATGTGGCGCAGCAGCTGTTTTCAATCAATACAACTCAATACTCTTTCAAATGCCGATGATGCACAAATTGCAACAGGTGTACGATTGAATGGATTTCGAAGTATCCATGATTCTGAAGTTTACTTTGAAGATGTTGCTCCGATGAGTCCTGAGGGGCAACGGCGGCAAAAAATTCGTCGTGGCCAGGGGCTACAACGCTTGCTCATGAGTCACAGAAAATCTTGGTTTGATCGTAGGCTGGGTACCTTTTCATCCATCCTACGTCGAGAAGCCCATTTTCATATCTTGGCACCCCTATTGGTAATGGGTGCGGGGTTGTCTGGAATAATCCGATGGATTATCGTTATGATTGCTGGCATGCCAAGCGGCTCGCTGGCGGTAATGCACAGCAGTTTAGCCTTGATTGAATTGATGTGCTTGACTGCATGGGCGTTGGACAGACGAGGTATTCGAATTCCATTGTTACAAACCGTAGGCTCAATCTTTACTGGCATGGAGCATTTGGTATCCGCTCATTGGCAGACTCTTCGTGGACGTTCGCTCCACATGTGGGAACAGCATAGCGATACGCGTAAGAAAATTGCTGACTCCGATTTGAATTAATTAAAAAAAAAAAAGGCCCCCCTGCAGGCCGAAGTCTGCAGAGGGGCGGATTCATGTTCAAANGAACATGTATGTTACACAAGACGGTTCCTAATTAAAAAATCAGGAAGCGATTGTGGAAGACTCGTCAAGAGTCTTTCCTTCTTGTGTGTTACCTACNGTGACCTTGATTGAACAAGGTTCGGAAGTGTCACAGAGGTTTTGTCCGGATTCGCTGATGGTAACACCATCAGTGACTGACCAGAATTGGTCAGACGTGTCTCCGAATTCAACAAGGTCGCAACCAAGGGTTGCTCCCGCTGATCCAGGGTTGTTGCAGGTAATTGGTGCGCCATTGTTGACAGAGATCTTCACAGAGATCGCAGCCCAGTTAATGTCGCTACCTTGTGTCATGGTGACACGAACCAAGGTGTCGTTGTTAGCATCTGTTGGAGAACCAGCAGCGTCTTCAGCGTCCATGACGTAAAGATCAAGGTTTCCATCAGTGTTGCCTTCTGCTAGGGAACTAGCCCAAACATACAATACACCAGCAAGTACCACAGTAATTGCNACCATTAGAATGGTNGCGATAACTGGGCTAACAGCTTCTTCATTTCTATTTTCGTTTTTCATATTTTTGTCCTCCATCCCGAAATCGGGGGTAGANTCCCTACCGCACCCGTGATATTTAATCCTGCTCCCTTTANTCTTCGATGTTCCGTCCAAAACAGNCGAAAATGGGGGATTTTTCGAATTTAACATTTTTAGAAAAATGAGCCGAATCCACTAGAGCAATGAATTTGTAAGCGCGGACTGCGCGAAGAAATGGCCAAAAAACNAATTTTTCAGAAATGTTATTTTTTGCCGCAAGGCTGGTTGAAGAAAAAGGTGAACAGGGTGAGAGTAATGCGGAGGGGATGGGATGCACTCAACAAGAACTTCAACAGCCCTGTTCGTTATACCCACGCAATTACGGTTTATATTGGTTTTCAAGGCAAAAACAGAGATTATTCCACTGTCAAAATTTCTGCTCCNCCTTCTGCGATGTAAACGGTGTGTTCAAACTGGCAAATATTTCCTCCGTCGATACAGCGCAATGCATGGTAGGTCTCTAAAAACCGGATACTGATGAGTTTCTTGACCAACGCATTCCATTTGCTTTGTAGACTGGCTTCATCAGCCTCTGGAAACGGCTTTTCTAACATTGGGAAAGCCCAGCGCTCAGCGAAAGGCAACGTGGAGTAGCGCTCTTCTAGGTTGCGTGCAAGTTGAGCTCCTAGAGGTTTAAGTTGACCTTTAGCACGTGCTTTACGAGAAGTAGTAGCTCCAGTTACTCGATAGATATTCGAGGAATGAGGAGATCCTATGTTCTCGATAAGACCAGATTTACCGGTTGTGTTGAACGGTTCAACAGCATAAACGCCTCCTTCTTCCACGACGCCTTTGAAACCACGGTTATCGGGGCCACAAGCATACGAAGGAATTGAAACTCCAGAATGCAATTGCCAAGGTTTGAGTTGATGGCCGCAAAGGTTTCGAATGGGCTGGAATCCTGCATCAAGAGAAGGTTGTGCGGCTGCTGCACCAACCTTGTACCAAGGAGTTCCCGGGTGCATGACTTCTATTGCAGCATCTCTCGCTTCTTTAGCAGCCTTAATCTGCTCGGTATGATTGTTGGTGTTTCCGACCTCAAAGGTAAGAGCATTATCACCAATATGGCCCTTGATGTGCACTCCATAATCGATTTTTACACAATCACCCTTCTGAAGAACCATATCACCCTCCCAGCCGTCGGGCCCTTGAACAAGATGGTTGGTCGTGNAATGGGCAGCTAGATCGTTTGAATGAATGGTCGCTGGGAAAGCAGGCTTTCCCCCATGACGATGTATGAAGCGCTCTGCAGACTCAATAATCTCATGGTATGTCTTGCCGGGTTGTAATTCAAGTTTCATCGCTTCGAGTGTTCGGCGAGCAACATGACCTGCATCACGCCAATACTTCAGCGATTCTTCGACATCCATAGGTTCACGTCAGTTGCAGGTATCACGCCCTCTCTCATAATTCTTACCGAAAAACCCGAAGGTGAGGTCGGTGATTTGTGCAACGAGACCAATGTACTGCCTTGGCCACCTGGACAGGTTCCAGCCAGTATTGAATCATGACTCAGATTGAGTTCCAATCCAGCAGATTCTGCATCTGAAAGCGGAGGTATGCCCGCTTTGTTGGCACTTGTAGCAGTTACTGGACCAACTGTCTCTGCCAATGCCCGAGCTGTTGGGTGTGCAAAAACTCGAACAGCAACTCGTTCACCCCCGAGTCTTTGGTCGAGAGGTTCATGTGCATCAAGAATGAGCGTGAGAGTACCTTGCGGAAAATCGTCGAGGAGACGTTTGGCGAATTCTGGTACCTCNACTAGACTGCTGGCTTGTTCTAGAGAGGCAACCCCTAGACTTACGGGTTGGGTGGGTTGCCTTTGCTTCAATGAAAACAAGGCGTCTAAACCTTCCCTTGTAGGGAGAGTAGCGAGGCCTGGTAGCGTGGATGTAGGATACGCAACAACCTTGTTTGAAAGAAGAGTTTGAACGACTGCATCGGGAATTTTCCCCATCGAATCGCCTCCTAGGCTTGTGACCAAACTGTCACGTGTTGTTCTGCTACATCCGCCGCCAATTCCTTATTTTCTGTTTTCACAAGAAGTTTACCGCTGGGATAAAGCGTTAAATCGCAAGGTCCTGAAAATGTCCAGCAAAGACGAGTTTGAATTCCTACCGTATATCCTGCATCTTGAATGACTTGGCCTACTCGGTCAAGATCGATGGATGTGACTCCGTCTGGCACAATCTGCCATGCGGCCTTGTTTCCACATAATTCCATTGCAAACCCATCACTCATAGACTCACCTCACTCATCCTTCGATGAAATCAATTCGGTAGGTGGACCAGATGGAGGACCCGAAGGGGGACCAGATGGAGGGCCGGATGGAGGACCAGATGGAGGACCCGAAGGTGGACCAGATGGAGGGCCCGAAGGTGGACCAGATGGAGGACCCGAAGGTGGACCAGATGGAGGACCGGATGGCGGGCCAGAAGGTTCTGTCGGAGTGGCTTGGGGTGTTGGAAGAGGAGGGGGGGTAGAGGCGACAACCTTCGTTGGCTGGGGTTCGGTAGGGGAGGGGGTCGAGGAATGGCTTACTTCGGCAACAGCAGGTTCAGGTTCTGGCTCACTCGCTTGTACTTGCGCTGCCTGCAGCAGTAGGTCGCCGGATGACGATGCAGATGAAGGGGTTGGTTCAGAGTTTTGTTTCTCCCAAGGAGGGATTCGCGGTGCATCATCATCTTCGGAATCACTTTCTACATCGTTCGAGGGATCTCCAACTGAAATCTTAGTTGAGCCTCCTTCAGCATTTTCACCAAAATAAGTGGTCATGACCATTTTTGAAGGGTCTATCATTTCTCGTTCATTAATTTGGCCAAACATACCCAAATCTTGGTCAAAGGCGCCACTAAACAGGCTTGCACCTATTGAATTACCAAGCATCCTACCTTGATCGGCTTCGTAAGTAAAATCTGCTTCATACGGCCCTAGAGAGAGATTCTGCCCGCTACCAGACACTTCAAAAGTCCAAGTGCCTGTCTCCAATGGGAATTCAAAAGTAAAGTTCCGAGTTAATCCAGGGCCTAGAGATGAAATTCCTGATTGGGAGGCAACCTTTTTGCCGTCGCTGGTTACAACCGCAATGTCGAGTCCACCAATAGGAATTGCCGCTTCATTGGTCATATCAACGGTGACAAAAAGGACATCTTCATCATCATCATCGATGTCCATTTCAACCGATGTTAATCTCGCTGCGAGAGATGATGTTCGAACCGTATGGTCGTCGCTCATGTGCTCCACCCTAGAGGCCACTCTACTAAGTCCTACTTCAAGAC
Source organism: Methanobacteriota archaeon (assembly GCA_002687075.1). Classification (GTDB taxonomy): domain Archaea; phylum Thermoplasmatota; class Poseidoniia; order Poseidoniales; family Poseidoniaceae; genus MGIIa-L1. The sequence goes on from NYZH01000009.1 coordinate 8,946, forward strand.
AATGCAACAACAATCAGGGTTAACGCAAACGGAGGCGGGTCTCTGAAGGGAGTGACCAATCTACTGCAGCAACGGTGTGGTTCTTGATATCGAGAGAAGTTCGGTACTCGGCATCTTTTGAACGGCCTCGAAGGAAATCTCTCATACCGAACCACAAAATTCCAACCACTGGAATAAGATAAATCAGTTTGCCGAATGCTCGTGGACCCCAATGATGTTGTTCAAGAAGTGTTCCGTTGTCATGCACCACAGCAATTCTGAATCCGCGCTGCGCAAATGAACGCCCAAAAGTTCGACCGGTGTACTTGAAATAAAGATAATGTGAACCAAAAAACAACGCCCAGTTAACGGCTACACCTGCAACGTATTTACCGCCTTGAGTAACGAGTGAATAATTCATCAGGTAATACATCAGCGTTTGCCCCGTCAACAAATGAAGAACCAGTGTTAACAAAACAACATCCAACATGTAGGCTGCTGCTCGCTTCCAAGCCGGAGCAATAAGCATCCCCTCTGGTGCAGTTGATAGGACTGCTTGAGCAAGCGTACCTGAGCCTTGATGCACGCTCACTGGACTGTCTGCCATGATAGGCGCTGGCATCAGTCCTTTGTCAAGTGTTGGCTCATCGCATCAGCCATGAGTGATGTGCCAGGCAAACAAATTTCGCTCCTCTGCCCAATCCAGCCACGCTCTCCATGTGCCGTCTTGACGAAGAGTTTTGGTGTGTCCAAGAACAATCATTCCTCTTTTTGCACGAGTCAAAGCCACATTGAGTCTCCTGCGATCTTTAAGGAATCCAATTTCCCCTCTATCATTGGCACGAACGGCTGAAAAAACCACAATTTCTTTTTCTCGGCCCTGATATCCATCAACGCTTTTTATCTCAAGGCCTTCAAATGTTGAGCCTTCTTCAAAGCCTCCTGCCTGTTCAAACAAATCGATTAACAATCGAACCTGACCGTTGTACGGGGTAATGACGCCAATATCTTGAGCAGATAAGTCTCCAGCAGCAAGCAAATTGTTCACAATGGACAAAACCATCGCAGCTTCATCAAGATTGGATTTACTGGCACTTTCCTCGTCGACAATTTCAGAACCTTCTACCGGCACAAATGCTACCGGATGGTCCCAGTCTGGCCAAAGGAAACCAGCAGCTGGCATACGTTCACTGGAATCACAACCATCCTCGAGTCGGCCATCGTAAAAACGAGCGCTCGGGTATTCTCGAATGGTTGGATGCATGCGGTATTGGGTCGTCAGCATATGCGCTTCTAAACCGCATTCAATGAGTCGTTCGAACAGGGAACGACTCAAACCGCCTTCTTCAGCGACTTTGCTGATTACCGTAGGCGGGAGTTGTTTGTGGTCACCAACAAGGACTAGTTGTCGGCAGCCGCGTGTAATTGGAACAAGAGCGCTTGGCTCACTGGCTTGCGTTGCTTCATCCATAAGTACAACCGGAAACTTTCGCTCACCCAACAACGTGTGGCCAACACCAATTGTTGTGGCACATATCACTTCAGCCCCATCCAAAACAGCAGAAATCATATTGGATTCAATTTGCCGAATTTCTTTNAAATTACGATTAACATCACGGTGAGCCATCCCCTTTTCTTTCCCCTTGAGAGAGGAAAGTGAACGACGTAAGTCATCATTTTGTTCACGGATAAAGCGCAACTCTTCTTGCATAGGATGATGTTCTAGTTGGGCATCCAATGTTGCCTCTCGAAGATGTTCTCGTACCTTAACGGGGCGACCAATTCGAACAGCATTCACGCCCATATCGAGAAGGCCTTCGAGCAAATTATCAACTGCTACATTGGATTCGGCAGTTGCTAAAATTGGCCCTCGTCCCATCCGTACAAACGCAGTCAAAAGATGGATTGCAGTATGTGTTTTACCAGTTCCAGGAGGGCCCTGAATCAGCGTTAGACGCTGTTGGAGTGCTGATTCTACAGCAGATTTTTGCGAAGGATTTAGTTGCATTTTTTCGATACCTAGTGGTCCGTGACGTTTCTGACCTCGTATCTCCGGAGGGCGTTGAGCAGATGAAGTCATGTCATGTAGAGACCCCAGCAGTACATCCCGTAAGACGGTGCCACTGTCACTCTCTGATGAATGAAAAGTCGTCAATGCTTCGTGCATCCTGTCATGAGCGACCCTGTTTGCTCCGCGATCAAGTCTCCAAGTGCCCTTTTTCAAGTCACCCGGTTTGTCACTGACTACNATGCGGATTCGAGTCGGCCCACGGTCCAAAACTATCCCTTCAATCACTTTCTCCCCCCAAGGCCGAGCCCTTGAGAGAAGAACAATATCACCATGTCCAAAACGATGAACGGGTAATCGTGAACGTGATTTATTTTCGAAAACTAGAATGGGGTCTCCAAAAAAACGCCCTTGAGTTCGGCCAGTAAGGTCGAACATTGCAAGTCCAGCAGCGACCAAGCGTTGTTTACTCCATTTTTTCCAACGTTCTTCCACCATCGCAGTTTCGTCATCCAACTCCCGTCGAATTAACTTCGTAAAACGGGTGAAATGGTCTTGCCCACGACGCCATGTCAGAGGCATTTCTTCCAACAAGTCCTTGTCACTGTTTTTTTGAGAAGCGGAATTGTTCATTCTGCGAACTTTACCTCTCTCCTCCATAGTGTAGTCCAACATCCCATACACCATCATCGTATGCCTTGAACAATGAAGTCTGTAATGGACGAGTAACCCCATTGCTTAAACCAAAAATGTTTGACGAAGGGTTGGTGAGCAGTCTGTTTCGACGGCGAAAATCTGAGAAATCCGTGGAGGGGAATGTTTGCCCTTATTGCGAATTTGTCAACGAAGAGAACGTCGAAACTTGCGCCCAGTGCTACTACTCACTGAATTTACCTGCACGAAACCAACCCATGGCAACTCCCACGACATCAGGTTCTGAATTGATGAATACACTGATGGAAGAAAATGAATTGGAAAAAGAGGAGTTTGCCGTTGAAGCAGTGCTTTCTCTTGATGAAGTTGCTGTAGAAGTTGACCAGTACGACATTTCGAACGACAAGGAGGATTCGTTCCAATTCATTCGAGGTAGCACCCCTGAACTCTCCCAAACAGTAGAATTTGAGCAACAGCAAGAGGTNGAATTGCAAGCGTCTGATGCTCCCAAAAACCCTGTTGTTTTTGACATGGGTGACGAGAATCCGCTTGATGAGGTTCAAGAGCCAGTGCATACTGGTTTGGGTAATTTGTACTCGCCTTCTGTTAAGTCAGAAACGGATGATGATTTGATGGGTTCAGTCGGCCCAATCAACGAAGTAAAAACCGCGACTCCGGATTTGCCAACTTTTTCCAACCTCACTCAACCTGTGCAACAACTTACTCAACCTCAAGTCGAGACCCCTAAGCAGATGACAACTCCGGAAATACCTGATGTCAGCACTCCTACCCAAAGCATTGAAACTCCTGCTACCGCCCAGAATACCCAACTGCCTGCCAGCGAANCAGCATCTGCAATTGTGACTCCGGAAATTCCCACAACCAGTCAATTATCCACGGCCGCAGATGCTGAGTCAAAAGCAATTGCAGATGACATCGACAAAACGGCAGTTCAAACTCCTGCCCCAGTGCCGCAAATTCCATCTCGATTTTGGCCGTGGCCAGCACGAACACCATGGGATGCTCGGCAAGTCTACAGAGAAGTTGTGCAAATTCTTGAGTCGATAAAATCTGGACAGTTGGCGAAAGCCGCAGAAACACTTGATGCTTTAGGCCCGCACCTTGAATACAACTTCGATATGCTCTTGCATATCGGTTCAGCAATGCGAGCGCTCAACCGAGAAGAGCATCTTCAATGGACGCTATCAATGGCGAAACATGTCCACCCGAACAATGAACATGTGATGGCTGCTGTGGCTCAACTATCGTAGAGGACTTGTCATGACTCCAGAACTTGAGTTAAGCCCTTCACTACGGCTTATCCCAGTCAGCAAATCTATTCTTCCGCTCCTCTTAGAAGCATACAATGAAGACCCAGTCGCTGCTCAAACAGCTTTGCCTTGGCTCGATGCGAACTTCAACGTTCAAGGACAATTAAGCGATATGCTGTTTGATGTCGAAAATCAAGCGGAAGTTGATAAATTGCACTTTTGGTGGATTCGTGCAGAAGAAAACGGATCATTTGTGGGACTCATTGGTCTTGGAGATGAACTACAACTGCTGCAATCCTCCTACAACCTAGGGTACTGGGTCCGGCCATCATTCCAACGTCAAGGAATTGCCTTAGATGCAACTTGCAAAATTCTTCAGTGGTTAGAAGAAAAAGCAAAACAAAACGATGAATTTCATCGAATCGAAATCACGGTTCATCCTCACAACGAAGCCGGCCTAGCAACTGCACGTCGAATATGCCAAGAGTGGGGAGGAGAAGTTATTGAGCAATTCATCGGTATAGAAATTGGTAAACGAACTGTACCTCATCGCTTGCACATCCTCGACTTGCCTCGAGGTGACGATGATTGAGTTCTACATGGTTGACTGTGGACTTTGACGACCATCGGCATGTACCCAGTTTTTCAGGCCACCCATCCCGAAGTAAACACACATCTGAGCAAGTAATGGAAATGGGTTTGAAATACAATCTCTCTGAACAATTTCAACTGGGTTTAGATGCCTTTGAAAAATGGATGTCAACGCATTCACACCCGATTACGCTGTTCATCATTGCAGATTTGTTTGAAAGTGAAAATTTTGAGAAATGGTTTGAAAGTTTTCTTGCTAAACACAATTCACGAATCACCGTTGGATGTCATGGTTTGACTCACAAATCTTGGTCTGCATGGCCGGATGACAACATCGGTTTTTCCCACGCTTTGAAGACTGCAACATCAATTTTGAAAAAACACGCTGGCATTACCTTCCGGCACTGGTTTCGTGCGCCTGCAGGATATATTGCCCCATGGATGGCAGAGGTTCTTGCCCAGGAAGGNTANGTNCTCGATTCATCGGTCAATCCCTCGTGGCTNGTAAAACGAAAGGCTGGAAGAGGAAATTCATGGAATGATGTTGAAAGAGCGCTCGAACAAAACAACATTGTTTCACGCCCTTGGATGACATCTTTCTCATTACCTGTAAATGGCCCTGCATTAACGCTTTTTCCACTTTCAATCCTCGCTAAACGAGCATGGAGAAAAACGCCACCTCCTTTTCACAGCGACGATTTTGAATCCACTTTGATGTCCAAATCCGCAGAAGTCACAACCGTGTACTGGCATGTCTTGGATCATGCAAGAAAGGCAGGGACATGGACTCCGCCACTACGGTAAAGTTTCCAATGTCTATTGATTTCACTTGCAGACTTGGAGCGAAGTCCACTAATCTTGACTTTCCCAAATCAGTGCATTGTTTACCAACACCGTTTCTGACCTAACGCCTCCAGTGCTAAGAACAAATTGCGGCGTATTTGATTTGGCGTTCTCTGGGATTACACCTGCGTGTGTTTTATCTGTTCCAGTGGAATCTAATCCGTTCTCCACTTTCGTAAATTTCACCTCGCGTAATTCACCCAGTTGCGGCCACTCCACGAGACTAAAAATAGCCGCTCTTTGATGCTCCATCCCTTTCATTCCTCTTCGTCGATCAAAATCTTCAACAAAGGAGAGTAAATGTCGAACTGGGGTTTCAGCATTTGGTCCAGCATGGAATCGAATCGCCCCAATGAACGATTTGTTAGCCCAACAACTAATTTGCCATGATTCGAACTTAGAGAATTGGTTCAGTTCGCGTTCCCAAGTCACTCGAAAGACCACATGCTCATTGATATCCCAATCAAATGGACCGAGTATTCGGCAGCCTTCGCCTTCTCCACCGAAATCTGATGCTTCAAACCCTTTTCCAGTAGCCATTGCCTGGGCGCCAGGACTTCCTTTTGGNCCTTTATCCCAAACCGAAAAAATCGCAACCTTATCCCCGTTTGCAAGTTCTTGTAAGCCGCAATAGCCGCTTGGCGGGAACTGAATAGCACAAAAATAGGTCCCTGGGTATGTGTGTTTCACTAAAATTCCTACTTGAGCTGAACCCTCGCTAGAACCATCTGTTGTATGTTCAAATCCATACCTTAGATGAACAGATGTCGCAGGTTTTGCCTCATACAGCATTAATCTCAACTCTAAATTGCCGTAATCAGTTGAATTATTTCAATAATGGTGGTCTCCGTTTGCACACTAATAACGAATTCTAATTATTGATGGAAGCCCTGGAAAAAACGATACCTATTTCGAAGTATGGCTTTTCAACAAGGGAGAAAAATTCTACAGATTATACAAAATATCAACTCAAACAATAAGTACTCATGGACATACGTAATGGTCACATAAGTGATAATATGGATGCAAAGACAATTTTTCAGCCGAAAATATGGTACATCATATGTGGAGCAATGGCTCTCATTGGTGGAATTGAGAACAACATAAACGCCGAAGCTTGGGCAGAAAGCGCCTGGGGAGAAGGTAATGCGAACGAGCAGGCACTGGCAATGGAGGCGCTGTTCGGTCTTTTCATGTGTGGATTTGGAGCAATGGGNCTTACCTGTGCTTTTGCNTTAGAAGGAACCGCTCAAGCAAAGTTCGCTTTGGCCAATGGCGCNGTTATCTCCGCCTTTTTCATTACGATGTTTTTCGTACTTCCTACGACTGGGTACGAAATGCCAGGTATTGCCTGGTTGGTCCCACCGTTCTTGTTCATGGGTGGTTTGATGGCTTCTGGCTACCTTCACATGAACGATGACGAGGCAGCACCTGCAGCCGAATAATCGACTCGTCTCTTCACGAATATTACCAGTATTCGACTTGAGGCTTTTTTATTCGCAAATTTGTACTTTGGTAGTGGAACATATCCGCTAGAAGAGACTGGAATTCAAGGTAACAAGGGTGTTTGTGCAACCCAAGTGTCTTTGATTCATTTGACAGTCGAATCAACAGGAATTTTGGACGTGTTCCTCTCGAGAACAACCACTCATGAACGATTTGTGCATAAACCACGCGCAGCGATTCACAGAAAGCCTCCCCAACGGTTGCAGAATCGAAAGGCAGCATTGAAGGCCAGTCATCAGGAACCCAGTTCGCATTGAATGAATTCCATGAAGGTTTGAACACCGCCTCAGCATAGGACCTTTGAATGGGTTCAAGCTTCGTGCGCAACTCTTCGACTATCTTTGTACGCTCAAAGGCACGAGAAATTTTTTGCACGTATTCGGGGTACAACGGTGGATCGATGACGACGGCTGTACGGGCCTTACTTCTTCCCAAATGAGGGTAAATATCCCACATACGCGTTGGGTTATCGTTGAAGTCGTATTCGTTTCTCTCCCACCTCTCACTGTCCAGTTCTGGAGGGGGAGGCGGGGGCAATTCCTCGGGATACAAAACCACTCTAGCGCCAGAATTTGAAAGTGTTTCCAGCAGCGATTCAGGTACATTTTCACCACGAATAATGATTCTTCTGTTTTCAATAGGTACATCTGACCTTCGTATTTGAGAAAGGAANGTGAACAGGTTGTCTATTTTCATACTAGCAATCAGCGANACATCTTCTGAAGACANTGCCCACGAATCAACCGGGATGCCGGGCGTGTCAGAAAACATNGGTGTTGAGCGCATAGATACCCAATTTTCGTAGGCTTGAATGTTTTCNATTTGTTCATCACCACGAATTCTTAACAAATCNGTCTGCCATTGAGANAGTTGTTCNGGATTNGTGTCTTCAATGGTNAAATCACCGTAGGTATACCCTGAATAATCCTGTGAAGGCGGAGCTGTATCCGTGGTGATATCAAGGTCTCCCTCTTGACGCGATTCAAGGTACTCTTGTTGCCTCCTTTGACGGCTTGCCATTCTAGCGATAGGGTTCAGTGACTCTTCTAAAGCACCTCCAACCTCTTCAACAGCCTGTTCAACATCGTCGCCGGCCTCAATGATATTGACAAAGGAACCTCCGCTTGCTCCACTGACCTGGCGAAAAACATTGACCGAATCGTCGGGCAGTCCTAGGCCTATAATGTGAAATTCAACATCGATTCCGATGTCTTTGATTGCCTCAATACAGGGCTGAAACCCGTTAATGCCGTTGAATGGAGGAGAAGAACTCATGTCCATTCCATCGCTGATGAGAAAGAACAACCAATCGACACTGTCTTTGCTTAATTCAACAGCCTCTTCTACCAAAAATTCCCAAAGATAAGTGCCACCGTAAGGTTTTGGAAATTGAACATTCATCAATTCCTCATGAGTTCTGAAATCGAGAGGGGCCAAAACCTTCGAGCGTCCCCTGCTGTTGATGGTCGAAATTTTCGTTTGTCTGTCCTTGAAAGTGGGCACGAGATTTTCCCACATTGCACGTGCTATCACGCTTTTTTTCACTTTTCCCTTCATCCCAATAGCGCGCATAAAACTTCGAAACATCGATGGGCGAGCACCAGAAGAATTTGGGTCCATTTCTCCTTGGATTCGTTCATTCATTGAACCTGAAGTATCAACGTAAATCGCTATTTTCACCAAGTTACGGACCCCCTCTGTGTGTACGAAGTGTCGAACATATATCATTTAACAGTATCAATGGATAGCCTCACGCCACATCATGTCAAAGAATCAATAGTTAGATAGTTGACTACCTTGTCTTTGAATCATGGTGGAACCCCGATTAAGCCCCGACGGCAAACTGGAGTGGACGGGTTCAGAATGGGTGCCTGTTGGAACACAGACTCAGCATACCTCGGGTGCAAATGTGTTCACTCAACAAAAAATTGTTGACAGCGTCATTATGGGTAATTTAACTTCGCAGACCATCGTTCAAAACAGCCCCGAAGACATGGCAAAGGCAATGGTCATGGCCCTTGAACAGATTGGGTTTGTTGGTAATATTCAATCGTCAAATCCATCGAATCAGCAAATGTCGAACGTCAAAAATCTCTTGAAAGCAAGCGATGAAATGGTATCTCAAGGCATACACATTCAAGGTTCGACCGATCTTAAACTCGGCAATGCTGCTCGACTGACTGGACGCTACAAAGCCGCAATGGAATACTACGAACGAGCACTCAAAACATTTCGTTCTGAGTCGAACAAAAGCGGTGAAGCAGATGCTTTGATTAACATTGGATATGTCTCTCTCAATCAAGGCGAAATCGCTCAAGCGTATGCAGATTTTAACAACGCTCAAGCTATGAAAAAGGAACTTGGTGAAACCAACGGAGAAGCGGATGCTATACTTGCAATGGCAAACCTCGCTCTTGCAGGAAATGAAATCGAACAAGCCGAACAAATGTTCACTCAAGCACTCAACATCAAAGAGCAGTACAAAGACGAACACGGTATCGCCATTGCACTTATTGGGTTGGGCAATATCTTGGAAATGAAGAAAGATTATGCTGCAGCCCAACTTCATTATCGCCAAGGGCTCATTATCAAAAGAAGGCAGAAAGATTTGGAAGGAGAAGCCATCATCTTGTCCAACCTCGCAACGATTGCTGAACATCTTGGAAATCCAAGCGATGCTCAACAATTAACCAATCAAAGCATTGCAATTAAGCGCGATATTGGTGACCGTCGTGGTGAGGCTTTTTCACACGTCCAATTGGCAACTCAGGCAAAAAACCGCGGTGACCTTGTTGAGGCTGAACGCCTGTACAAAATGGCGTTGAAAATGAAAAAGAAACTTGCTGATTCTCGAGGAGAGTCCGATACGTTGAATCTGCTCGGTGTGTTTTATGAAGAGCAGGATAAATTCGAAGAGGCCGAACGGTACTTCACCGAATCGTTAACCATCATGAAACAACTTGGAGACCGTCAAGGCGAAGGTATTGCGCTGTTTAATATCGGGAACACAAATTTGTATCGAAACAAGCTTGAACTTGCTGGCAAGCAATTTGAACAAAGTCTGAGAATTGCTAGAACCGTGAACGACTACGAGGGTGCATCGGATGCAATGATTCAACTGGCAGCAATAGCTGAACAGCATCAAGATATACCTCGCAGACAGACTCTTCTCAAGGAAGCTGCTGCAATTCTGCGTTCGAACAATTTGCCTGTAACCGGTTGGCTGCAAGAGAATGGGTTTTAGTTTACGAGATTGGATTCCGGCTGAACGCTTATTCTATTTGCAGTACAGCGCCGTCCATGTCAGAGAACGCAGCCAGTCACATGACGTCTGCGCCAATCGCCTCAAATTCACGTATACAATCACTCGATGTCTTGCGCGGAGTTGCCTTACTCGGCATTCTACTTCTCAACATCTTAGGTTTTGGAATGGTCGCTGCCGGATACTTTCACCCTTCGGTTGGACTTGGAGAAAACGCTGCTGTCAATTACACAATTTGGGGAATTGTAAATTTGTTCTTTGAGGGTTCGATGCGAGGGTTGTTCTCATTGCTTTTTGGAGCAGGAATTGTGATGTTTACCACTGGAATCGGCACTCGTTCTGGTCGAGAAAAAAGCCCAATGCTCCACTATAAGCGAACTTTCTTCTTGCTACTAATCGGTATGTTTGATGCCTTTGTTTTGCTTTGGACTGGAGATATTTTGATACTGTATGCTGTTGCAGGAGCGGTTCTTTACCCTCTTCGCAAAGCACGTCCAAAAACGCTGATTTCACTCTCAATTCTTTGCCTTCTGTTCTCATCGGCAGTTTTTGCAATCTCCGGCTCGGTCATGGAGGAAGCCCGAGATGCAGCCATCGAGATTGATTCAAATCCTAGCGAATCTCATTCCGAAGAAAAATACCAACTTGCAGAGTTGTGGACTTCTTCGGAAAATCAATTTCAATACAACGAATCTGCGATGCAAAAAGAACTCGAAATCCGTCAAGGTGGATACTTTGAAATCGCCGAATACGGTGCAAAAAATGTAATCGAGAATTGGTTCTTTTTTGTTCCACTGTACATGTTCTGGGATTGTGTAGGGATGATGTTGCTTGGAATGGCGCTGTACCGTCTTGGCTTTCTTTCTGGTAAAAGAACCAAGAAGGAATATCTTCGATTCACCATCATCGGTTTTTCAATTGGATTGGCGGTGAATGGTTTTGAGTTGTATCAAGGTATAGTCAACGATTTTGACGCTCTTGTTGTGTCGGGTTATTTCCAAGGAACCTATCATTTGGGAAGAGTTGGTATAGCGCTTGGTTGGCTTGGAGCAATCATGCTCTTCTGTCAAACGAATGTATTGAATGGTTTACGTTTGCGGCTTGCAGCAGTTGGCAGGACTGCGCTGTCAAATTATCTCCTTCACTCAGTACTGTGCTTGGTGATCTTCAGTGGCGCAGGATTCGGACTTGTCGGTGTTCTTGAGCGATGGCAGTTGTATGTCATCGTCGTTTTGATTTGGAGTTTGCAATTGATTGTTAGCCCATGGTGGCTGAAGCGTTACGCTTTCGGCCCAGCCGAGTGGTTGTGGCGTAGTTTAACCTACAATTCGAAGCAAAAATGGCGGCTGTAGTTTCGCAACCTATGAGAACAGGGCGACGTTGATTTCGCTACGAGATACCTGGCAAAACTCACCTGGCTTCAAGTTATAATCAGAGAGAATCATCTTCTCGGTGGATAGGCGATGAAGTTCAGTGACATGATTGTCGAGTGATTTGAACATTCTTCGAATTTGGCGCTTTTTCCCTTCATCGATGGTAAGAATTGCACACTTGTCATGTTCCAATTCGATTTGTGCAGGGCGTGTACTGAACAACTCGCTCACGCCGAATTCAACAACCGAAACCTCCATTCCTTGGCGTATGGAGCGAATATCTTGCTCTGAAATTGCCGATTCGGTTTCCACACGGTAGGTTTTCTTGATGTTCTTTTTCGGTTCTGTAATTGAGTGCACCAATTTTCCATCGGTGGTGACCAAAAGAAAGCCTGTCGTATCCTCATCAAGCCTACCAACGGTGATTAGAGATTCGAATACTTTGGCATCAACCTTTTCTCGGAACAATTCATAGACAGAAATTTTTTCCAACTCTCGTTCGTGTGAATTTATTCTTGAACAAATATACCCCTTGGGCTTGTTCAGTAAGAAGTAGAAATCCGTAATGGGGAGAGAGAGTTCATTGCCGTTGTATTCAACTTTTTTCTTGGACGGGTTGAATTGGAAGGCAATATCTTTTACCACTGAACCGTTTACGGTTATGTTACCGTTCCAAATGGCCTGTTTAACATCTGATTTAGAGGCAAACTCACCGGTTTTGGAAAGAAATTGGTGGAGTCTTATTTTCACTTCATTCCCTCAGTGATTGCTGACTGTTTTTGTTCTTATGCGTTCCTGTTTCCAACGATTCCATTCAACATTCATTCGTGGTACTGCGGAGTGGGCGATGCAGGATTCGAACCCGCGTCGACGGGTTCGAAGCCCGTCAGGATATCCAGGCTACCCTAATCGCCCTTATCTGCCCGAGATGCCCCCCCTTCTTGAAGAAGGCGGAAGGATTGGAAGGTCTATGGCGCGCTCACTGCCTTGTGTTCCAATGGGGTGTTCTGCATGCTGTCGCGAGACAACTATGCCATTGACGAAAGCAGAAGCATCTCTTTTGGCACGTCGAACTGGATTGAGTGTTGAGGACTTTACTTGGAGAAATAACGGCATACTTACGCTTTTGAATAACGAAGAAACTCGAGCGTGCGTTTTTCTCTTAACCTCATCATCAGAGGTGAGTGCCGATGGAATGTGCTCGGTATACGAGGTTCGTCCGCAAGGCTGTCGAACATATCCAAATGTTTTGAATCATGAGGATAAAGCCATTTTGGATGAGGGTTGTCCACATCGCCATCGATTTCCTGAACCGAGCGACGATGATGCAGTTGTCCTTCTCAATCTTGAGGAACGATTGCTGCATGAAGAATAAGTCTGCCCAGGCTCGCATGGACATGCTCGACCCATTGGCCAACAACTCTCCATCCGGTTTCCTCAAAACAAGACTGAAGTGTTGCCCATTTTCCATGAAGAAGTTGTATTTCGGCGTCGAGTGGCAATTCCTCATCACTGTGTTCTCCAAAAGGATGTATAGGGACTATCAAAACAAAGTTTGAATCCGGTCCCGAAACGTTGTAAGAACTGTTCAATACAGCACGTATGAGCTCATTTGGCGCTAGGCTGCCTTGTGAATTTCGACCGTAGGGTGGGTCCAAAACAAAACCACTGATTGCGCCCACAGCATTTCTAGGGAGAACATCTTGTAACTGCGTTGCATCTCCGTGGAGAAGAATCCCTCGCCCTTCATTTCCAGCCCAGTCAAGATTTTGTTGAGCGCCGGCAATCATTTCTTCATCCAAATCAATTCCGTATGCGATTCTTCCAGAGACTGAGGCCTCAAGTACAAAACCTCCTGTTCCGGTCATGAGGTCGACAGTAGCCCCTTTCTTTATGGGGCCTGAGGCAAGATTTACTGCGAGTCGGGCAAGTCGTGGGTCGAGGCTAACCGGCTTGAAAAAAGGCCGGTCTGTGGCTCTTCTAGCAGAAATTCCATCGGAATCATTGCCGGTACCGAGCATCCAGCCGCATGCAATAATTCCAGCGCCAGCATCAAGCACCATGCCGATTTTATGATTTGGATTATCAAGATTGATGCTGTACCCTTTTCGCGAGAGAAGTCCGCCTATTTTTCGAACCAGTTCTCGCGCACTTACGCCCTCCATTTTCCCGTCATGCTTCCATGAGCGAACCGCAACAGTTCCAGTTCGTGTATGCGAGTCGATGTATTCAGCCATTCGTTCGACAAGTGAATCGATTGATTCGGTTTTTTGCCAAACGACTGCATGCTCTAACAATGCTTGACATCCACTTGAACAAAGTACAGCTTCTTTCATTTCTTGGCCGGTCAGTTCTGCGTCAATACGAACAAGGCGCCTTGAAGACATACGCTGAACTACGGCATTTGGCAAAAGGGCCGCTATTTCTGCTCGAGCCAAAGCCGGATGCCAACCACGCAGACTTGCAATATGGCTGGGCATGTAGGGCGCTTACCCCCCGACTTCTTGACCGATTCGGATGCCAATATACACATACTGTCAACCTGTAATCGGACCATGGGCTGCAATCTGCGAGACCTTGCGACAAGTGAAAACATTGACCTTGCAAGCCTTTCAGGTAAACGAGTTGGGATTGATGCCTTTCTTACTGCCTTCCAATTTTTGACCACCATGCGCGACCGTTCACCTCAAGGTGACGGGGGTCCACTCAAAGCAGAAAACGGCAAGGTCGTTTCTCATTTGATGGGCTTCCTCAATCGAACTGCTACGTTGTTGAATCTCGGTATTCGCCCGGTCTACATCTTCGATGGGAAATCTCCAGAATTGAAATCTGGCGAATTAGCAGCACGACGTGCACGACGAGATGAGGCAGAACGAATCCATGAAGAGGCTCTAGCAGCAGGTGATTTTGCACTCGCTCAAAAAATGGCACCTCGTATAGTGCACTACTCTCAAGAGATGGTTGACGAGACCAAGAAACTTCTGGATTTACTTGGCGTACCTTGGGTTGTTGCCAAAGCAGAGGGTGAAGGTCAAGCGGCTGTGATGGCTGCAAAAGGACAACTCGATGTTGTTGCAACCCAAGATTGGGATGCTCTGCTATACGGAACACCTTATTTGGTTCGCAACTTGATGAGCGACGGAACAAAACAACATGGACGAACGGTTCGGGCTCAAGCCATCAAATTGGATGAAATGCTCAACAGCCATGGCCTTTCGCGTTCTCAACTGATTGATTTGGCAATCATGATTGGTACAGATTTCCATCCTGGAATCCGCGGAATTGGTCCAAAAACAGGAATTAAACTGATTAAAGAGCACGGGTCAATCGAAGCAATCTGCCAAGTAAAGGGCAAAGAGATACCAGAACGTCTTGATGAAATTCGAGAAATTTTTCACCACCACCCTGCTGTAGAAGTTGCGGATGAAGATTTGGAACCAGGGCAAATTGATGTCAAAGGACTCATCCAATTCTTACAAGTTGACAGGCAATTTAGTCAGCGTCGCATGGACAACGCCTTTGACAAACTTCGCGAAGTGGGTCTTATTCGAGAAGGTGGTCAAACTTCCTTGTTTTCCTTTTGAGGAGTCATAAAGCGCAAAGGACTCGCTAAAACATCGACGCCTTTGTGCGATGTAACCGCTCCTCTAGCAATACTTTGAGGATCGGATAGCGCTTCCAACACTGTGTTGACTGGGGCGCAAGGAATCCCAACGAGCATTTGCTCCAACTCACTTCGTGTTCGAAGGGAAACCGCAGCAGATACACACTCCTCAACTTCGAGCCGGTGCAAGACTCGCCCTTCGTTTGACTCCCATTCTTTGGGATTGTTCAAAGAAAGTAAATCGGCAAGATTGTTCCATTGACGGTCGGAACCTACGCCAATTACAAACCATCCATCGCTTGCCTCAAAGGCCCTGTAGGGCACCAAATTTGGATGAGAAGAGCCCATAGGAATTGGATTAACGCCACTGGCAATAGCGTTGTGTGCTTGGTTAACCAGTGCAGCAATAGCACAATCCCAAAGCGAGATGTCAATGCTCATTGCCTCACCGGTTTTTTCTTTATGCAACAGTGCGGCCAAGATTGCGTTGCCAGCATTCAAACCGGTTATGACATCAATCCATGCAACACCGACCTTCACTGGTGAAGAATCTGGCTCACCTGTTATACCCATGATTCCGCTTCGAGCCTGCAAAGCAACATCATAACCAGGCTCGTCTTTTCGAGGCCCTGTTGCCCCATAGGCTGAAATCGAACAAACAATGACATTTTTTGGCATTGGTCCGAGAAGTTTCTTGAGGGTTCCAGGACGGAAATTTTCAACGACGACGTCTGCAGTATCAATGAGTGAACGTACTTCTTCGGCATCGTTTTTGAGATTAAAATTGACTATTTCCTTACCCCTGTTGCATGAAAGGAAATAGGCTGCGACTTTTTGACCATCAAACCCAGATGTAAACGGTGGCCCCCATTGACGCGTGTCATCGCCCCATGGAGCTTCAACCTTGACCACTTCTGCACCTAAATCAGCAAGCATTTGTGTGGCATAAGGGCCTGCTAAAATTCGAGATAAATCGACAATCTTGACTCCGTTGAGAATTCCGCCCATATTACCCCGAAGTGTCCGAAAGGGTTGAACCTCACCCCCCTGAGCGTTGGTTATGGAGCGGTTCGACTATGGAGATGACCGTTTCTGGAAAAGATTGCTACTGCTTGGCATCATCCTCAATATCGTTGTGTGCTTTACGAGTGAATTAGGCCTTGATACACAAGTCAAGATGGCTGTTGATGAAAATGGAGCGCTGCCATGGGGTGATTTACGTCCAGAGGTGGCCGGAGTAAGCGATCCAAACGATGGTGGCCAACGGGTTGTTCTTCCGTTGTATGAGTTGTCGGAAATGGGCATCAAGTCGATGGCTTTGTTCGCATTCTTAGGCATACTTTTCTGTTTGTACAAATGGGCTGGTGTTCGTTCTGCATCAGTAATGTCACTCTCTCCAGCATTGATTTTTTCTGTCGGAAGGGGCTATGAGGAAGTTTATCTAGCGATTTTTGCTATCCTATCGGTTATGCTGTTTACCGGTATTTTATCTCAAAAACGCACCTTGATGCAAGTTTTCTGTGGAGGCATCTTCTTCATGTCGATGGTTTATACCAAAGGATTCACCGACAGTCAAGGCGTTGTTTTGGGCGCATTGTTCCTCACAGCGCTCGTACTGCTGTGGCGAAAGGCGCTGGAGTACAATTCGAAGTATACAGATTGGATGCATCGTCCACTCAGAGTGGGCGCAGTTGTATCGTGTTCAACAGCAATGGCGATGCTTGCCTGTGGCGTTCTTCAAGTCAATCCCACTTTGGGCATAATTGTCGAACAACCGGTTCGTTTTCTCACCGCACTTTTCTTTTCCATACTCGATGTCGTGTTCTTGTTTTGTTTGTTCGGCATGGCCATGTGGCCGTTTGTATTGCCGTTGATACGCGCACTGCGCAATGTTGAAGATGCATCGGTCGCTATGGTTGTCGGATATATCGCAGGTCTTTTGACAGCCATTGTGGTCTATGTAGCAGCTCTGTGGAGTTACGAATCCAACCTTTGGGCTGCAGAATGGCCGGGCGTAATTTGGACAATGGGGAACAACGGCAGATACGCCACAATGCTGTTTTTACCGATGGTGTTCCTGCTTCAACTCGTCAAAAAGAAAGTTGATATTCCAACTTATGATGCTCCAGAATCTGCAACGAAAAGCGTCGTGTTGACTCTCATATTGTTGCTACCTCTTTCGTTGCTTGCTTCGTTACATGGCCAAACCACATGGACTGATGATGCTTCAACAGCGATGGATTTAGAGGACGGGGCACATTTCCTTTTCGTATCAGAAGATACGCTCGGAATGCATTGGTTATACACATTCTATGCTCCGCTGAATGCCGAAGAACACAACATCACAGGACATTGGCGTTCAATGAACAGCAATTGGGATTCCGAACTCAACTCATCGCTGTCTCACGTAGGAACACTCGTCACTTCGCCAGATGTAACGTTTACACCCGAGGGGTGGATTTTACAACACAGCGGGGAAGCAGACCTTCTCAACGGCAAAGGTGAATGGCGCGTTTTAACGCGCAATGAACCTCAAGCGTTCTTGTCAGCTTGAACTTGGGTGCGCACTTCTTGCGCTGCAGCCTTAGCGGCTTGCATAGCCTTGCGGACACGTGTGCCAGCAGCGGCGTTACCCTTGTCATGCTTTACAGCATCAACTAGAGCGGCAGTTAAATCATCAATCATCGTTTGTACCATAGCCTCGACGGACATACCCTGTCCGCAGTGAAATCGGCTTTTATTGATTACTCCGGAATACCTTGAAAATGGCGAACAAAAATCGATGTATGAAGAGCCGAAAATCAAAATTTCTTCAACTTACAGGTATTTTCTGTCTCGCCGTATAGAGATTTGAGCGAGGGGTTGAAAACCCTACGGTTAGAGGCATAACCAAGGAGGAGCAAGTATGCGCTTCGGAGTTCGAGGAACTTTACCGGATCCAGACCCTGTCGCAACGCAAGAATGGATTGATTCAATCTTAGCGATTTCTCACCAATTGGGTGAACAAGAAGCTCGACGTATTCTTCTGGCAACCGTTGATGCTGCTCGCCATTCGGGGGTGGAAATAGATGTTGTCAATACTCCGTACTTGAACTCAATTCATCCGGACGCGCAAGGGGTTTATCCTGGCGACCTTGAAATGGAGGAACGGCTCCATGGCATCATACGTTGGAATGCGATGATGATTGTTACTCGAGGCAACAAGAATTTCGATGGCATCGGAGGGCATATCTCAACCTATGCCTCTGCATCCCATGCTTGGGAAATGGGTTTCAATCACTTTTTCCGTGGCAAAGATGGAGATGGGCAAGGAGACCACTTGTACTGGCAAGGACATGCTTCCCCCGGAATTTACGCACGTGCATGGCTTGAAGGTCGACTCACTCTTGAACAAATGGAATCATTCCGCCAAGAGACCGACGGTAAAGGACTCTCATCGTATCCTCATCCCCGCCTAATGCCTGATTTTTGGGAATTCCCTACCGTGAGCATGGGGCTTGGTGCTATGACGGCAATTCATCAAGCGCGATTTAATCGATACCTGGAGGATAGGGGGCTTGTTTCCACTTCGAATTCCCGAGTCTGGTATACGATGGGCGATGGTGAATCGGATGAACCAGAATCACTTTCTCAACTGTCACTCGCAGGCAGAGAAGGATTGGACAACATCGTCATGACGATGAACTGCAACCTCCAACGATTGGACGGCCCGGTTCGTGGCAATTCGAAAATTGTACAGGAACTTGAGGGAAGATTCAGAGGTTCAGGATGGAACGTAATCAAGATTCTATGGGGATCTATGTGGGACGACTTGTTCGCAAGAGATTCAGAGGGCAATCTAGCAAACAGGCTACAGGAGTTAGTAGACGGCGATGAGCAGAGAATATTCACGAGTGATGCTGCAACTTTCCGTAACGAATTATTCAATACACCACAACTCAAAGCTATGGTCTCTCATTTGAGTGATGATGATTTAGAAGCTTTAGCTGCTAATCTTGGTGGCCATGACATGGTGAAAAT
>NYZH01000073.1 GCA_002687075.1 Methanobacteriota archaeon
AATACTTGGGCTTTAGGGTCGTGAGTTCCTGCAACCAATTCCAATAATTCTCTTCGGAAGTGTCGTGGGATTATTCTCAAATCTTCAAATGTATATCTTTTGGGAATGGTTATCTCTTCCGGTATTGATTCGAGATTTTCAAATTCAACCGCAGCGTTCTGTACCTTTTGCCAATCCTCATCACTTCTGAAGTTTTCACGAGTAAGTACAGTGGAATACGTCATTTCCGAATTAACGACGTCTCCTCGAAGAAGACGAAGAAAAACATCCCCTGCCTCCATGAAAATTTGTCCACGAAGAGCCGGCCAAGCAGCTTCTTCGATAGAATTTCGCGGAACAATTCCATAAGGCCGTGCCATAAATTCGAATCTTCCAGCAGAAAATCCAATGTGTAATTTTCGATGTTCGTCGGGATTTAAGCCGTGAAGTTGCAAGGTGTTTGCAATTCTTTCAGCTTGTGCAATTGGTCCGCCGGATGCAAGAATCGAAACAACAGCACTTCCGATTTCGATGTTTTTCGTTCTACGAAATGATTCCATAGCTAGTTGTGGGAAGTCTGTACAAAGCCCTACTTCACCTTTCCAGTGTGGCACAACAGGTTGAGAATTCGATTGCTGAGTTTCGGTTGACAAATGTGCTTGAGCAAGCCATCCAACTCCAAATCCTAATGCGTCTGCGCATTTGAGTTGTTGAAAATAATTATTCATCATTTCTTGCTCAGTTGGTACCACTCCCTTTGAATCAGGAGTTTGACTGATTGAGAAAAAAATGTCATGCTCCATGGGTGGCACCAATCAACCCAAGCGCACCCACATCATAATGAGTGTGGAGAAGGAACCTCATTGTGAATCAGACTCATCGGTTGAAACATTGTTGTTAAAGTCTGCAAGATCTTCAATTCGCTGGCGAACTGCAATCGGTGTTGGAAGGCCTGCGTTGATGAATGTATGTAGACAATCGGATAACTGCAGCATCGCAGTCTCATAGTCTTCTGCAATTTCTGCAATATCTGCAAGCCCCCATCGAGCAACAAGTTGACCGGACAGGTCTTCAAGTTCGATGGATAACTCCAGTGATTGTTGATACAGGTCCTTCGCAGCATCAAAATTTCCAATTGTGGCTTGTGAATGAGCCAAGTCAGCCATTGCTTCGATTTGCGCCTCTTCATCCTTCATGCTTAGAGCAAGTTCGATTCTCTTGGTCCCGTGAACGATTGCAGTATCGTGGTCGTCCATTCTTTTTGCACAAGTTTCTAACAGGGCAAGGCCATAGGAAATTCCGGACAAATCCTCAATCTTCTCTCGTAACCGAATCGACCGACTAGCAAAGGTTTGAGCTTCTTGGAATTCTTGCAGGCTTAGGTGCAACAGAGCAACATGATGGAACACTGCTGCTGCCAGTGGTGTTCCATTCTCGATGGTTTCTGATTTCACAGCAAGTTCGGCAAAATCATCGATGGTTGAGTTGGTACTCTTCATTATTTCAAAGGTAGCCCAACCTTTCTCAAGTTCATCAGTTGCTTTGTTTTTTGCGTGCTGGAGAAGTCGTTCACTCAACTCGACATCGTCAAGTTCCAGCGCTAATGGAACCAATCGAAGGGCGAGTGAGGTGTTGATACCGTCCATTACACCACCATCGGTGAGCATATCGAGGATTTTCCTCGCTTGTTCAGCAGTGACTTCTCCGTTCATGTTTGCTCGCACCATCTACGCGTCAAGAACCTATGCTTTAGGGTTCTAAGGAGTTAAACCTTGATAACAGCGTAAACTTTCGTCGTGTCATGGGTCGCTATGATGGGTATTTGCAAGGCCTTAGTCTTGCTGCGATTCTTATTCTCGCTCCAATTGCTCTGCAATCGATAATGAGTGATGATACTGATGTGGTCTATGTTGTGATTCCTGGCGAGAATGAAACCACGACAATTTACATCGAAAACAATTCCTCATCTGAAAATGCTCGTGCTCCAGAACTCAATCGCTCCGAAGTCGCACGTATTGCTTCGTTTAACATCAAAGTGTTCGGTGAGACAAAAATGAGTAAACCGGCAGTAGTTGATGTGTTGGTCGATATTGTTCTTACTTATGATTTGGTTGCAGTTCAAGAGATAAAAGACATCGATCAAACCGTTCCCTATGACTTCCTCGATTCGATTAACGCAAACACAACAACGCAATGGGACATGATGTTAAGTCCACGAAGTGGCTTGCAAGACGACGACCAATCGTCACAAGAACAGTATGCATTTTACTTCAACACCTCTGTGTTTCGTCCAATAGGTAATGGAACGTTGTACAACGATAGCGTTGAAGATTCTTTTCAAAGAGAGCCGTTTATAGGGCAATTTGAACTCCTTGATGAAAACGGTACTGGGACTGGATTTGATTTCAGCCTCATCACAATTCACACAAAACCTGGGGATGAGACAATTGGTGAAATCAATGCCTTGCACGATGTTGTAGAATCACATTTGGAAAACAATTCAGGTGAAGAAGTCGTCATTCTTGGTGATTTTAATGCGGGTTGCTCCTATGTTTCTTCTTCAGAACTTTCCAATTCTCCGTTAGCCCATTCAAATTATACTTGGATTATTGAAAACAATGTAGATACAACTGTTTCTGACAGTTACTGTGCTTATGATCGAATCGTCACAAACGGCGACCTTGATGGTCGCCTTGTAGGCACTTGGGGCGTTGATACATCTTTTTCTGATAGTGATGTTTCAGACCATTACCCAGTTTGGTTTGATATCAAACGGTGATTAGATTCCACGAAGTCTTCCACCGTCTACCGCTAAACTAACACCTCGGATTCCGCCAGATGCAGGGAGTGTGAGGAAGGTGATTGCCGATGCAGTCTCGAGGGGCTCAATAAGTCGTTCAATAGGAACTTGGCTCATCCAACCTTCATGGACTTCATCGATACTCTTACCGGTACGTTGGTTGATGGAGGAGGCTAGGGAACCTAGACGTTCAGTATTGGTAAAGCCCGGTAAGACATTGTTGATTGTGATGCAGGGGTGCAACTCTCGCGACAAACTCTTCGCCCACGAGGCCATAGCACCTCTGAGCGTATTTGAAAGTCCGATATTTGGAATTGGTTCTTTAACCGATGTCGATATAATTTGGACAATTCGTCCATAGCCTGTGCTTTCCATACCAGGAATTACGAGTTGTGTCAGGATATGAGATGCATGCAAATGACGCTTGAATGGTGCATCAAAGTCACTGACAGAGTTTTCGATGAGAGGTCCACCGGGTGGCCCTCCTGCATTGTTCACAAGAATATGAATGGTGCCGCGTTGTTCAATCAATTCACTCACAGCCGGATTCAACGATTCAGTGTCTTCAAGGTCCAAAACTAACGAGTGATGTTTACCGTTTCCGAGGGCTTCCATTTCAGCGCAAAGTTGTTGCAAAGCATGTTCGTTTCGGGCGCATACAGTGACATCAGCCCCTGCCTTAGCGAGCATTTTTGCAGTAGCTGCACCGATTCCCTTACTCGCCCCGCATACCAGTGCATGTTTTCCAGATAGAGCACTTGTTGAATACGGATAGTCGACACCGAGGAGGTCCATGCTACCGGCAGCAGTTGCTCTTCAAAGGCTCTTCTGTTGTTATAGCCAATCAAGTATGGCATCGAGTTCGACCAACCAGTCGTCAGAGGCGACATCGATAATCGAGTAATGGTCTCCTGGGAGCCACAATTTTTGAACATCAGTGCCTCGAGCAGCCATCACTCGTGAATATGTTTCTGATTGCTCTTTTGGCACGTCGACATCTCGCTCGCCGTGTATGAGTAAAACAGGGGATATTGGAGGATGCTCAACAGGATTCAGTTTTTTCCAAAGTGAAGGATTCTCTTCTGGACTGCACCCAATCCACTTGCGAACTGCGTCACCCTCATCGGATAGTTTTGCTTTGTCAGCGCTTATCAAATCGGTTAACGGTGCTTGGGCTATTGCTAGCCACGGTTTTCTTTCTGCTTTTGATGCAAGTAAAAGGGCGAGTTGGCCACCAGCAGAATGCCCCATCACCATTGAGCGGGTGATGTCGATTCCTGGAAGAAGAGCAAGTTGTCCCCATGCACGCAAAACATCCGATAAAGTATCCATCCATACTCCCTCATCTCCCTCACTCCAGCCTTTGTATTCAATATTCCAAGCAGCAACTCCTGCTTCGGCAAGATCTTGTGCAATCGGCTTCATCAAATCACTCGTCCATTTTTTTTTCCAAAAGCCTCCGTGTATCAGCATAATGCACGGTACCCCCTCATCCTTTTGAAACGGAGATGGGTCATCCGGCATGTACAAGTCTGCAAACTGCCACTCTTCAGCCCCCCACTGCATTCTGTCGACGGTCATTGTGATATGCAGTGAAATACCATCTATCACCCTTACTCACAAATTTGATACAATACTTGAAGACAAAGAGCCATCAGGATAAGCCATGACCAATATACTGGATATCGAATTTGAAACCATGGAACACGGAACAACAACATTGAGAATGCTTGGAGATTCTTCAACGGAAAAATGGGTCGTTGTCAACGTTGCAAGCGCATGTGGCTTCACGCCTCAATACGCTCAATTGCAAGAAGTGTCTGTGAAGGATGGTGTGCAAGTTGTTGGTTTTCCGTGCAATCAATTTGGAGGGCAAGAACCGGGTACGCATCAAGAGATTTGCGAATTTACAGAATCTAAATACGGTGTTACTTTTCCGCTCATGGCCAAGACCAATGTCAAAGGGGAACAGCAACATCCCCTGTTTGCCGAACTCAGTCTTTCGACAGGAGACGATGGTTACTCCGGAGATATCCGTTGGAATTTTGAAAAATTTGTTATTGATACGAACGGTGAAGTGAAGCGGTATTCAAGTCGAGATGCTCCATCAGATATGCTGTGAGTTGCCGAATTTTTCGAATGCTCCCGGACGAAATACCCAACGCATTTCATCATCAGTATCGTAGTATTTTTTCACTCGGCTGTCGTTCGACATTTTTTCATGGAAAGCGAGCAATGTGGGGTAATTCCCTAACATGTTTGCAGTTATTCCATCGAATTGGCCTGAAAACATCATGAATGTGTCCATGAAGGCTTTGATGTCTGCAATCGTCATATCCTCAGTATTAGCTAGCCATCCCGTTGTCGAGCGTTCGAAGACCGCAGAAATGTTCTTGAGGGCTGTATCCATACTTCCTCCCTCGACAAACATCGCCTTTCGGGCAGATATTTTTTCATCGATGTTTTCAATTGAAAAAGTGGGCATGAAATGTTCTCTCCAACCGTTAATGACTTCGACCAATTCGTCAACTTTGGCACGGACATAGAGGTCCTCAGGTTCAAGGCCAGCAAGTGCAGCAGTGTAGCGAAGCAATGCATTGGATTCAGCTACAGTTCCATGTGGCGTTCGAACGATTGGTAAATATCCCCAAGGCAATTCTCCTTGGTTTTTCATTTCGGTGTATTGGTCCCAATCCACGACGGTGTTTTTCCATTCGAGTCCTGAAATCTCCAAGCAAAAGCGCGATACTTCTGCGAAACCAGGTGAGGCAAAGTAGACTATTTCGTACATATCTTATGCGCAGTGAAGTCTGCACTTGAATTCTCTGTTCACTGTTTCTGCTCAGGGGCTCACTCGACGCCTGTCACGTGGGAACAGAACAGTTTCACGAACGTTCTTGGCGCCAGTCAATTTCATCAGAATTCGCTCAACACCCAAACCCCATCCTGCATGTGGAGGTACGCCGTGGCGGAAACCAGCAACATAGAATTCAAACTCCTTGGGGTCGAGGTCCATTTTCTTCAAATTTTCAATGAGCACATCTATGCGATGTTCTCGCTGGCCTCCGGAAGTGAGTTCATCTCTTCCAAAGTTCAGGTCGAATCCACGGCTTAGTTGCCTTCCAGTACTACCATTTTCGCCGTCGACATGGTGGATATAAAACGGTTTGAGGTCCATGGGCCAGCGTGGAAGGAAGTAGAACTGAGGTAAATCTTCAGCGAGTAAATCCGAATTTTCAGCATCGATATCGTCACCCCATTCGATTTTTCCGCCTTTTCTTTGTATGGTTTCTATTGCATCGCAATAGGAGAGACGAGGGAAAGGCAATTCCGGCACGATGACCTCAATTGGCCCTTCATCTTGTGTCGCTCTGTAGGTGTTGATTGTGTCAATGTATTGTTGAGATTCTGGGTCTTCCGCAATGGATTTCCACATGTGGTGAATCATCCGTTCAAGAACGCCCATGACATCGTCATCGTTGGCCCATGAGCATTCGATATCAAACGAAATAAATTCATTCAAGTGACGGTATGTGTCGTGTTTTTCAGCCCTGAATGCTGGTCCAATTTCAAAAACTCTTTCCAATCCACCTGACATGCACAGTTGCTTGTACAGTTGCGGCGACTGGTTGAGGAAAGCTGGCGTATCAAAGTACATCATAGGGAAAAGGTCAGTCCCCCCTTCAGTAGCAGTAGCAACTATTTTTGGCGTGTGCGTCTCGAAAAAGCCTTCATTGATTAGAGCCTCACGACCAAATTGGAGAATTTTTCCACGGAGGTGAAACATAGCATTCACATGGGAGCGACGGAGATCGAGGAATCGATTGTCAAGTCG
>NYZH01000065.1 GCA_002687075.1 Methanobacteriota archaeon
TAATATTTTTTTTATCACAAGATCGGGGGATTTAAAATTCAAGGCAAGGTACCAAAAACTGCATTGTCGGTAATAAAGGATGCACAATCTCTTGAGTCGCTAACCGAAACGATACCCAATCTTCTTGTTTGCAAAAGTATGAGCAAATGCTACGCATTGTCTGGGCTCAGAGTTGCTTATGCAGTAAGTCAGAAAATCAAGTATCTGCGACGATTTATTCCTCCATGGGCAGTAAGTCTCCCTGGACAATTAGCCGCTGTTGCTGCACTAAAGAATCCTGAATATTACCGACAACAATACAACATCATCCATCAAGAGAGAGAACAACTCAGTGAATTGCTACGCAATGAGCAATTTGAGGTCTTACCCGGTGTCGCTAATTTTGTGTTGACGTTCCTTCCTGTTGATTCAAGCTACACCTCGCATTCGTTCATCGAAGCCTGTAAAGAAAAAGGCGTCTTTATCCGAGATGCGCAAAACATGGGTGTTACGCTCGGCGATAACGCCGTTCGATTTGCTGTTCGTTCACATGTTGAAAATCAAAAAATGATGGAATGTGTACGTGAAGTTCTTTCGCTGTAGGTTCACTGGCCCTTGTATTTCTCAAGGACTTCAATGTCCGATATCGAAGTATTCGGATACTGCCCATCAGCGTCTTTTTCAATTGATTTGACCATGTCGAGTGCACAGAGTAAACCTGCGCACACACCGGTAAGGGCTTCCATTTCGATTCCGGTCTTGTAGTGGGCCGAAACATGAACCGTACAACGCAGCGCAAAGCCTTCCCAAGACCACTGAACTTTGCAGCCCTCCAATGGAATCGGGTGGCAATGAGGGACGATACGAGGGGTTTCCTTAACCGCTTGAATTGCAGCAATGGTCGATGCTTCAAGGACATCTCCTTTCTTGACCGTCTTGTTCTGAATTGCTTGAGCAGATGCCTCGGATAAGTTGAGCACACCTGTGGCAGAAGCACGCCTTTCTACAACGTCTTTCGATCCGATTTCCACGATTCCTTCGATTTCTTTGTCCATTGTCTTCACTCCTAACCAAGTCCGGCTTTCCATGATTCACCGTCACTGGTGACTTCTTTTTTCCACAGGGGCGCCTGCTTCTTGAGTTCGTCGATGAGCCATTCACATGCTTGGAAGGCTTCTTTTCGATGAGGGCTTCCAACATGGATTGAGACAATAGGTTCGGAAGGGCCGACCGAACCGACACGATGTGCCATAGCGACTGCATTGATACCAAACGATTCAATCGCTTGTTCGGCCAAACTGTGCAATACGGGAGTCAGTTGTTCTTGCCAAGCGTCAAATTCGAGACGCAGAACATCCGCATCACCCTCCTTACCTCGCGTAATGCCGAGAAAAGAAACAATGGCCCCGCAGCCCTCTGTTTCAAGTTTGGACTTAAGAGCCACTTCGTCGAGCGAATGTGGTGCTTCTTCGATAACAATGAAGCCCGACATGGTTGAACGAGTGGAACGCATCATTCAAACCTCACGCCTGTATGGGTGTTGTCATGGGCGAGGAGCAGGCCATCCACATCATGGGCGCTGGACTCTCGGGTCTTGCCGCTGCAACGGTGCTTGCGAAGGCTGGAAAAGAAGTCCATGTTCACGACATTCGTGATGATTCAGGTGCCCGTTTTGACGGAGATTTTCAAGCGCTTGAAAACTGGAGCATGGGTGTCGATTTCTTTGACCAACTCAAGGAATGGGGCTTTGACTTATCCCAGTTTAAGGCCACAGAATTTGACGTAGTCGACCTCATTCATCCCGACGACACCATCACGCAAGCCACAACGCCAGGAGTCGCTTATCGCATCATTGAACGCGGAACCTCCGACCACACAATCGACCAAGGATTCAAACGTCAAGCACTCGATGCAGGTGCTCAAATTCATTACAAATCGAGGGTTAAAGAGGAGGATTGCACCGTAATTGCTTGCGGGCCAAAGGGCACTTCTGCGGTCGCATACGGTGAAATTTTCCACACCGACCATCCCAACCACATCGGTTTCCAACTGAACGATAAACTCGCTCCAGGCTCCTATTCTTATCTCATTATCATCGATGGAGTTGGACTCATCTGTACCTGTTTGTGGCGAAAACAGAAGAAAAGCGAACGATTTCTCAACGAAACCATCGCATGGTACGAAAAGCATTATCCAAACCTGAACAGAAAACCAATCAAAAGGGTTGGTGGGAAAGGAGATTTTACCATCAACCGTAACTACAAACAAGACGGTCGATATTATGTTGGAGAATCGGGTGGTTTGCAGGATTTCATGTGGGGCTTTGGCATGAGAATGGCCGTTTGGTCCGGTGTTCTGGCTGCAAATGACATTCTTGTAAAAGGCGATTATGAAGCCGATGTACGCAAGCATCTGATGCCGTATGTTCGAACAAGTGTAGCCAATCGATGGCTGATGAACCGAGTGGGTGACCGAACCTTCAAGCGCATGTGCAAGGCATGGATGAAAGACCAGAAGAAGCGTGGAGACGGACTTATTTGGATTGGAAAATTGTTCCGTCCCACTTTCATGAAATCAATACTCTATCGAGTTGTCAACCCCTTCATGCTTGAAAAGGACCCAAAAGCACACGGTCGAGGCGTTCGTCGAATGCCGTTCCGCAAGGCGTTCAAACGCGACAATTGGGAACAATCTCCCGAAGCTGCGGCAATAGGTGAACAATGGAATGCTGTACGAAAGCGAGGGGCAAAAGTATCCTTTGCGAAAGACAGCGAAACCGACCAAAAATCGCAGTAAGTGAAAGCGATTTGTTCTTAATGCGAATCCCTGTGGGTGGGGATATGAGCGACCTGTACGGACTCAAACTCGAACCTATGCCTAACCGCCTTGTCAACTACGGTGTTACTACCAACGGTATTGCGGTCATCGAACTCACCTCAGATTCTGCTGGTGCCCCTCTTGAAGGACCAAACGACCGCTCACCCAATACCTATACTCACGGCATGATGCGTGATATCGATGAAGCAATTGTCAAAGCACGATTTGATGACGATGTTACTTGCATTGTCCTTACCGGCAACGGTGCATCCTTCTTCTCTGCAGGAGCATCCATTCAAATGCTGAACAGCGTCTCTCCAGGCTTCAAGTACAATTTCTGTCTTCACGCCAACGAGACTCTGTCTCGTCTTGAGCAAACCTCGAAACTCGTGATATGTGCGATCAACGGTCACGCAGTCGGCGGTGGCCTAGAAATCGCAATGGCTGCTGATATCCGAATTGCTCGAAAGAACTCCGGCAAAGTAGGACTACCTGAAATCAATCTTGGTGTTCTTGCTGGCACCGGTGGAACTGCTCGCCTAACTCGCCTCATTGGAAAAGCAAAGGCTCTCGAAATGATGGTCACTGGCGAACTTATGTCTTTTGAGGATGCTCACGGATGCAACCTCATCAACCACATTTGGGAAGGTTCTGCAGAAGACTTCCGCCGAGATATTCTTGACTGGTGCAGTCAATTCACTCTACCAAACAAGGCTGTCAAGGCTGTTGGAAACATCAAGCGTTCGTGCCAAACCGGTCCCGAAATTCCATTCGAATACCATTTGGCACTTGAGCGTGAATTGCAAGCCGCACTGTTCAACAGCAGTGACGCCAAGGAAGGAATTGCAGCCTACGTTGAGAAGCGTGTTGCAAACTTTACCGGCCAGTGATTGAATGTCAATTTGGCATCAGCGCTGGAATGCGAATCAAATCGGCTTTCATCGACTTGAAGCGAACCCTGTGCTTAGTGAACAGTGGCCGAAGTTATCACTTCCCAGTGACGCAAAGGTACTGGTTCCGTTGTGTGGAAAGTCCCTCGACCTGCACTGGTTTCATCAGCAAGGTCATACCGTAGTTGGAATCGAAATGGTTCAAAAAGCAATCAATCAATTTTTTGAAGATGCTTCATCTGTTCCCACAATCAAGGAAATGAAAGATGCAAAGAAATATTCGCTGGGTAAAATCCATCTTTATCATGCAGATTTCTTCGATGCCGAACCTGATGAAGCACAGTTTGATGCATGGTATGACCGTGCAGCTATGGTCGCTCTGCCCTCGAGTATGCGACCTGATTATGTCAAGCAATTACTGAATCTTACCACGCGCACTTCCAAAGGACTGATGGTCACTTTTGATTATCCACAAGAGGAGATGCAAGGGCCACCATATGCCCTTCCCGATTCTGAAATAGAAGCACTCTTTTCAGAACATTTCCATATCGAACGACTACAAGTCACCGATTTGACCCATGAAGACGGACGTGATTTGACCAGATGCACAACCTCGGTGTTTCTGTTGGCACGTAAATAATTGAAACAAATGTTCGTCCTTTATTGACTTCTGGGAGTACTATGAAGTA
This sequence comes from Methanobacteriota archaeon, assembly GCA_002687075.1. GTDB lineage: Archaea > Thermoplasmatota > Poseidoniia > Poseidoniales > Poseidoniaceae > MGIIa-L1. Next base: position 4,376 of record NYZH01000065.1, read on the forward strand.
CTAGGTAACGGGGCTGTTTGCATGGAAGTTCAACTCGGTGGCTCAGAACAATCATCACCTGGCGCATTTATTGGGGTCGGAATATTTGTTTTGATACTCGGCTGTGTTTGGCCAACCATTGTTTTTGATGATTTTACTGATGAAGTTGAATCAAGGTCTTGGGATACGGTGGATGCATCGGTCAATTACATGGATATCGACTCGTATGAATACGAATGCGGTGATGATGAGACATCTTCAACCTGTACTCAATATCAAGTCAGCTACACATTCCAGTTTGAAGTAGACGATACAACATATTACGTGACCGATACGGAGGATGTTTCGTATTTTGATTCTCGAGTATGGGAGGTGGATTATCCAGCCAATTCAACTCGAACAATCGCTTACGACAACGAAAACCCAGAAAACATCGATTACAATCCAGGTGATTTTGCACCTTTCATTCCACCAATACTTGTCTTTCTTTTCACATCACTGATTGGAGGTTTGTTCATTGTCGGTGGAATCCGTTTAGTTATTCAACCTAAAGACAAGTCGGAAGAACAAGAAACCAAAGGTTCACTTTTTGACCAAAAGCTCAATTTTGATATCAAAAAAAGTATTTGGGGAGAAGTACACTATGCTCATCCGGCGGTTGAAGCGCTCGCAATGAAAATGAAATCATTCAGTTGTACTGACGAACAAATTAAATCGTTTTTCGAAAAATGCAAATCACAACATGAACAACCAAATCATTCACGAAAATTCGGACGTGGATGGTGTGAAGAGGTAGAGGCAATCATGGACCAACACAATTCTCACGTCAAATATGATTTCGTGGGTAAAATAAAAATTGCCAGATTTGTACTCGCAGGATTTGGCGTAGTTATGTTGGTTTTTACGTTAATTATTGCTCTTCCTATGTTCCTGAAATACGATGCTTTGGACTGGTATGGATGGGTTCTTGTGTGGGCCACGCTCTCTCCAATCGGACTGATAATGGTTGCAACTTCTATCGCTCGTGAGATGAGCAAATTCAGTGATCAAGGACTTGGTGAGATTCTCGACCAGTACATTGACGAGGAATTCTTCGACGAGGATTGAAAACCCTATCGAACATAATGTTGAACTGTTTTCATCTTATTCCACTTCAACATCCCATTTGAAGTATACCGATTCATTTCCAACCTTGATTTTCGCATGGTATGTTTGCTCTCCTTCTGTAGGTTCATCACGGTCATCAAAGGCCAACTTAAATTGCACAACTCCAAATTCACTGGATGGAATCTTTGAAACTAAATTTTCTCCTTGTTTCGACGAGTCATTGCGAGATTGTAAATTGGCTAACCTGAATCGGCCTCCATTTGACATCTTGTTCAAGTCGACTATGTCAAGGAGGTTGGCTGGAGAAATATTGTTAATTGTAAAGGTCTCTTTACTGAGCAACAGTTCCCCAGATTGCGCTGTAGCGGAACGCAAAATGAACGGTTCCTCTTTCGTACCTAGGCCAGCCTTACACTTCGGTTTGGATTTGGTGTTCTTGGGTTCAGCATCCTTGAGTTTTACTTTTTCTTTCGGAATGAGAACCAACACGATAAATACCAACATCAGAATAATCAGAGGACAAAACAAGTAACCCCATTGAATCGGTGAGTCTTCATCTTCTGCTGCACCCGAATCTTCAGAGACTTGGAGGGTGATTTTGTACCAGCGATGGTGCAGTGAATTGTTCGCCCAAATCGTGTATTCGGTTGGTTCTAACGTTTCATTCGGAGTGCCACGGATTCCACCATCGAGTGATGAAGCACGAGCTTGTCTCTCTCCGAATGTAAGACCACCAGGCAATTGGCCGACTATTTCCCATGATGAAACCCCACCTAAGCCGGTGACATTTGGTAAGAACGCATTCATCTCTTCACCAAGAGTCAATGTCAGATTTGTGTTTGGATAAGTCAAATTAAACGGCAAATCAAGAACATCATCAAGATTATCACAAATACCGTCTCCATCGGTATCGTTTGGAATACTGAGCTCATCAAGACTATCGGTTCCGCATGCAACTTCATCAGCATCCGTCCATCGGTCGTTGTCGTCGTCCATATCCAATTCAAGTGGTGGTTCACTGGTTGAATTGCCATACATGTTGTCAGGCTTCCCATCACCATCAGTATCGGTATGAGCGGAGGGGTCCAGAGGGAACGCATCTGGCCCGAGAGTACATCCGCCATTCACTGGAACCTTCGGACCGTCACAGACTCCATCACCATCACTATCAGGTGATGTTGGATTTGTACCTGGGTTGAATTTGGATTTGAATACACTGGAATTATCTTCGATAATGTTGTACAAGCCGTCTCCATCCAAATCGATATCAAGTGCATCACAAATACCGTCACCATCCAAATCGTTGGGTATCGAATTTTCATCGAGTGGGTCAGTGATACAATCAACTTCCATAATATCCGAAAATCCATCATCGTCGTCATCGAGGTCTTCTATGTATCCGTTGAAGGAATCAAAGCCACTGAGGTCGTCGGGTAGACCATCCAAATCGGTATCCTCAACAACCTCAATCAAGACGCTAAACGTATCGTTAAACAGTGTATTGTTTGCATAAACAATGAAGATTGTCGATTGGAGTACTTCGATTGGTGTCCCCCAAATTGTTCCGTTTACGGAATCGAAATACAATCCGTCGGGAAGGTCCGGCTCTATTTCATAGTGAGCGGAAAATATCTCTGATATTGGAGGATATGCATGTAAAATGGAGTTGTTAACAAGCATCAATGTTCCATTCATCAACTCATACTCTAAATCTTCAACAGTGATATTTACAGTTACAGAAATCGAACCAACATCGTTTGAAGCAGTAATCAAATATTGAACTGAAGCAGCAGTTTGAATTGGAGTACCTGCAAATATTCCCGTTTCAGTATCAAAGTACAATCCTGGAGATGGTTGAGGGTCAATTGTCCAACTCGAAATGGCTCCTCCGGTTGAAATTGGAATAAGTTGCAAAACACTCGAGTCATTGAGCAATGCAACTGTACTGGGGTCATAAGAGACAACAGGAACTTGGTCGAATACAGTGATGGTGATGTTGGCGGATACAGAACCTCCAGAATTGTTCGCCCACACGGTAAAGTTCGTAGGTGGGTAAAGTTCAGTTGGCACTCCCCAAAATGTTCCATTGTTCTGTCCGAAGAGCAATCCTTCAGGTAATTCCGAACTCAATTCCCATGTCAAGATTTCACCGTTTCCGATAAGTGTTGCTTCGAGGGGGAAATCTTCGCTTTCAGTGTTGTTCGTTAGCTCAAGAGTATTCGGGATGTAGGAGAGATTTGGTAATTGGTCAACCACAGTGATGGAGATTTGAGTACTCGCCGAACCACCGGAATTGTTCGCCCAAATCGTGTAATTGGTCGATGGCATCAACTCATTTGCAATACCCCAAATCGTTCCATTGCTTGTTTCGAAGTTTAAACCACTGGGGAGAGTACCTTCCAGTTCCCATGTCAAAATCTCTCCTGAACCGTTCAAATAAGGAACCATTGGCATTTCACTTGAATCGGTATTGTTCGTCAATACAAGTTCGCTTGGAGTGTAGCTGAGTTGTGGCAATTGGTCAACAATTGTTAGCGTTATTGTGGCATTCAAAGAACCACCCGAGTTGTTGGCCCAAATGGTAAAGTTCGATGTGTTGAACAACTGCGTTGGAACACCCCAAATCGTTCCGTTGTTGGTACCGAAATTCAAGCCAGATGGTAAGGTTGCGTTGATGGCCCAAGAGGTGATTTCGCCGCTACCAACCAGCGTGGCGTTCAATGGCAAATCGCTACTGACCGTATTGTTGGTCAAATTCAGTGAAGTTGGAGAATAGGATAAGGCAGGTAATTGCGCAACGATGGTAATGTTGAGTTCTACACTGGTTGAACCTCCGGAGTTGTTCGCCCAAATGGTGAAGTTCGAGGTAGTGAACAATTGCGTTGGGATTCCCCAAATCGTTCCATTACTCGTTCCAAAGTTCAAACCAGCCGGTAAGGTAGCGTTGATTTCCCAAGATGTGATTTCTCCCGGACCGGTCAACGTTGGAGCAAGCGGCAAATCGCTGCTCACGGTATTGTTGGTTAAATTCAATGAATTTGGAACATACGAAAGAACTGGAACTTGGTCTACGATGGTGATGTTGATTTCTGCACTGCTGGAACCTCCAGAGTTGTTCGCCCAAATGGTGAAATTCGAAGTATTGAACAACTGCGTTGGAATGCCCCAAATCGTTCCGTTGTTAAGGCCGAAATTCAAGCCTGAAGGCAAGGTAGCGTTGATTGCCCAAGAGGTGATTTCACCAGGTCCGGTGAGGATTGCATTGAGCGGTAAATCGATGCTGACGGTATTGTTGGTTAAATTCAATGAACTTGGAACATACGAAAGAACTGGAACTTGGTCTA
>NYZH01000066.1 GCA_002687075.1 Methanobacteriota archaeon
AGGGTCAGTGGAGCGACAATTGGAATTGTTGTTGAGGCCCCAGAATCATCTGATGCGATTACAAAAAATGATTTTTGGATAATTAGACCACAAGCAACGACAGGTTCTTCTTCCGACCACTCAAAATTAGTTATTCTGCTATATGAAGTTCCGACTTCTAGGGGGGCCACGAATGCACCATTCAATATTTCACCATTTGCAAGTTGGATTGAGGATTGACTGTCTATTGCGCCTGAATTTGACGGCAAGGTGATGTCAACTACTCCATCCATATCTTGGTCAATACCTACTGATGTGATTGTACCGTCTACATCATATGCAAACCAATCCAAATAGAAAGCAATTGACATAGTTCCATCTGCATCATCTACGAGATAGCCATAGGATTCTCCAGTAGACCACACTTTCGCACTTACAACTGGAGGTTGGTTAAGGACAACATTGGTATTCGAACCTCCGATATCAACCACTTCCCAACCTGTTGACATGCAGGCTTGGAAATTCGTATCGGCCTCGACATAGTAAAGTCTGCCCAATGTTGAAGAATCACACGTCGGTAAATCACTTGCAGCAGGAACGTAGTATGTAGGCCAATCATCCAATGATTCGCCCAATACTACATCGTCTCCTTCGGATGTTTCGATATCTGTATTTCCAACACACCCAGACATAGGAAATAAAATTACAAGTAGCAGCATAAATACATGTTCTTTTCGCATGTCTGCCATCAAAATCTGCGGGGAATTAAACCATTCCCTAAATTAATCGCTTTCGGATAAGTTCAGAGTGTATATCCGAATACCCATTGCTAAGGTATTGGTAAATCTAAGGGTTCTCAGTGGGCCATATACAACGCTAGCGACTCGTGGAGGGCCTGTACAGAGGGTATAGCTAGAGAAATTTTGTTTTGCAAGAGAATTGTTGTTACTTAATTTCCTTCCATACAGTTGATTGGTTTATCTGAAGTATCTCATGTAACTGTCCAAACAGATCATTATTATGAAAAGAACGAGAAGGTAAATCAATGCAGATCTGTTTCCTTTTTTATTGCATTTTTTACAAATTGGTTTAGCGATTTTGTTCACTTTACTTGCCGAGCCCCCTTTTCCTCCAAATCCTATCATGGTCATCCAAAATAAAACACTGAACGATTTTTTCCTTCTCTTTGCACATTTGTCGCAAACAACAACGCCACATTTCTGACAACTGTTCTCATCATCGGTAAGTAGCCCACACCAACCGCAATTTGCAATTTCTCTCGATGCTTTACTTTCTTTTGCTTTGTTTAACTCGATAATTTGTCTAATACCAAATAATAGCGCAACCAAAATTACCAATCCTCCAAGCAATAATTCAAGATTGGGCGCATCTACAAGATTCATGTCTCGGAATTAATAAATCAGTTAATTATAGTTCGTCAGTCAAACAAAATATAACCGATTCCAATAAAAATTTCTAATCCAAATAAAATTATCAAAAACCCTTTTGCTTTTATTTCTGATTTTTCATATTTTGAGGCGTATTTATGTTCAAGAACGACATTCCAGGCAATTAGACACATCCCAACAAACAGATAGGAAAGACATATTGATGTTGCACGTTCAACTCCAGTAGGAACAAACCACCCCGTAAAACCAATACTATTGATTGAAATGAAGAAGCCTACGATAATAATCAACCAACCGACTACTGCTAGCGCTTGACCCGGCTTTTCGGGCTTTTGAGTTTCAATCACAGCATTATTATCTATGATTGTAAGATAAAATTTGAGCCGTTTTCTTTCAGAAGGAGTCCACTGTATATCCATCCCTTCTAATGGCGCCCATGCCTCAATCATCCGAGAGTTCATACATACCCCCTCCTTCTTGTGTACATGGGCGTTAGGAGTCACATTCTTCCGGCGGTCTCTCTTATACTGTTCTTGCTCGTTGCTCGTCAAATATATCCATATGTCGAACCCTTGAACAGCGAAGTACTCGATGGTTATGAAATTGAAAAACTCGCATCCGGTTTTGGTGGCCCGACATGCCTTGAATGGGCGGATGATGTTATACTGCTGATGTGCGATCGAGATTCTGGACGAATTTTAGCCCTCAACTCTTCCAATGATTTTCAATCGGCAACCTTGCTTTCGGACTTGAATCATCCACACGGCCTTCACCTTACACAAACGCACCTTTTTGTTTCTGAAGAAGGTAAATTGACCCGATACGACAGAACTGGATTCACGTTCGACAACTCAACAGTATTGGTCCAAAATATTCCGAGTGGTAATCACCAAACGAATGCCATTAACGCATTGCCAAATGGGACCCTCATTTGGCATAGCGGTTCAACTTGCAATGTATGCCAAGAAGAAGATTCTCGCAATGCTGCTCTGCTCTGGGTTGACCCTGATACAGGCGCCCATGGCGTTTTAGCGTCAGGTGTTCGTAATTCCTTTGACGGAACATGGGTACCAGAAATGGGGTATTTGTTTTCCGATAACGGCCGTGATTGGGAGGGTGACCATCCAAACGAAGAAATCAATCTCTTGGTAGAGGGTGCAGCGTACGGGTGGCCGGATGACGACCCAGACAACGCAATTCCACTTGGAACGCTCGGACCGGTTGCCGAATGGACGCCTCATACCTCGCTGAACGGCATGGACTTGCGGCCTCAATCATCCCCACTTCCAGGGTTGAATGAAAGTCAAGGCTTCACATTGTACGCTACTGTGTATGGTTCGTGGAACACCCTGCTGCCAGTTGGCCAGGAAATCGTCCGTGTTGATTTCACGCCCACCGGCTCGAACAGCAGTCTTCCAAGTGAACAATGGGACAGTAAAGTCACTCGGTTTGCAACTGATTTGGGTACGCCACTACCGCTCCGGTTTGGACCAGATGGCGCTTTGTATTACGCTACTTTTGGTAGCGGAGGCGCACTTTACAGAATCACATCGAGTTAAGCCAATCGCTTAATCGACGCACACCTTCACGAATGTTTTCGGGTGAGGTGGCATAGGATATCCGAATGAAACCGGCTCCGCCTTCAATGAGGGAACCTGGGATGAGTTGGACCTTGGCTTCTTCTAAGGCACGGGTTGCGAATTCAATGTCATCCATGCCCGTTCCACTGATATCACAAAAAGCATAGAAAGCCCCCTCTGGCCGAGGTACGACAACACCAGGGAGGTCTGTTAATAATTCATGAATGAGGTTTCGACGTTCCTTAAACGACGCAGCCATCATCGAGGTTTCTTCCTCAAGGCTGAGTGCAACAGTTGCTGCAGGCATCATGAACGTTGCAACGTGTGTAGCCGCACTGACGTTAATTTTCTTGACACCATCCATCACTTCCTTGGGGCCAGCAATCCATCCAAGCCTCCATCCAGTCATTGCCCATCCTTTGGACCATCCGCCAACGGTGAGTGTTCGTTCAGCTCCGCCCGGTAGCGCCGCTGGTGAGGTGTAAGGGTAATCAGCCCAAACCAGAGTCGCATAAATCATGTCATCAATAATCCACAAGTCGTGTTTTATTGCAAATTGTACAATCCTTTCGATTTCCTCTGGGGTATAGACTGCGCCAGTTGGATTGTTTGGTGAATTCAGCATAATTGCCTTGGTCTTGGGCGTTATTGCCGCTTCGAGTGCATTGAAGTCTGGGTGGTAATTTTTACGATTCACCGGAACATGGACAGGAACTGCATTAATCAGCTTCAGCATTCCATCGTACGATGGCCATGCGGGTGAAAGCACGAGAACTTCATCCCCAACATCCAGTGTTGCCATCATCGCATAAAGAACGGCTTGTTTGCACCCGGGCGTAACGACCACATCTTCTGGGTCGACTTTGATGTCGTGGATGGTCAAGTGCTCTGCCACAGCATCACATAACTCAACAGACCCTTGTGTCCGTGTGTATGCCGTTTCACCTCTGTCAAGAGCTGCCTTGACAGCCTCGACGACTGGAGCAGGAGTGTCGAAGTCAGGCTGGCCAACTGTAAAACGAATCACTTCTGGGCCAGGTGGAGCCAAAAAAGCAGCAAATCCGATGCCGACATGTTCCAATGAACGATTAATTTCTGGCATAAAAAATCCCATCCCATCAAACAAGCCGTGCCCATTTGACATCCTTAACGAAACAGTCCTTTGATATCAAGACTGCGCGTAATGCTGTGTGCAAATTGATGTTTTCAAGAAGAGCACAGGCTGGGATTTGAACCCAGGTAAGAGGATTTGCAATCCCCGACGTAGCCACTCCGACACCCGTGCAGTATCCTATCGGAATAACCGGTTCTATTTCAAAACAACCGAGCCATTTTGAAAACCTGAAATACGTATTGCACCTATTCGTATGTTTTTTTTTGATGTCCGGCAAACCCATTAAGGACTAAACTATTCGTCACTTGGCATGGATTCTCCTTCATCTGGGATGATTGGCGAAGAGCGAGCAACACCGGGGCCTCCTGAGCCGATAGTTCTCGATAGTACATCGCCGCCGTCTAACAGCTTACAAGGGACTCCTTTTTTTGCGCCTCAACAGCCATTTGAAGCAACGCCTGCGGTGGAGCAAAACACTTTTTTGAAATCTGTTTTCATGTACATGCTCGGCCTCTTGTTGCCATTAATTGTGTTTTTTTTGATTGCTTTTCTCGGCGAAATTCTTGACGACGAAGCATATGAACGTCATGAGCGAGAAGTGGAAGAATACGAAAAGAACTACCCCTATCATTTGATACTGCAACGAAATGAAGCAGGAGTATACTCATCCACGATTGATTTACCAGATACGCATGAATTGTCAAGTTGTTATCTTGATCAGTATGGCGGTTATGTTGGCCTGTATGACTTTCTACCGGAAGACATTTTTTGCAGCCCTCAAAACCCATCTCAAAACGACATCAACGGTGATGGGATGGCGGTTTTGCAGTATGTAAGTCCCCCCCAATCCTCATCAGTTAACCCCATAATCAGTCTTTTGGAGGCAGATTATAACTTTCAATCGAAGGAACTCTCACTCTCCTTTAATTACATTTTTTCAGAAAATCTTTCACTCGACATTTACACCCTCAATGAACAAAATCAATTTTCAAAAACATCCGTTTTAGGTGTTACATCGGATGGACGAAATTACATTTTTCAAAACCCCACCAATTCCTCCGATGAATTTTACATGGAAATGGAGTTAACTGAAACAAGATATTTTTTCTCGGCTGAGGTTTGTGACTCATGCACTGATGACCTCTTTCCTAATCTCGACCAAGTACGATTCTACAATAGTGGGTTTGGTGAACTGATAGAAATTGGATACTATGACGCTCTGTCAAACGAACTTTCTTTTCAACCGTTACCGACTGTAAATGGAGAGCCATTCCCTGAACAGTTAGTGTTTGAGATTAGAGTAGACTGGGCGCAAATCGCTCTAACAAATAATACGACATGGGTTTCGACGTTTACTGAATTGACAGACTTTTCATTATCCGGTGAAATGTGGGATTATGAACTCGTCAATGTCAACCACCCCAATTTCGGTTATCGTGCCGGCTATTATCCGCCTCACTCTTTTCTTGAATTCTCTGCGAGTGAAAACGGAACATATGAACGCACCTTCAAGTTCGACCAAACGAATTCATTGCCTTTGATCGATTGTAAAATCGACTCATCTTCTTGGCCATATTATTATGATGCATCGCAAAGATATCCAATTTATTGCGACGCCGCGCAATCAATCAATGGATATGATGCAATGATTTTAGAAGATTCACCCTTTGAAATTGATGAACACGTCACAATCCTCAATCAATCATGGAACCCTGAAAATCGAGAGTTTCATGTGGAATTTAATCGAACATTGATTATTGAAGAGAACGATTTCATCGTAGGACCATATTATGGCCAACGCTATTCGGTAAACTTTGCTGCTGAGGGCCCGCAGAAAAATTTCACCGCAACACTGGATGTTGGGGATGAAAATGTCAATGTAGATTCCTTTTGGATGCAATTTGAAATTCCCGGGAATACGAGTTTCAGTAACGATGGCCATATGGGGTTCTATTGGTCTTCTTGGTGCGTCGTTGTCCACTGTGAACAGAATCTTACTGCTCCATCATACAGCGGAATTACCACCACGACTGAAGTCATTGGTGGCTACAACATGTCGAATCAAACACTTTGGTTCCATCCCTCGCAGCCGACCCCTCCAATCGTTGAAATGCAAATTAGCCTCATTCCAGAAGCCTCCGTGCAAACCCTTGCCCAACTGAATTACGGAGTTTACCTCTACGGAGATGATTACGTTGAATATGTTGATGATCATTGGGACCGTTACGGTTCGTACCCTTCTGATGACTTGTACTTTTTTTCATTTATTCTTTCTCCTTTCATATACATAGGTGCAATTATTTATTCATTTATCCGAGGAAACAAGGCCTTCGCTAAAGGTTTACTTTCATTCGGAATTGGTGCAATAGGCTTGTTTGGTGCACTTTTCGTCTTCATCGTATTTTTCTTCTTCTAGCGTCCTATCCCATACCAATGCAATGATTTTATTTTATCGCCGATATTCGGAGAGTTATGGAAGGGTATGAAGATGGGGTTGAATTCCTAGAGAATGGTTTCACCCTATTGGAGTAGTCCTGGGTTTCTTTGTTCTCTGATGGATGTGAATGTATTGGCACACAGACAGCACGTTTCCAAGCCCCCCGCACCTCCATCTCTACCGTATTATGATTGCAGATATGCAGTTTTACGCGAACCTATTGGATTTCCGAGAGGTGCAGAAATCCTCGAAGACGACGAACAAGCTATCCATGCTTGGGTTGAAAATGAAACTGAAGTCGTCGCTGTTGGCAGGGCACATCTCATCGAATCGGATAGTGACGGCTCGGCAGCCGACCACGCAGGCCCAGGCGCGACTAAATGCCCCCCATTCGGCCCGTTGGAAGACCCTTCAAATCGGCCTGCCATTCAGATTCGGCAAATGGGTACTCGGCCGGAGGCTCGACGCCAAGGCCACGCTGCAACCGTACTCAAAACTCTTGAAGAAGCATCTAAAGAGCATTTTGGAGCGAAAATCGGGCTACTTCAGGCACGTGAAGTCGCAATTCCCTTCTATCTTTCTCAAGGGTGGAGCATTGTTGACGAACCCTATACAATTTCCGGAATAGGACCTCATAGGTCAATGATTAAATATTTTCAAACATGAATCGTTCATATATGGTCAAGAATCTGTCATAATTAAGAAATGAATACCAACGGGAATCAATCCCGAAAATATGCAAATACCTTACTGAGCCGTAAAAGTATCCCAAAAAGCGTTTTTTTGGAGGAAAACGGACAAAAATTGAGGAGATATGATGAAACAACAGCAAATCAACAAGAAAGAACCTTATTATGGAACCACGGACGACGAAATTACAATGCCATCCGAGCAGAGCCTGCACAAAGCGCGTAACGACAAATATCTGAAAGCACTTCAAACGCTTGCAGAAAGAGACCCTGAAGGTTTCTCGAACGTTGCTCCTGAATTGATAAAACGCAGTGTTTGGAACTGGCGAGGAGCAGACCCATTTTTTGCTGAACGCCTATCAAATTGGATTGATACTGCTCATAAATGGAGCGAATTCAAAGAAATATTGCCAAAAGAAGCTCATTTAGCACGTCGAAAAACGGTTGAGAAACTGTCGTACGATCAACTGCCAAAACAGTACAGCGATTTCCTGCACCACTTATCCGATCGATTTGAAGGAGATTACACTCGATGGGATGCATCCAAAAGAGACCAATTCACTATTCTTGGAATGCTTGCACTTGAGGGTAAAGAAGGAGTTCGACAAGGGCGTCTTATTCACCATCTTGGCCTCGACAGCATCGGAAGTGTCGGCTTACCTGGGTCAAACGCCATACGAGCAGCAAAGATTGCCCTAAGCCGCTCTGCTAAACCATTGCAGTTATGGGCTCCAGCTAGCGGGAACGGCAGTGAAAGATTGCATGCTTTTGCTGACGCAAACCTAGCGGATCTTGTTGCGCGATTTGTTTTGAATCAACAGGCCGCTATACTTCTTCCACCTGCAATCACTCTTGGGGTTTAGAAGGCACACTGAGGCGCGCCTTTCATATAGGGTTGCACCGTTCCAACATGTAGAGGGGACACTGGGTCCCCTAGAACCAAACCGTGAAAAACGATGCAATCGGAGGAACAATACAAGGTAAACAACAAGAGTCAAAAAAGCACCACTGCTAAGCAGTGTGCGGGTGAAAATGGTAGATATTTTCATCTTAAAAAAACCTCTTGTTACGCCTTGAAAACGACACTTACTCTGCATTTCGCGCCGTTCGAATCCCGTAATCTTCTGCCCACCCGTTGGGCCGAACATACGGAAAGAGAGAACAGCGGGTTCTCTGTGTAAAAACAACCAAAAATAGGAAGTGAAAATATGAACAAGAAAATAATGAGCATTTTGATAGCATTATTCCTCTCACTCTCTGCAGTATCTGCAGCGAGCGGTGACGGATCCGACCCACTCGACCCATCCGATGGTGGCGCCGACTGGGACGGCGACGGTCTTACCAACTCTGAGGAGCAAAATCAAGGCACAAACATGAACAATGCAGACAGCGATGGCGACGGCCTCCCAGATGGGTGGGAAGTCACCAACGGTCTAAACCCGACAAACGGTGGCGACGGAAATGCAGACCCTGATGGCGATGGACTCACCAACGCACAGGAATACAGCATGGGTACAAACCCGAACAACTCCGACACCGATGGCGACGGTAAAGCCGACAACGTTGACTCTTTCCCGAACGACCCCAATGACGGAGAATACTCCGATTCTGATGGCGACGGTATTCCAGATGCCTACGACCCTGACTATACTGAGTCTGGCGCAGGTTCCGGAAACGGTGGCACTGAAGGTGGCGGCGAATCTGAAGCTGGAACACCAACTCCAGAAGGACAAGGACAAGGCCAAGGACAAGGCCAAGGCCAAGGACAAGGTCAAGGACAAGGCCAAGGCCAAGGCCAAGGACAAGGCCAAGGACAAGGA
>NYZH01000067.1 GCA_002687075.1 Methanobacteriota archaeon
CTTCAATAGCAATTTTTGGCCATTGTTGAGACGTCATTTCCCCTCACCTTAGATGAACGGGTATGCAATCGAGACAAAGCATTATCGCAGAATGGCCGTTGGATAAGCACAATGTGGGATGAAGAAGAAGTCCACCTCGTGCCTTACGAATGGCTCAAACCGCATGAACAAATTAAGCCAAAGAATCGCGACAAACTACTTGAAATGACAAAGAAATGGGGCGGTTTCACCAAACCATTGATTGTCGACAAAAAGACCGGTTCTATTCTTGATGGCCATCATCGCTATTCGATTGCTGGAAAACTCAACCTAGCTCGAGTTCCTGCGATATGTGTTGATTACTTGGACGATTCACGCATTGAAGTGGATGTTTGGCCAGCGTCAGAATTGAAGTCAATAACAAAACAGCAAGTCATTGATATGTGCCTCTCAGAAGATGTATTTCCTCCGAAAACCAGCCGCCACACGATTGCAGACCATCTTCCGCCGATTCATGTTCCACTTGATGTTCTAGCAGAGAAGGCACCGACTCAACTAGACTGACGTGTTGCGATATAGGAGTTCCATTTGGAATTGCCTTTGCCATCCAATTTTACTCCGTGTTGCGGCGATGCTAGGGGTTCTACCTTATGCGATTGAATGATTCCTTCATGACTTGACATAAGTTCGACTTGTTGTCCTGCTTTGCCTTTGAGAGACGTTTTGAGTCCTTTGAGACTGGCAGTACGAATGCCATCTATGGCAACAATTTCGTCTCCTGGCATCACATGTTGGCGTACAGGTGAACCGGAGAGATGGGATGTGACTTTGACTCTTCCATCCTTGGTTGACAAGTTGACTCCAAGCCATCCATCGTTTTCTTCTCCGTCTTTGAGAGGATGTTCTGGGACCAGTTTTAGACCGAAATAGGCCATGGTTGCATCCACATCAGGGGCTTTTCTTTGATGCATTAAATCATCAAGAAGAGAACCTAATCTACGGCCACCTTTCATTGATGTGAGTGCTTGTCGAATGTCTTTGTAGGTGATGCCAAGTTTTTCCGCAGAGTCGTATTCTATAGCGTGCCTTCGGCAAAGTTCTGCCATTAGGTCACAGACTCCAGCATCTCCTTTTGACCTTCGACGCAACTCGACATCCAGTTGCATTATTGCAAGTTCTCCTTCAAGATAATAGGAAATCTGAGATTCACGAGAAAAGGCGTGCCCTCTGTACAAGTGAATCCATGCATCGTGGCTTGATTCTGCAAGCGATTCAAATTCCATCCCATGTCGGGCAGTATGGCGTTTCATTTTACGCATGAAATCCTTACGCCAGTCTTCTTCAGACCATGCCCCTGAACGAACACACAACATATCTCCCAACCAAGAAGTTCCTCCTTCGAACCACCAAAGCAAGTCGGAGTGCCCTTCGCGTTGCAAGTCATAGTCCAGCATATTGCGTGGACGTAAACGTTTAACATTCCATTGGTGAAGATATTCATGGCTGAACAGACTCACCAAGTCTCGGTATTCATCATCGTGCCCTGGCATCAAGCTTTGTCGAGGAACCATAGATGTTTGAGAATTGAGGTGTTCCAAACCTCCTCTCATTGTATCGGTAAGTTGAATCACGGTGACATAATTATCCCACGATGGTATACCGAACAAGGCGTGATGTTCTCGAATAATTTTGTTCATATCTTCTTTGAATCGCTCCAACATTCCTTTATCGATATCGTGGCCACCACTGTCCCACATTTTCAGGTGATGCGTACGTCCATCAACGACCCAAGTATCCATTGGGTTCGCATTGCATTCGATAATACCGTCAAGAAATTCATCTCGGTTAGGGGCAGTAAAGCAGTGTGTAGTTCCCTCATTTTTGGTAAGTTCTCCTTTACCATTCCGTTTTCCGGTGCTTAGGTACTGTGTGGCTGGAGACCATGATTTTGGTGCATGAAGTTCAACAATGTGTTCCATATTCATTCTGTTGTTTTCAATTCCGGAAGTCGGCATAAACCATGTGAAAGGAGGCATCATGTGGAGATGCGTTCTGTCCAAATGGTTAGAACGAACGGACATGTCATTGGCGAGCAATCGGTAGGTCAGCAAAATACTGCTTGCACCCTCAGGCACCTTAATCCGAACAGCATCGACATCTTTTCGTTGCGATTCAAGTGTGTTGCCGTCTTGGTCTGTTGCCAAGAAATCGGTCATATGTTGAATTGGTTCTCGAAGAAAATAGGACCCAGGCACCCATCTAGGGAAATGGGCAATGAGTCTTGATTCGGTAAACGGACCTTGAATTTCAATACCAACATGCAATCTACGTGAATCACCTTCAGTGGCATCGATGAGGAAGCGGATGCCTGACTTGGACTGGCTCATAGACCGAGTTCAGTCGAGGCGGTTGAAAGGTTCTCTGCTGCTATGCGGAGCAAATCATCATCACAGTGCTCCAAAAATTCTCGAACCTTTTGTGCGATTTCCGGCTCTCCACTACGACCAATCAATCGCTCAAGCAGTCGAGACCTCTCGATGGAGTCGACCTTGGAATTGCCGATAATCTCCCACCTTAAGGCATCGATTTCAGGACTCTTAAGTCCCTGCATCCATCGTCCAAGAACCTCATAGCATTGGTTTTCAAGCAAGATTTGGATTGGTTTTTCATCAAGAGAATAACACCTTAATCGTAATTCTCCAACGAGTTCATTCAAAATTTTACCACTGGCAGTTTGAGCAATTTGAATCAATACATCTCCCGAATTTTGTATTGCTGAGGAAAGAAGGGGAGTGACTTTGATGCCTCGTTTAAGAGCCTCTTGCATGCTTTTTTCAGTGAGTATTTCCCCATTATCTACGATTGATTGCAGTGCTGCTTCTCGTACACTGTTGTTGACGTCTTCAAGTGCAGCAACACGCTGTTCAGCCTTTGCAGCATAAGAAAGGATAGATAAGCGTCGCAATGCACTGTCATCATGATTCAAAAATCGTTCAATGTGTAAGGCAGCATCTCTACCGTTCAACAGTGCCTCAGCGGACTTTCGTTGACATGTCAAGTCATTGTCTTCAATCAGTAACAAGGCAATGTCGGTCGTATCCTCGGAAAATTCATTCAGCAAATTCGCAGCACATCTTCTCGCATCCAGCCAGGAGTGTTCGGCCAAAACTCGCAAGGTTTCGACACCTTGAGCAGGTGCCCATTTTCTGTGAGCCTCCAACGCTTTGGAGCGAAACCATGGGTCTTTGTCGTTGAGCAGGGGGACAAATCCTTCCAGTGCACGAGGGATATCGGTATCAAAAAGCACGCGAATTGCTCGCCGTCTCTTACGGACATCTTTGTGCTTGAGACGAGCGATTTCGCTGTCCAAACCTCCACCTGCCATGATACTCCGAGTCACCGGAGCCTCATAGGGATGTGCCTCATTCTTCTTCATTCGAAAGTGGTACAACTTGCTTTGGTTGGTTTTCGACCTCTGAGTTGTGCTGTTCGACCATTTCGTATTCCAAAATATTCTCGCGCTTTGAACGAATTCGTTCAAGACGCAAACCTTGGTGTGTTCCAATGAGTCGCATTTGCATTGCTCGCTCGTATTTGTCACTAATTACTCTCAATTCCAATTCGGTTTGAGCCTCATGAATCAGTTGTTCGAACTCTTCAGTTCTTCGATTGCGTGAAAGGAAGGTGAATGCGAGGTACAAAGCACTCGGACCGCCAATACCGATTGTGATCAAGTCCCACTCTTGTAATTTCACATCGAGTACAGGCAGAGTTACTCCAGCAAACGGTTTGTCTGCAGAACTGAAAGAATCCGTACCAGCATCTTCTTCCACTTTATCGGAAACTCCGTCATTGTCATCATCTTGGTCTGCATTGTCTCCAATACCATCTTCATCGTTGTCTGCCCATTCGTTGGGGTCGTCAGGGAAAGCATCCTCACAAATTTCGATGGAGCCAAATCTTTCGCAAGCCAAGGATTCCTTCTTTATTTGAACCCGATTTGCGTCTGTGTATTCTGGATTTGCAGGGTCTTTACGTCCGTCGTTGTCACGATCATTGAGCGAACAGTCTCCGTTGAATGCAGTTGTGGAATTGATGTTGAGGTATTCAATTTGTACACCATCAATGTTGGCTCCATACACGCCTTCACGGATTTCGATAAATCGACAATTGTCACCTTTACCATCCAAATCTCCATCATCCCACTGGGTTTTTTCGTTCGGGAATTGGTCAACATCGTCATTGAAACCATCGTTGTCTGCATCTAAGGTGCACATGCGCAATTCGCCAGAATCAACATCGTAACACTTGTCTGCTTCGTTATCTCCAAGGCCGTCACCATCGTCGTCCTTCCATTCTTGATTGTCAAAAATAAACGCATCAGGATTGTTGCCCCACGTGTTGTCACCATGCTGGTCTAAATCGGTGTCACGCCATTGTGTCGGGTCTCGAGGGAACTGGTCTCCAGCTTGGTTTTCATGTGAGCCGTCTGCAGCGACGGTGAAGTAATACTCATCACCGTATCCATCGTAATCCGAATCTTTCCATTGCGATGGGTCGTTCGGGAATGCATCTTTGTTGTCCCCATAACCGTCAGAATCAGAGTCAACAGTTTCCGTCGGGTCGTTGGGGAACATATCGGAATTGTCACCAAAACCGTCTCCGTCACTGTCCAAATGCTCTGAAGGGTCGCTGGGGAAATCATCCGCATCTCGACCGTCTTCATTGTCACCGTATCCATCGCCATCGGTGTCTTTCCACTGTGTGCGGTCGAATGGGAAGTCATCGCTGTTATCACCAATTTCATCTCTGTCTGAATCCTCCCACTCCAACTCGTTTTCTGGGAACGCATCGTCTTCTTCTCCGTAGCCATCACCATCAAGATCACTGCATTGTTCAGAATCGTTCGGGAAAGCATCTCCAGATTCTGTTCTCAGGCCAGTCGAGTTGTCGATTGAAAATTGGTAGTTGTCGCCACAGCCATCACCGTCAAGGTCCTCGTGTTGTGAAGCATCATAAGGCAAACTGTCAGCAGCACCGTAAGGGAATGCTAACCAGTTCGATGAGGCATCGCTGTAGCCGTCTCCATCCGAATCGATACAGCCGTATCTATCGGCGGTGCTGTTACCGTTTTGATAGGCGCAGGCATCGGGTTGGAATGCCCAAATTTCCGTGTTATCGCCGTATCCGTCATCGTCTGAATCGAGCCACTGACTTGACTCGTTCGGGAACGCATCGTAATTCAAACCGTTTGGATTATCTCCGAAACCATCTCCATCGCTGTCCATCCATTGCGTTGATTCAAGTGGGAAATGGTCGTTGTTCAAGGACACATCGGCAGCATGGTCAAGATAACCATCACCGTCCCAATCTTCAACATTGGTGGTGGCGATGTAAGGCTCAGGGTCGTTGATGTTGCTGATTCCATCGCCATCGTCGTCAACGCAACCCATTTGGTCAATCCAACTTGTACCGTACTGATTTGGACAAGGGTCCGATTGGTCTTCGTATCCGTCGTTGTCTCGGTCTTCGCAGCCATACGAGGTTTCGTTCTCTCCATTCGGACCAACACGCTTTGTGGAGGTTCCTGGCTGATTTGGACATTGGTCAGGATTGGTTCCGGTCATTTCATCGCCGTATCCGTCACCGTCCATATCGTGCCATTGAGAATCATCATCATCAAAATCATCGTATTCATTCGCCCAACCATCGCCATCTGAATCAAGGCAACCAAAGTAAGGCATCGTACTGTTTCCAGATGTATAGATGCACTGGTCGCCATCGTATCCGCCGGTGTTATCACCGTATCCGTCGCCGTCAGAATCCTCCCACTGACTTGGTTCGTTGGGGAAGGCATCCGGATTGTTACCGGTCGAGTTGTCGCCGTATCCATCGCCATCAGTATCGACCCATTGCGTAGGGTCAGTCGGGAAATGGTCGATGTTCAGCAATTGGTTGAATGCGTGGTCCGTAACGCCATCACCGTCCCAATCGATAGATGAATTGGTTGGTGTTTGAGGAAGCGGGTCATTTGTATCGCTAATACCGTCTTGGTCAGCATCCGGGCAAGCCATCATGTCAACCCAACTGTTGCCGTAGGTGTAGGGGCAAGGGTCTGCACTGTCTTCGTATCCATCGTTGTCCTCATCAGGGCATCCATAATACGTAACGTTGCTCAATTGACCGTTGGTATTGTTGTAAAACACGGTCAGTGTCGAGCTCCCTGCCTGTCCTTGACAAGAATCCGGATTCATTCCGGTCGAGTTGTCACCGTATCCATCACCGTCATAATCAGACCACTGTGAAGGTTCGGTAGTGAAGGCATCAGCTCCTTCATTAACACTCCAATCACCGTCTGGATTTGAGTAACCATCGCCGTCAGAATCGGCGCATCCTCGACGGTCAATGGTCGAGTTTCCAAACGAATAGATGCATCCGTCACTTTCGTTACCAAACTCATTGTCACCGTATCCATCACCATCGGCATCACTCCATTGTGACCAATCAAGCGGGAATGCATCTGCACTGCTGCCGTTAGGGTTATCACCGAATCCGTCCATATCTGTGTCGTTCCACTGCGAATTGTCATTCGGGAATGCATCGGTGTTGTTTATTGGGTCCGGTGCATGGTCAAGGTATGTGTCGTTGTCCCAATCTTGAACGTTGTTTGTAGCGTTGTTTGGATACGGGTCATAGGCATCACTTATCCCGTCGAGGTCTGCATCAGGACAAGCAGTGGAATCGGCCCAACTGTTGCCGTATGTAAACGGACAAGAATCGGAATAGTCTTCAAAACCGTCACCATCACTGTCAACACAGCCGTAAGCAGTGATGTTTTCCAATGTTAAGGAGGTTGAGTTGTAAAAGACCGCAGTGGTTGATGTTCCTGAATCCATTGGGCAGTAATCGGGGTTTGTTCCGGTTGAGTTATCACCGTATCCATCGCCATCAGAATCGGACCATTGCGTGGCATCATTATCGAAGGCATCCTCCAAGTCAGCATACGAATCCCCGTCTGCATCGGGACAACCGGTGTACAAACCAGAGGAGATATTTCCTGAGACATACGGGCAGTAATCTTGAGAGTTATCACCGTAACCATCTCCATCTGTATCAGCCCATTCGCTTGAATCGGTAGGGAATGCATCAGCATCGTTTCCTGTGGAGTTGTCCCCGTAACCGTCTCCGTCATCGTCTTCGTATTGAGTGGCATCGTATGGGAACGCATCATCTTCGTTGTCCCCGTATCCGTCGCCGTCTGAATCGTCCCATTCATTTTCGTCGTTCGGGAACATGTCTGGATTGTTGCCAGAAGAATTGTCCCCGTAACCGTCGCCATCGTCGTCTTCAAATTGCGTAGCATCGTAAGGGAATTCATCTGCTTCATTGTCGCCATGTCCATCACCGTCTGAATCACTCCATTCGTCAGAATCATTTGGGAATGCATCTGGGTCGTTGCCTGATGCGTTGTCACCAAATCCATCATCATCAGAGTCTAGCCACTGGGTAGAATCGTACGGGAAATCGTCACTGTAGTCTCCGTATCCATCGCCATCTGAATCTTCTGCCTCTTCATCATCGGTATCATCAACATCGCTTAAGTTGCTGTAACCATCGCTGTCACCATCGTAGCAACCGTAAACATCAATGTAGCTGGTTCCGTACAATGAGACGCAAGAGTCAGGGAAATTCCCGTATGGATTATCTCCATATCCGTCATCATCGGTATCTATCCATTGCGTGGACGCACCTGGGAATTCATCTGCACCATCACTCACGTTCCAATTGCTGGTTGGATTGGAGTATCCGTCACCATCCGAGTCGATGCAACCGCTACGGTCTTCACTGCTGGTTCCGTACAGTGTCGGACAAGCATCCCAACCTTCGCCTTCTTCTGCATCATCAATGTCCTCGTCTTCATAGCCATCGTTGTCAAAATCAAACGGACTTGCATCAGCCAAGTACGCATTCGCAACCCATTCGCCTGGCCAGTGACTTTCTCGAGTATTGTTCCAAGCCGTGTTGCCCCAATTATCACCAAGGCCGTCGCCATCAGAGTCCTTCCATTGGGTGGCTTTGTTGTGGAAGTCATCGCCTAAGTCCGACCATCCATCACCGTCGGTGTCAATGCAGCCAATTCGGTCTTCAGTACTGGTTCCGTAGTTGTACGGACATGCATCGTTTTTATCCAACACTTGGTCGAAGTCTGTGTCTTTATCGTAGGCAAGTTTGAGGTCACCATTGGTGGAATCAAAGTAGGAAATGTGGACAGCATCGTTGGAATCGATGACGATTGAAGTCCACGATCCCACATTACCTGTTGTGTCAACTGAAACATCGTTCCAATTGCTTGCTGATGTACAACCGCTTGAACAGGTGGCGTACTTGAGATCGTCATTGGTAGAATCATAGTAGGAAATATGCACTGCATCATTGGAATCA
>NYZH01000068.1 GCA_002687075.1 Methanobacteriota archaeon
ACTAATAATGAAACA
The DNA here is from genome assembly GCA_002687075.1 of Methanobacteriota archaeon. Classification (GTDB taxonomy): domain Archaea; phylum Thermoplasmatota; class Poseidoniia; order Poseidoniales; family Poseidoniaceae; genus MGIIa-L1. Next base: position 16 of record NYZH01000068.1, read on the forward strand.
AAAATTTGGACTAAAACCAATGAATTGATTGAACTAGAATTATACCTTAGTTTTACAAATTATTCTATTCCAGTGGAGTATTTATCAAATAATTATTCAGTAAATGGTTTAATAGACAGTATAAATGGTAATATTTTAATCAATACAACTATTTCTCAAGATGGAAAAGTAGTTACTCAATTATTTAGTAATGAAACATTTAGCAATAGTGATATGTTTGAATTAGAAATAAATTTATTATCACCACAATTAGACAAGTTAGCCTTGCTGAACTATGAAATTTACTTCGATAACAATCCTCCATTGCTATCTTTAAATTTGAAAGATCTATTGAAAATAGATTCAAATAAATTATCAGATTTACAGGTTTCAGCAATAGTTAGTGATGAATACAGATTAAATAAACCACACTTGGCTGTGAAATGGTATTTCACCAATAATGGGACTATTATCGATGGAACTGAAGGTGAAACTATGATTAATTCGACAGAATTTACGCTTTACAATACCTACTTTAACCAAAGTATAGACATTTCACCATTTAATGCTAATCTGCTAAATAAAGATAGTGAAGTAGTTATTTGGTTCGAAGCATTTGATAATTCAGGTTTTGAATTAACAGGTCTAGGTACATCAAATGAACCAATTTTACCTAAATTCAATTGGGTTGATTTCGAACCTAAATTAGATATAATTTCTGTTGAATCAGATAGTCCGATTTTTGGTCAAGATTTGGAAATAATGACTAGAATTGTTAACTTGGGCCAACTCAATGGAACTGTTGAAGTGAATCTAAAAGATAACGATGGTAATATTTTGGAGGCTAGATTTATTGAAATTGAACCAGGCAAATGGACAGAGACAAATTGGAATTTTGAAGTTTGGACAACTGAACAAATCATAATCACAATTGAGTTAGTAAATTATTCACAATCGAGACAAATAGAGATTAATGATATTGAAGAATTCGAATCTTCTAATCGAGAATTGAATGGTCTAATTGGACTAGTATTACTACTCACATTCCTGTTGGTTGGAGGGTTTGGATTTGCTTATCATAGAAGTTCAAAAGAATTAGAGCAATATACTAAATTACATAGGCAGAATGTTTCCAAGAAAAGATATGCTGCGCCACCAAGACCTAGTGAACTAGATAATATTGGTGAAGAGGAATAATCAAGAATGAAATGTTCCACGCAATACCATTAGCCGGGGTTCCCGAGCGGTCAAAGGGGGTGGACTCAAGATCCTCTGCGTAAAGCTTCGCAGGTTCGAATCCTGCCCCCGGCACTTCATTTTGTAAGAATTTCTTGATTTCTCCAACTTTGGTAGGTTTTCAGCCATTACGTGCCTGTAGTATCGCTTCTACAAGTGGTTCAAAAGTATCCCCATGGAGATGCGGTGAACATACATCTGCTGCTTGCATGACTGAATCAAATGCCCCTTTCACAGCTATCGACCAACCTGCTTTTTCGAACATCGACAAATCATTCGGAGCATCTCCTACACACAACATGTCTTCTAATGACCATCCCATGTGTTTGAAAAGAATCTCAAGACCGTTGCCTTTGGAAAGATGTGGCTCCATCAAGTGTATCGCAAAACCAGTCCTCAATGCAATCAAGTGGGGCCAGTCGCTTTGAGCAAGGTGGTGCTGAATCAATTCAAGATTCTCATCAGGATTGAGGCACCATTCACTTTCTCTCCATTGATTTGATTCAATTCCTTTTGGGTCCAGTTCCATAACGGTGGAAAGCCATTCAGCTGCTTGCCTTGCCTCTTCTCCTTTTGCCTGTAACATGGGTTTGTCAAAACTTGGATGCCAAAGAACACCTCCATTCTCACAGCATATCGGTCCTGTCAATTTCAAGAATCTCCAAAGACCATAGGTAATTGCTCGAACATTTCCAGTGGCCAAAATAACCGGAATGCCATGTTCCTCCAATCGCTTGAGGGCATCCAATGCTCGAGTATTGAGTTGTTTTTTGGTGTCAGTAAGTGTACCGTCAATATCTACAGCAACAATCTTCGGAGACCAGTTCGCAGGTAGCCACTCCATAGCGCACCCAATTCTCAGTTCATCATCAAATTTCTTGCTCGATTGTTTGGATTCCTTAACTCCGAAAGCGAGAGATTATTTGTGAAGGCTGCGAGGACAAGTTATGTCAAAGAGTGATGAGAACGATGTGTTTCTCTCTCTTGATGACGATGATTCAAAGCCAGTAGAAACCAAAGTCAAAAAAAGCAAGGAAAAAGCCAAGGAAAAAACCAAATCTCTCCAACCGAAAGATTCTCCTTCAGATAAGGCACCTGAGCCCATGATACTCGATGCAGAAATTTTGGATTCCACAATCATAAAACAAGCTACAGGTATATTTGATGTTGAATGGCCTTTGGTAGGAATGGATTGCCCAGATTGTGCGAGTAAAGCAACTCGTGCATTGAATACGCTGTTTCAAGTGGATGAACCAAAAGTCTCGGCTACCGCAGGAACTGTGAAATTCAACATTGACCTTGAACAGGGCTCGATGTCAGAGGCATCATCTGTCCTCCGTGCACTGGGACATTCCCCAGATGTTGGCTTCAATCAATTGGTTGGTGTTCGAAGTTCTCAGGTTGCCCTTCGGAATGGAGTTGACCAAAGGAAACTAGCGAAGATTTTGAAGTTGCAGCCGGGTATTTTAGATGTCGAAATTACAGATGATGAACGAATTTTACTTCAATTTCCACCTGAGAGTCCAAAGGAATTATTCGACCTGCGAAACACTTCACTCTCGGAAATAATCGGTTCTGCTCCAAAGTTTGTACCTGCTGAATCGAATCGATTGCGCCCAGATCAGTGGAGACTTATTGGCGGAGGCATTGCTCTTCCATTGTTACTGCTTGTCATTCTGGGAGAAATCCTTGGTTGGTCTTCAACCGTTTTAGCAATTGTCGCATTACCTGGATTGATAATCGGTGGTTCTCAGATGTTCAAAGAAGCCTTTGCTAGTGTACGAAACCGACAACTCGGATTTCAAGTTCTAACCAGCTTAGCTGTGATTGGTGCTGCAGTTTTGGGAATGTGGGAGGAGGCATTGATTGTTGCTATATTGGTAGCATTTACCGCTCATCTTGAAGGTGATGCTCTGCTCAAAGCCAGAGAAGCAATGCAAGGTGGGCTCGACCGTTTACCACGTACTGCTCGTCGAGTGGCTGGAAAGAAACCAACCAGTTTGAGTGATTTATCTGTGACGGGATTTACCCTTCAAATGGCAGCTCCTACACCGTTGGTCGGTGTGGGGTCAGGTCCAATTCCTAATTCACATGAAGAACATGAAACAGTTCCTATTGAATTGATTCGCATCGGAGATTTCATTGAGATTCGAAGCGGTGAACTGATTCCCGCTGATGGTGTAATCACTGATGGCTACGGCTCATTGGACAAGGCGCCATTAACGGGTGAGTCTGTTCCGGTAGAAGTTGTAAAAGGCGATGAGATTCAAGCCGGATTAATTTTAGCTCGCGGCCCCGTTGTTGTTCAAGTAACTGCTGTAGGAGACGACACACGTCTCTCAGGTCTAATTGATGCAGTCCACACATTCCGCGAGGAGCCACCGCGGTTGCAAAGCACAATTGAGTTATTTACCGCGATATGGGTCCCCATAGTTCTGCTTGGTGCTTTTGGTATCTGGTATGCATTATTCCCCGATAACTGGAAAATTATTCTTCTTATTTGGGTAGTTGCCTGTCCGTGCGCGCTGCTTTTAGCGAATCCAGTACCCCATGCAGCAGCTCTTTCACGATCTGCACAGTTTGGGGCAATCGCCCGGGGTGGAGATGTTATTGAACGACTGTCAAAGGTCAATCATATTCTCTTGGATAAAACGGGAACCCTCACATCAGGAAGACCGCGACTAGGTGATGTTCACATGGCGAAGGGAAGACAACGAAATGCCGCATTGAAATTAGCCGCAGGACTCGAGTCTCGTTCCTCTCACCCCTACGCCCTCTCGGTCATGGACTATATCCAGCAGCAAAACATAGCCCCTAATTCCGTCTCTTCTATTTCCGATATTGAAGCAGGTGTGAAAGGTAAGGTGGGTGGCAAGGAGGTGATGTTCATTCGTTTTGATCGTGCTGAGAAATTGAAAGTACGTGTGCCTGAAGAATTGGCCGTAGCGTACACTGCCACTGAAAAGAAAGGTCATGGCGCCAGTTTGCTTGTACGGGATGGAGAAGGTATTGCGTTGTTCACCTTCATACATGACGACACATATGCTGGAAGCAAAGAATTGATTACCTCACTTCGTGAACGCTCAATCAATGTCGAAATTTTATCGGGTGACCATCAGTCCGCTGTTTCGGCTTTTGCAAAGAGTGTTGGATTGCCAGATTCTTCCGCCCATGGAGGTTTCTCTCCAGAACAGAAAGTTGAATGGGTGAAAAATCGTTCAAAAACCCATATCACGATGATGGTCGGAGATGGATTCAATGATGCAGCAGCACTTGCAATTGCAGATGTTGGTGTGGCAGTTGGAACGGGTGAAACTGTAAATCTTGAGGCAGCAGATGTTTTGATTCCAAGCGATAATCCTCTCATGTTGGCGGACCTTGTCGATATCTCGCGTCAATCTCAGAGAATATTACTCGGTAATCTTATCATCACAATAGGAATTACCCTTTCTCTTGTTATTGCCGTAATTTTCCAACTTTATGATGAACTCTGGGTTGGTGTTCTCATACATGAGGCGTCAGCAATTTTGGTAATCATCAATGGTGCTCGTCTAGCAGGGGAGGGAATGATGTCTCTGCTTCGTTCAATATGCGTTTCATTATGGTTGGATACCAAAGACGCGTTTAGAGTTCTCAAATTACGATATTTACCTCAGTAATTTTTTCAAATTTGACTCGGTATCTTCAAACCTAAGTAGCAACTCTCTCGCAACGGTGAGGCGATGGTACGAGTTCGGGCAGACCCAATCACCTCCGCTTTAGCGCATCCAACCCGACGTTCGTTGTACATCGCCCTGGCCCAACATGATGAGATGAGTACTGTTCAACTTCAAAAGGAAGTATCTGTTGAACGGTACAATCTCTATCATCATTTGAAGAAGTTAGCTGCCCTCAACTTGGTTGAAAATCATCGGGATGCAGGTAGAGCAAGGTGGTGGAGGAAAACAGCCCATGTTGAACTACCGGAGCTTCTGTCTGCAGATACGGCACCGTCTCAGAAATCATCTACTCAAGTCCAAGTCGGAGACTTGGACGCCTTGCCATCTACTCTCTCTGAAGCAGTACTCAGCGGTGGGGAAATACACATCATTCAACTTGAGGGCTCTCGGGACCAGGTTGGAGCAAAGCAGATGTTGGAAATTTTAGCAAAAGAACACGGAATCGAATTGAATTTGCCATGGAATTTCATCCCTGTGAATATTGCATTGATTGCAAAGCAAAAATAATTTCTGAATGTTGAAGCAAATACATCAAGAAGAACGAATGTGAGGGTTGTACATGAGCGAAGAACTGACTGTTGAATCTCGCATCTCTCCTCCGGCACTTTCCTGCCCAAAGTGTGGTGGGTTATTGCCGAACGAGTTGGGAGAAATTAACTGCACTCTTTGTGATGCCCGTGTTCGTGTTGACCATCCAGTCACGCGGAAAAAATGGGCCGAAGAAAAAATTGGTTGTCCAGAATGCGGTAAGGTCCTAATCGCTGGAGTGAACAAACGCCCTGCACACCTTCAATGCGCATCATGCTCAATACATTTCACGCTCACGCCTCATGTGCCTCGGGTTGAAGTGACATGTCCAAGTTGTGATCGAAAACTGCGCATGAAACGACGCCCTGGTGAACGGAATATCGAATGTCCTGCTTGTTCAAAGAGTTTCAAAGTTACCTTTTGAACCAGTGGGCAATTTGGTGAGTCGTATAACCCTCCTAAACAGCCTTGTAGCCCCGTTTTTCCGTCGCGCTCCTTATCTATGATGAGATGTGCATGAACTACTTGATGGGAACGATGGGAATGAGCGCAAGCAAGAATGACGATGCTCTCGACGAGGCTCGTAAGAAGCGGGAAAACACCCAAAAAGTCTCGTTATCAGCTCTCCGTTCTCAGTTTACTTCGACTGAAACTTCGACTCTTGACCAAGCAGTCATGACCAGTGCTCGTTTCCGGCAAGAAGAGCGTTTGAGAGCCGATATTCGTCGTGAACGACGACTTCGCCAACAAGCAATTACTGAACGTGTTGTTGCTATGCAGGAAGCATTAGCGCAAGACCTATCAATTCAACATGAACTTACACTCGATTCACTGGAAAAAGAGATGCGTGAAGGCATGGAACGTGATTTGAGTACATTGGAGCGTGATTCTCTAGCACGTGAGGAATCCCGTATTCGCGGTGAACTTGATTTAAGACTCAATCGACAACTCGAAGCTCTTCAAGACAAACTCGATGTTGAACAAGACCGTCGATTAGAAGAACATAAAGCACAACTTAAAGCACAAATCGAGACTCAACTCCAAGATGAACACCGTCAGCGTTTGGACATTCAGAAAGAACGACTGGCAATTGAATACAACCAAGAATTGCAGCGTCGTGTTCGCGAGATTGAGGCGAATCTCGAATCTGAGATGGAAGAACGATTCAAAGAAATGGAGGTGAAAGAAATTTCTCGTCTTGAGGAAGGACATGCGGCTCGCCTCGCTGAACGAGAAGAACAACTTCGGCGTGGAATTCGTACACGACTTGAACAACAACTGCGTTCAAGGTTAAAGCAACGTGAGGCCCGATTAAAGGCAGAATATGAGCGACGTAGCCTCCGTCTCGAAGAAGATATTGCTGAACAACTGCAGATTGAACTTGAAGGTCGACTGCGTAAAGAGACTGACGAACTTGAGGAAAGAATGCGCGAGGATGTTGAATTAGCAATTGCTCGGCGTAGGGACGAATTACGTGTCGAAATTGAACAACAACTTCAAACTCGACATTCTGAGAAATTGTCTGAACGCAAATCACGTCTTCGAGAGAAGTATGACATCACCTTTTCCAAAGCAATTGATGACATTTCTCGCTCACTGAAGACCGATGTCGAGTCTGAACTGCAAGTTCGCATGGATGAAGAATTCACCAGTTACCGAAATGCTCGTGAAGCGGAAATCCAAAACCGACTTGCTCGATTCCGCTATGAAAGAGAAGCGGAACTGCGTGAACAACTTGAGCAACAGTACGAGTCTAAGAAGACCGATTGGTCTGAACGTCTTGAATTAGAATTCCAATCGAGAGAAGCGTCTGCTCGTAAGGCAATAATGTCGGAGGTAGATGCAGGTTTGAGGAACGAACGTCTCACGTTTGAGACCGACCTCGACATGCTAAAGGAAGAAACATCTCTTGAACTAGAGGTTGAAATGGAGGAGCGCCTTAACGAATTCCGAGTTCGGAAGGAAGAAGAGGTTGCTACCCAACTCGAGCGACAATTGGACAAGCGAGAAGAAATCATGCGAAACAAGGCACTCATTGATGTTCGTAAGAGAGAAACACATATCCGTGCCGAGATTGAAGCACAGTTGGGACTTAAGCGGGCTGAGATTCGTACACGTTTGCAGAGCCTAAGTGAAAAGATGGATGCATTCAAAGAGATGGCTGAGGACAAGATGCGAGATGCAATCACCAACCAAATTGAGGGCGAAATCAACACCGCTGAATCAGATCTAAGAACAAGAGAAGCCGAATTCCGAGATCTACAATCGACCGACAGTCGAGCTGAGAAGCGGCAGATGTGGATGCAATCAATTTCAGGTCAGGGCAGCACTCAAGTGTCCAATCAAACCAATCCAACATCTCTTGGTGCTCGTCCAGATGCATTAGGGGCAACAGGTGGAAGGCCATTGCGTGGAATAATGGACGGACAATTGCAGGCTCCACAACCGCAAATGGGTCTAGGTGGAATGAGAACTCCAATGACAAGTTCCAAGCCTTTGTCTCCTCTTCCAGGAACCCCACTTGCTAAACCTGTCAAAGCACCAATTGGAGGTTCAATAGCAACGAATCTTCCTCAACCTGTTCAGAAATTGGTTCGTAAACCGCTTCAACCGATTTCCTCTCCAGAAGCCGAAACTCAAATGCAACAAGTTCCAGAACCCGTCACGGTTCCAGAGCCGGTTTCTGAACCTATGCTCGAAGAAACCGTTTCAGAGGAAATTGTTCCAGTAGAAACCGATTCAGAACAGAGAACTTCGACCTTGACTCCAATCACAGAGGTTCTTCAGACATTGGAAACCACCGAACCGGTGAAAACGGCGCTTATAACCCCCAAACCAGTACAACTCGTACCAAAGAAAACTCGAGGCCCTCCTCCGAAATCAAAGCCAGGTCAAGTCCCAAGTACGAACAAGACTTCTACTCTGACACCAGTACAGAAAATGCCTGCATTGAAACTCACATCCACTTCGTCATCCGACGATGAAGAAGAAGAAACCTCTCAGGATGATTAATTCCAGACTGATGCTGCGAAGGGTTCGCTTCATATTGATTGGGGTTATCGGGTTGTTATGAAGAGACTCCTCGTCTTCGTCATTACAGTTTTGCTTCTACCGTTGGGTGCTTTCACTCCCCATGTAGCGGCGAACAGTACTTCACTTGTTGATGCTGGGTTTACTCAACAAACGGAAACCAATTTCGTGTATTGGAAAGAAATGTTTGATGGTTCAATTCTTACCGTCGATGAGGCAGGAAATCTAAGCGTGAACACTTTTTCAGGCGGGGTTCTCGTTCCTCAATGGTCTCTTGATTTGAATCAGACCACAAATGCAGCACGTCTTGACGCCGCTCAACAATTGACCGTGGTTTGTCATGATTCAGGTGTATCAATTGTTCACATGGATCTCCAAATTGTCAATTGGAATATGAGCACCCCCGAATCGGTGAGTGACGCAGATTGGGATGATGAAGGAGACCTTTGGCTAGCTTATTTTGCCGGACGCCGTAGGGCTGAAGAGTACAATTCTGAAGGTGCCACAGGATATACTACTGCGAATATACAGTCAGGATTCAACGCTTTCGAAGTCCTTTCTGATGGGCGAATTGCTATCGGTGCATACGACAAGAAGGTATACATTTTTTCAAACCAAGGGGGGACGAGTCTTACGACATTAACTGAGTCTACATCGATAGTGAATTCGCTTCTTGAAGACCATAATGGCGACTTACTTGTGGGAACATCGAACGGAAAACTGTTCCGTTACAATACCTCTACTTGGGCCCATGAAACTCTAACCTTGAGTCACGGGTATTCAGTCGTTTCATTGGATGAATTCGATAACATGACTTATCATGCAGGCACTCAGAATGGTGAGCTGAGTCTAGTTGACGTCTCTTCCTTTACTGAACAGAATTCGTATTCTTCATCCGGCAAAGTTGTTGGCTCTTTCCAAGCTTTTACCGGCGAAGTCTACATCGTAACATCGTTTACTTCATTTTCAAAGATTCGACTTTATGATTTGGACTCTGATGGTGACGGATATACCGACCAACTCGACGTCTTCCCACTCGAGTCATCGCAATGGGCAGATACTGATGGCGATGGATACGGAGATAATTCAGGCGGCTACCTTCCTGATGCGTTCCCGAACGAGCCGACGCAATGGAGCGATAATGACGGTGACGGATATGGAGATAATACCGGCGGAGTGAATGGAGACATGTTCCCTAGCAACAGCGAGCAGTGGCAGGACTCAGATAACGACGGTTACGGTGATAATTCAAACGGTTTGGATGGAGATGCCTTCATCGACGAACCCTCTCAGTGGTCTGATGCGGATCAAGATGGATATGGTGACAATCCAAACGGAATCACTCCAGATGCTTGTCCGAATTTTAATGGATTCTCCAATCAGGATCGATTTGGTTGCCTTGATTCGGATTTAGACGGGTGGTCGAACCCTACTGAAAATTGGACTGTTGCTGATGGTGCAGATGCACTGCCTTCAATTGGTTCTCAATGGCGTGATGGAGATGGAGACGGCTACGGAGATAATATTTCTGGAGATTTTGCTGATGACTGCAATTGGAAAGCCGGGAATTCAACAAAAGCGTGGATAGTTAACACATCTGCGGCGATTGGTTTCATCGAGGTGCCTTCGTACGGTTGTGAGGATTTGGATGGAGATGGTTGGGTAGATGTCACTGAATCACAGGGCATGGAACTTGACCCGAATGAACATTTTGATGGTGATAAAGACGGCGTGGGGTCGAACTCCGACTACGATGATACACGTCCATTAGTTCAAACTGAAGAAGACCATTGTTTACTCAATTTTGATGATGAGTCTTCGGCTTGTCAAGGTTGGAGGAGTAAAGATTACCAATCCTACCTTTCTCGAGATAAAGTAGAAGGAGAATACGATCTTAGTTTCAGTGCCTGGAATGCAAGTAAAAATGCGGGTCTTCTCGAATCTGATTCTGTGGATTCCAGTATTGTAAAGCAGGTTGTCGTTGTTGGTGGTGGCGCTTTCCTTGGACTTACCGCAGTAATCTTAGTCATCAGTTTCATCATGAAGCGTCGTAAGACCAATTCGTTGGTGAAGATGTACGGTGTTCCTTATGTACCAACTGAAAACAAATCTGCTGAAAATGAAGCCCTTGCAGGTACTGCAGGCTTATCAGCTCAAGGCGGTATCGTTTCAGATTCTGCATGGGACGATGATGTGGCTCAACTTGATTTTACCGTTGCTGAAGATGAATTTGATGATTCTGAAAGCGGTTTGAATTCGGTCGACTCGTCTTCTCTTTACTCAGATGACGACAGTCTTGAGGCAATCGCAGGAATCTCGCCTGATACAGATGTCCCCGATGCAGAACCGGCAAATGAGGCCGTAGTTGATGTGGCTCAAGTCCAACAATCGCAAGGTCCGCCAGTCCCGGCCAGCGGGCTCCCAGAAGGATGGACGATGGATCAATGGAAATGGTACGGTCAAGAATGGCTTGACAAGAACCAATGAGTATAGATTCTCATTATAATATGAGGATTAAACTCCTTTAAGCCCGTTATGTGGGCAATTTGAACATGTCTAAAGTCATCTCAAATGAATCTTGGTCGCCTCAGACGCGACTCTATAATCGCAAAAAATCAGATATTGAACGTCTTCTACAAGATGTGGAAGTTCAAATGAACATTCAATATTTACGTTACGTTGAAAGAAAAGAGAACGGTCAACGAAAGGACATGATGAGGGCATTACTGAAGTATACGAGAGCCAAAGCTGTACACGATACAGTTCGGTGGGTAGCAGTTGAACGAGGAGCTCCTCATCCTCTCATGGGTGAACTTGTCTCTGTATCAACGCCAAACAATCGGTAGTGAGTCCCTTAAGTCCTTCAACTCTTCACCAGTGTATACTGGTTTTCCATCCTTCTTGAGCGTATTCATTATCAACCAAAGAACGCCGTTCCATGCCTTTGCTCTTGCAAAAATTTCAATGTATCCACAAGCAGCCGCTTCCAGCAATTTGCCTTCATCGGTATCTTCACTAAACAAAGCCCGTACCAAGTTCTTGGCATCAAATTCGTATCCATTCGGACGCCATTCCATCATGACAATCAAACCTTGAATGGTGCGAGGTTAAGTCGGTCAACCAAGTGCTCTATATCGACATCTGCAATTGCTTTCATCCGCTCTCGCAACGTTTCAATATCTCCGTTCATCGTCTTCAACTTGTGTGCACGAACTAAATCCGTCAGCAGTTCATTGACACTTTTGTGTCCGCTCATTGTTCGCATTGTGTTGAGTTGCCGTCGTACTTCGTAACTCACACTGACCGAGGTCATCCCTTCACCTGTCATGGCTATCCCGAACCTCCTCTGTTCTATAGCATACTTAACCTGCGCGAAAGGATATGGCTTGAAAACCTCGTTTTGTGGAGGTATGTCTCAGTTTCGAAACACCTTTTCACCGGTTTTTCCGTTCAAGAAGAAGTCGAGGGTCTTCGTTCACTCCAAATTCTCGCCTCATCTCCGTTACTCGTTGATGAAATTCTTTGGAAAGAGTCCAATACTCTAGAGAACCTGCTCCAGCACCGGAATTTGTTGGTTTATTCAACAACACTGTTGGAGCGCCACTCCAAGGGGCTTCAGCGACTTTGACCAGTCTTCGAATTGTTGTTTTGAATAATTTATTCGGCATTTTACGGTTTACTTCATCGCATACATGCCGACTAAGTTTTGAGCGAGCATCAACCATAGTCATTGCAATACCGAAAATTTTCAGATTACGATTAATTCTTCGTTGAATCATTTTTATGGAATTCATCAACATGCTAAATCCTTCAAGCGCATAGTACTCTGCTTGTACAGGCACCATTACCCAATTTGCAGCACACATCGCATTTATTGAAAGCAACCCTAGCGATGGTGGGGTGTCAATGATGATGTAATCAAACTGGTCAATAATGGGTTGAAGGGCTTCACGTAGACGAGTTTCTCGACCAATTTTATGACTCAGTTCGATTTCGGCGCCGGAGAGATGGATGTCGCTTGGCAACAGCCACAAGTGCCCTACAGAGAGGTTTTCTGGTGGTTTTTTGTTGTTGTTTCGAAGACTCCAGGCATCACGCATTGACTGTGTTAATTCATCAGGTCCAATGAGGTATTCCTCCATAAGTGGCAAATCTTCGCCTGAATCATTGGTAAGTAAATCGTAGGCTGTCTTTTTGATTTTCTTTTTTTCAACACCGAACGATGTAGCACAATTTCCTTGAGGATCTAAATCGATAAGCAGAACTTTTGCTTTTGGCAAACCTTGACGCGAGGAGCCTTTTGCTAGGGCTGCAGCCAAGTTCACAGCGGTGGTTGTTTTTGCACAACCCCCTTTCTGATTGGCGACAGCAACGACCATTTTGTAAGGATTCATCTTGACTGCCACCTCCGACAAATATGGGAAAAAGGTCTTCCTCTTTCAATGCAGACCCTAGAGTTTACAGTTTCAAGCAGGTTGGATAACCGGAACAGGAACTTCGGAGAGGATTTTTCGGACAATGTGCATCCCAGTTATACCTCGAATCTTAGCTTCAGGTTTCATGTTGATTCTGTGAGAAATTATCTGTAAGGCGATGTCTTTGATATCATCAGGAATAACATAATTTCGACCAGCGATTGCAGCAGCTGCTCGCCCGGTCTTGAACAGGGACTGCGAAGCACGAGGCGAAGCACCGTTCGTGACACGATGATCTTCACGTGTTCTTTGAACAATCTCAACAATGTACGATAGAATAGCAGGATCTACATGCACCGTCTCAAGAGCTTTTTGCATTGCTACCAGTTTCTTAGGAGTTGTAATCTGTTCAACATCGTGATTGTCTTTTCCACGTAGCTTTCTACGTGCAAGAATTGCTTTTTCTTGTGGTCGGTCCGGATAGCCCATGCTCATTTTCATCAAGAAACGGTCCATTTGAGCTTCTGGAAGCGGGTAAGTTCCTTCTTGTTCAATTGGGTTTTGAGTTGCCAATACAACGAAAGGGGCAGGAAGTTTATGTGTAATACCTTCGATAGTAACTTGCTTTTCTTCCATTGCTTCAAGAAGTGCTGCTTGAGTCTTCGGAGGTGCTCTGTTGATTTCGTCAGCGAGTAAAATGTTTGAGAATAGAGGACCTGCACGAAGTTTGAATTCACCAGACTTCTGGTCGTACATGTAGGTACCCATGATATCGGAAGGAAGCAGGTCAGGAGTAAACTGGACACGCTTGAATTTACATCCAAGAGCACGGGCAAAGGTATTTGCCAGTAATGTTTTTGCTAAACCAGGAAAATCTTCAAGCAGCATGTTTCCGTTTGATAGAATTCCCACAGTAACACGTCGAAGGTTTTGTGGTTTTCCGATAATGACTTTCCCAACTTCATTCATAAGGCTGTTCGAAATTGCAGAAACAGTACCAATTAGGTCCTGCGCAGCGGGGTTTTGACCCATAGCGGGCGCTCCAGTCATACCAGATTCCATACTTGATGCCTCCGTGATAGTTAAACAACCACAACTATCCATATATGAATGTGAGGTGTGAATATGTCACACATATTCCGAGGAATTACGGGTAAACAACGCTCGGTTAAGGACTCCAACCCCAGGCATAACCATGATTCTGTAAAATTTCACGGTGTATCTTTACAATTTCTGCGAAAGCATCTTTTTCAGAATCATTCAGTTTCGCATTTTTCATCTGTGCAGCCTGTTTTTCCGGTATATCGGCATAAAACTCGTCATCTTCAGAGATATTGCTCCTCGTGAATCGTATGTTCATTCCAATAGAGACTTTTTCTCCTTGATGGGCTGTAAGTTGACCATCTTTCCCAATCGAGAGGATTTTTCCGAGCGTTTTTCCGCTTCCATCATTTCTTAGCAACTCTTGTCCAACGCGAATTTGACCTTTGAGGACATGGACAGGGAATGCGGCAGGTTTGTCTTTGAAGTGACTCATGCCGTTATACAGGATATGACGAATTTGCCCGGGCTTGAAAATTTGTTCCGACCCTGAGAGTTTTGCTTGAATTTCATCGAGAACCTCATCAATTTGTTCAGTAATTTGGTGAATAAGATCCGATTGCAGGTAATGGAAATCAGCAGAGTCTTTGTTCTCTAAAATTTTCTCTAATTGGCCTTGAACCTGGTCGTTACCTTCTACAGAGAGGCCGATAAGGAATCGATGTTCGGGTTTATCCGTTGCTTGAATACGTCTCAAATCGGATTTTTTAATTGGGCCAACCTCTGCAGAACTGATAGGTATTTTTCTTTTTGCAAGTTCATACAAAACCGCCTCTAGACCTCCAATAGTCCGTGCTTTAACGACTGCGCCTTTTCGCAAAGCTTCTGCATATTGGCACTGCTCAGAGAATCCATTTTTTGTGCCAGCATTCTTGTTCGTATGTATACCCGAGAAATCTTTACTGGTAAACACTTCATTGCAAATACTGCACATTACTGGATGAGATTCACGAAGTTTCTTGTTCTCATCGTTCATGTCACCGCGAATTTTATTGTAGTCGTCTTCTGGTTTCGGGAAGAAAATTCTGCTTCCAATCAAAACGTCTTCCATGTTCGGAATTACCAATTTTAAACCAGCAGCGGAATCTGCTTTATCCAGTGATTCCCAACGATCTCCGGCATCACGCATTTCTGACAAACCTCTAGGTTTCCGAATTGCTCGTATTCGAGGACGAATGCTTTCATCAGCAATATTTCCAACAGGCCCCTCGTTAGTATTGTACGCAACGTCATCTCCAGTTTTGATCGAACCTTTTGTCAAAATAATGTCGATTGTTTTACCGAGGCCCACTTCTTCTCGGGATTCTAGAACATATCCTTCAGCAACTTCATTGGGCTTAATGGTGATACTTTCCCTTTTTTCTTCTGAGAGGCGCTCTGCCATGAGTAAAATCGTGAACAATAGGTCTTGCATACCCTCGCCTTTGAGTGCACTCATTGGTACAAAGAGGCGGTCGTCTTCAGAGTTGAAACTGGATAAACCATCCCAAAACTTGACGAGGTTTTTTCCGGATTCTTTCGCAAATTGCCCTACCAAGTTGTTGAAATACTGTTCAGCATATTGACTTGCGTCTTTTGATTGTTCAGTCCAAGCAGTGTAACTTGAACGGTCTTGTTTGGATTCCCACTGATGAATTTTATCGATTTTGTTTCCAACGACAATGTAGGGGGTGCCACCTCTCGTCTTTGAGAAGTCGACTTCATTGTTGTCATCAACCACAAAATTTTCAAGAATGCGAATTGCTTCAATTGTTTGTGGCTTTAAACCATCTTGAATGTCAACAACAAGTATTGCAAGGTCAGCAATTCCTCCCCCACGCTTGCGAATTGACCCAAAAGATTCGTGCCCGGGAGTGTCAATGAAAATTAGTCCGGGACTGTCGAATTTGAAAGCATCACTTTTGAACGGCATTTTGGCAATCGAATCCGTGAGTATGCTGAGCGGTATTTGCGTAACTCCAATCTCTTGAGTAATACCTCCAACCTCTCTGTCCATGACATTTGTTTCTCCGGTGTTCTCTCCTAAACGTCGAAGATGGTCGAGAAGGCTGGTTTTACCGTGGTCAACATGACCAGTTACGGCAACAATAGGTTGCCTCAGTTTGGCTTTGACTTCATCGTCAGTTGTCTGTTCAACATCATCAGAAGCCATGAGAATCAACTACTGTATGATTCGACTATTCATAAACCCAAGAGGTGATGGTTTGTTCCCAATCCATGAGCCCTTCTGGAAACCAAAGTCCGAGTTCAAATTCTGCGGTTTCAGCGGCATCGGAGCCGTGAATCATGTTGAATCCCATGTCCATTCCGAAATCTCCTCGGATGGTTCCGGGTGCGGCTTCACGGCCGTTGGTGGCACCGATGAGTGTTCGAGCAACGGCGATTGCATCTTTGCCATTCCATGCCATGCAGACAACTGGACCGGACGTGACGAATTCAATGAGTCCCGGATAGAACGGGCGTTCAGAGTGAACTGCATAATGGCTTTCAGCTGTTTCCTTTGATGGGACGACGGATTTCAAACCCACGAGTTTGAGCCCTTTTCTTTCAAACCGTCCGATAATTTCTCCAATTAATCCTCGTTGTACTCCGTCAGGTTTGACCATCACATATGTTGTTTCCATGTTGTTCACCGTTTCAGCCCACTGGACGCCCCTTTATGAGGCATACGCAATAAGCAACAGCAGTACAATGCAACAAACAAATCAGCGAGTCATCGAAATTTGGAAATCAAATTCCGCCTTTCACATAATGACGAGTCCACTTCACACGTCGAGAATTACGCTTGAGCTTCACCATATTCTTGCGAGCTTTTGAATTTTTGAACCAAAGGACACTTCCATCCCTTCGAACGAACATCATGCCCGTACCAGGTTCGATTTCTTCTCCAGAAAAATTGCATATACGTCGTTCAGGCATTGTTCATCACCGTGCGTTTAATTTTCTGGCTTCTCGGCCAGTATCCTTGAGCATCAAAATATCTCCCACACGAATTGGGCCGAGAACATTTCGAGAAATGATGCGCCCTACGTCTCGTGGATTCGGTGCATCGTTGACACGAACTTTCACTTGAGTTGCTTCGCCGGTCATACCAGTACGTCCGACAATTTCGACGACTTCTGCTGGCCATCCACCGAGTTCTTCGCTCATTTTCATCCTCTCCGAATTTTGTTTCATGCCTTGAGGCCTTCAATTGCTTTGACAACATTATTGAAATCTTCTTGAGCGCCTTTGGTGATTTCCATTACAGCAATTGATGCTGCCTTGACACCTGCAGGTAGACCAGCGGCTTGTGCCAAATGTTCTTGATCAGCAACATATCCGAATGGGATTCCCTTTTCAGCACAAATCAAAGGAATGTGTGCAAGGAGTTCAGGAGGATTGACATCTTCTGCGAGGATAATGAATTGAGCAGTACCGCGTTCTGCGGTTTTTGTCACTTCATTGCTACCTTTTTTGATACGGCCGTTTGAATTGGCTTGTAGCATATCGTAGATTTGGTTCATTACGTCTTCAGGGGTTTCAAATTGCACGTGTACAGTCACTGGAATCACTCTGTCCTCATGTTATGGGCGTTCCACCGCACAGCCCCGCGAATATAAACGCAACGGAACGAAAACACAGCAGCGATTTTTCAAAGAACAGTAGAAAATGGGACCATTGTGACACGTAAAAGGCGTACTGAGTACTATATTTCCCAGTTCAGTTTATCGAACAATTCAACAACGCCTCGGGCAAGTGCTGGTCCGCCGGAAATCACATCTCGAGGATTCGAAAGCGAACCTGTCGCATGTACGCCGTCGACATATCGTATCAATCGAGCAATAGCTCCTCCAGTAAAGAGGCCGTGAGAACAAGCGGCATGAACTGCCACAGCACCTTGGTTGCGAAGTGCTTCCGCAGCGCGGCAGATCGTCCCTCCAGTAGCAATCATGTCATCAACGATAGCGACCGTTTTACCATCGACATCGAGATTTTTTGCCTTGTGAACGATTGTATGAGCGTCAATACGTGTTTTTTCTAAATACGAAAATTCACAATTAATCTCTTGAGCGACTTGTGATGCTCGCTCAATAGCACCTTTGTCAGGAGAGAGAATGAAATCGGGCTGTACCACTTCTTGTAGGTGTCGGGCAAGTTCCGGCATCGCAGAAGTGAATGCTACGGGGACTGGTAAATCTTTCAATACCGAAGGAGCGTGTAGATCAAACACGATAATGCCGTCGCATCTTGAAGCGAGAAGATGTCCAATCGCACGAGCAGAAATGGCTTCACCAGGTTTGAAACGTTTGTCTTGGCGTGAATAGCCGAAATACGGTACCGCCAGCAGTATTCCTTCACCAACATCATCCATTTTTTGAGGACCAATTTCTCTTAGGTTTTCCATTCTTCCTTTTCGGACATCATTAACTGCTTCAAGCATCAACAATGTTTCGACAATCCCCGAGTCAGGAAATGTGTTTGAAACAAGAACAACCGGTTCGCTTCGAACTGCTTCGATCGTTTCACTCGGGATTCGAATGTAGCCTTCAGAATCAGGAAAACGGCGTGTTTCAAGTTGGTGATGTTCCCATCCGAGTGAATCAGCGAGTTGTTCAGCCAACAAGCGTGAATTACTGCCAGATAGCACGACCATGAGATTCCCTTATTCGAAGCGAAGAAGTGACCCTTCATGTTCTTTGCGAGTGGTTTGAACCGTGAAACTCAGCGATTCAAATGAAGAAGAGTGCGCGAGGCAGGACTTGAACCTGCGACCTCCCGGTTATCAGCCGGGTGCTCCAACCGACTAAGCTACCCGCGCAACTGTAGTTCGGCCGACTTGCCTCCCCGTCATAAGAGTGACGGCTGGTGTCAAATTGTTTCTAACTTGATTTACTCTTCTTCGCCCATCTCATTGATTGAGACATACGATGGAAGTGAAAGCACTTTGTCGAAGGTTCGTGAAAGTACAACTTCATCAAGTCGTTCTCGAGTTCTCGAAAAGGCATTAATTGGGATTCGGATTTGAGCATCCACTCCATATTGCTTTTGTATTCCAATTCGGACTTGAACAATAACGCCTTTGTAGGTTCGCTTCACTTTGAACAAATCTGTAATAACTCCAATTTCATCACCTTGGTTGTCCAATACAGCTCGGTCAAGCATTTCATCTGGTGCGTATAATTTCTCGTCAATACGAACGGTGTTTCTCCATCTGCGTTGCAATTCTCTCATAGATTTCGAAAGTTTAACTGTTCCATCGTTTCGTATACTGTGAACCAGTTCTTTTGGCAGTGGTGCGAGTTCTGCGGGCTTCCGCATGAATTCATCAGCAACATCCGACTCCACCTGCAATCGCATAGATCGCACACGTGCTTCGTTCGGATGGTGACGTTCACCAACTATCTTTCCTACTTTCTTATCGTTTACATAAACATCTCTTTGGAGTAACTCCTGGATGTCATATTTGTCATTCGGCATTTTTCCCATCTCCTTTGCCAGTTTGTTCCGGCTTACCCCCTGCTTCACTTGAAAGGTCTTATACTCTTTGGCTAAATATATGCAAAATCCAATTGCATTTGTCGTATAATTAAACGCCATTCCAATTGGAAAAACCATTTTTTTTGAATTTTAACGATGTCGTATAATTTATTTTACCAATATGAATTAAATTGAGCCGACGACATTTTTCATCTCCTTTCCATAGATTTTCAATTCTTCTAACATTTGAGAAAAAGGTTTTTTCCCAATACGATATTCAAGTTATGCGGCAAAATCTACACGGGATAATTCAAATCTAATTTTTCCTCAATTCTGACGAATTGTCAAGCTACCAAAAAAACTCTTTTCGTAAATAATCCAATTGAAAAATTTATTTTTAGAGGAAACAAACTCTTCAAAGTGCTGCTCTGGATGAATATCTTGATGTAGAACCCGCATGTAGGGAATTTATGCGTAAGGCTCCAACGGTCCATTTGAGAGGTTCCGACTCTTCTCTTGGCTACGCAATCGTTGAACGACTCCTTCGTTCACGTGCCAATGTTATCGTTCCTGAGGACATTCATTCAACTCTCCTTGAACAGCATTCCACAGAGCTCGAATTCAGTGAATGCGAGTTTTACAGTTCCAATGACATACCGTTATGCCCAGGCCATCGATTAATGCTCATCGGTTTCGGTCCGTTTGGGGATATTTCGGATGAACAATCAGGTTTTGAGGTTGACGAATTGGAAATAATTCTCGTTGTGCCTGGCGGATTGGTGCCAGAGTTCGATGCACATTCAATGGATTCCATTGTGGAAGTATATGATTTGTTACCGCGTACCTTTGACCGCACATGGCAGAATCAAACTATTTCGACATGGATGAATATATTACAAAATGGCGAACAACCATGCAGGGTTGACGATCAACAACATTGGTGGGTGAGTGATATTGATGTGGCCGACGCTCTTGTTCGAATTCTCTTGAGCGAACAGCCTTTCCCTGCCAGAGTGAAAATGTCTGGTCGTCGAGCTTGGGGCCAAGAACAATCAATTGAAGAACTCGTACTGTTGTATCAGCGAACGAAAGCTGGCCAAACCGGTGATTTCGCAATCGAACATCTCACTGCCTCTCCTTCGCCGAACTTTGAGGTGAAGACATTGGTCGTAAATCCGAATCTTCCTATGGGCATTGAAGACAATTCCCGTCAACGGCCAGATTTATCGCCAATACATGATGTACTGCACAGCATCGATGGAGACGGCTGGCGCCCTTTGGTTCCAATACGTACGGCTTTAATGCACACCTTAGCAGGATATCTCAAGGAATAAACCATCACAAAGTTTGGACTCCACCTTCGGGAAGAACAGATAATGCGGTTAGATTACCAACAAGGGTTGGACCGTGCGTGAAGGTGCCCATAATACCAGTGTCGCCATTGGGATTGTGTGAGAGAGAGAGCCAAGGGCGGCCAAAAGCATCAATCTGCATATCAATAAAATCTCCAAAGCCGCCACATCGCTCGTAACCACAAGTTGGGCTTGCGTTATCAAGAGGGTCGTCAGGATTGTTTAATTGAACAGTCGTAATAAGTGGATTTTCGTTGAATGCATCGGTAATTACAGAGATGTAACCGTGCCAAACTCCGTCACCTTCAGTGCCGATGTACCCGAAAGCGACTCTTCCTGGGTCTCCAGCGATAACGACTGGAAATCCGGTACCATCCAAATGACTTGGACCAATCATAATTGCGTCTGACCATGTGTTTGCATCATCAACTGAATACGAGAAGTAAGGCATGTTGTCGATACCCATCCACATGGCGTATACATTGCTTTCACTGTCGGTATCGACTTGTGCCTCTTCGGCATTCCATGTATCTGCGGTGCCGGAATCTTCCGTTGGAAGAACGTGTTCAGTCCATGTTATTGCTCCGTCTTCAGTCTTGTACATCGAATATCCTTGACCATCACAGCCTTTTTGCCCACGATAGAAATTACCGTTTTCCGCCCCGATAATGTGTGCAGATAAACCACCACTTTGGCAGTCAACCGGCGCACCGGGCAATTCTGGCCCCCAAGTAAGGCCCCCATCTTGGCTTTGAGAGCACAACGGTGAAGGATAGTTTCCATTGATACAAAACACCCACAGAGTTTCATGCAAAATGCCGCCATAGGGTGAAGAAGCAATTGTTTGATGGTCTTGAACAGAATAAGATGTAGCCACGGATGGTCCAAACCAAGAATCGCCTTCATCATCACTCCATTCGACCGTCATCCCCAACAAGGCATGCATGTCAAATTTCATGATTCGGTCGGTCCACGGGTCGACATAAACATAAGGATCGTTTGAATTTGCAACTGGCAGCACAGGTCCGTAGACGTTCTGACAAGTGAAATCGTCTAAACTCTTCATTTCAATCATGTTGCTGCACTGCACAATGGCAGTTGAGCCTGCGGGGCCATTACCGTAACTTGTGAAGTATATATTGTCAGTTGATGTGATTCCCATCGTCGGCTCGAAGGTTGAGAAACCAGTGCTGTAGTAGGTGCCTTTACTGTAATAGGGGATATTGTTGCCGGTTAGTCCAGATGTGTTGTTTTCTGCATGAGCGCCGCCGGGATAATGATACCACGTGGTTGGTTCCTTTTCAAAATTAAAGACACCGTTTGTTTCCTCAAGGTTTGTATTGTCAGACTCGGTTCCAAAACATCCTGCAAGCGGCATCAAGACAACCAAAGATGTGAGAAAAAATGCGAGTGGTTTGACGCTCATTATTCATCACTCCTTGAGAACAAATCCGCACCTAACAAGGGCAGCAAGACGCTTGCATCGCCTTCAACACAAATGTTCGGGGCCTCTGGGCGCATTTTCCCCCATGAAATCGCTTCACGAAGCCGTGCACCAGAAAGACTGCCGTCGTGTTCAGGTGCGGTAGTGATGTAAACTGCAGCATCCAGTCCGCCTCTGTATTGATTCCACCAGATAACATGGTGCTTTGATATTCCACCACCGACCATGAGTGCATTCGAAACATCGACATCCCATGTCAAGTCGCTCATCACCTGTTCGTCAGCGAGGGTATCGATGTGAAAATCTCGGTGCTTTTGACGCAGCATAAACAACTGGGCACCAATTGAACCGTCAGTAATTCCCGGAATGACGACCGGAATTTTGTGTTTGTAAGCCCAGTAAATTAAAGAATCAGGCGTTCCAATGCGTTTTCCGAGTTCCCATACGAGATGTATCGAACCAAATCCTAGCCATGCATCAGCTCCAGTTTTACCGGTTTCTTTGATTCTATCGTGGTACATTTGCTCAAGAACGGGAGTCAACACTTCTTCAATGATTTCACCATAAGAGGAGTTTGGAACAATCACGTTACCTAAACGCATTAAGGAATGTTCTCCAAGTTCTCTGTCATCCAGTTCAAATGCTCCGTGGTAGTAGTGCTTGTGCGACCGAGCAATGTCGTGGTCAAGCATGCCGCAGGTTGTCGATACCACATTGAACATTTTTCGCTTGAGTGACTCCACGAAGAAACCACGAGTTCCGGTTGCGCACAAGCATGCAGGGAATGAGAGCCAATTGCATACTTTGCTGCTGTCGCCATTGACGACATCGAGTTGACTTTTCATGTCGAGTAAAATATCTCGAGCAACTGCGAGTTTTGTTGCGGTAAACCCTCCTGCATTGGCCATTTGGTCCAGCAAACTACGAGGTGTTACGGATTCATTGAAAGTATAATCGACCACCGGGACATCAAAGTCATCAGGTTGTATCGCCATAAACAAGCCATTGAATTGTCCTTCAAGAACTTGCTTGAATATTCTTCACACCCAAAGGGTGTGTTTTTCAGAGTCGTTGTTCGAGTTCAAACACTCTGTCACGCAAGCGTGCAGCCTCTTCAAAGTCGAGATTTTGGGCAGCCTCTTTCATTGCAGACCGAAGTTCATTCAACAAATCTTGAATTTGAGAAGGCTCAAGTTCACTCAACACATCATCAGGCTCATCATATGTCAATTGCGTTTTTGAATTTCCAATTGGTTTTTTTGATATAAATCCACTTGAACCGTCCTGTCCAGACCCAATGCTCCATGCACCAGCGCCAATGTTGAGATTTTGAGCCCAATCCCCCTCTCGTCTTCCTCCTTTTTTAGCAATCAGTCGGCGAGTACCGTCTTTTGAGGTTGAAGTTCCTGCAATCAAATCCTCGATGTCCGAATTCATCTTCGGAAGAGCTTTTTCTATGGTTTTGGGAATCACGCCATGCTTTTCATTTGAAGCCTGTTGCCGTTCTCGACGTTCAATGGTTTGCTGAATTGAGGCTTTCATTGCAGCCGACATTCCATCAGCGTAAAGCAAAACATGCCCATTGACATTTCTTGCAGCTCGACCAATGGTTTGGAGCAGGCTTCTTTCGTTTCGTAGGAACCCTTGACGATCAGCATCAAAGATTGCGACGAGGCTTACTTCAGGTATGTCTAGCCCTTCTCTTAACAGGTTAATTCCGACGATGACATCGATGTGACCTATTCGTAAAGCATTGATGATTTCAGTCCGTTCAATCGTGTCAATTTCTGAATGAAGGTAATGCGCCTTGACTCCCATTTCATTGAGATATTGCGATACTTCTTCAGCGAATTTGATGGTCAATACAGTTACAAGCGTTCGCTCACCTCGTTGTGTTCGAATGTTTATTTCTGAGAGGAGGTCTGCAACCTGTCCACTGGTAGGTCGAACTTCGATTTCGGGGTCAAGTAACCCGGTTGGACGGATTTCCATCTTAGCGATACCCTTGATGTTTCGAACCATCTGGTACAAACTTTCACTCTCAGGGTGCTTTTTGTCACGGTCTGCATATCCTGCACCACCTCCAGATTTCGCATGAAGAAGGCCGTTTGGGAGGGGTTGATTTGTTATTTCACAAAGGTGACGAAGTTCACGCTCCCCAGGTGTTGCAGAAACATACACCATTTGAGGAACCAATTTTTGGAACTCGGGTAATTTAAGCGGTCGATTGTCTGCAGCAGTAGGTAATCGGAAACCGTGTTCGATGAGACTTTCTTTTCGTGATTTATCTCCGTAATACATGCCCCCAACTTGAGGGAGAGTAACGTGAGACTCATCCATAATGACGAGGAATTTATCTGGATTGCCGTGAAATTGTTGAGCGCAGGCAGCAAAGAAATCCAAGAGACAATACGGTCGCTGACCTCTCTCTCTGCCGTCAAAATGAAGTGAATAGTTTTCCATAGATTGGCAGTGCCCAATCTCTCGAATCATTTCTAGGTCGTAGCGAGTACGTTGTTCAATTCGGTGCCTTTCAAGTTCTTGTCCGAGACTTGAAAAGTGGGCAATTCTGTCATCAAGTTCGTCCTCAATTGACTGTAAAGCGGCTTCGTATCGTTCCGGGCTGGTCATGAAGAATTCCTTTGGATGAATCCATGCTTCATCCAGAGTGTCAAGCACTTCCCAAGTAACCGGGTCACAAACCTGGATTTTGGTGACTCCATCGAAGTCAAATTGTATTCTTAGAGGGTCGTCTCTGCTTGGCATCCACACATCGAGAACTTCGCCGCGCAATCTGCATTCACCTCTCGAAAGGTCCAATGTTGTGCGCTTGTATTGAAGCACAACAAGTTCTTTCAGTAAATCGCTGGTTTCGATATTTTGGCCCACATGGACGCGAACATGGTATTCAAGAAATGTCTCAGGAGGATTTAATCCGTAGATGCACGATACCGATGAAACAATGACGCAGTCGGGCCGCGTGACGAGGGAAGCAACTGCAGCAAAACGCTCTTGTTCAATTCTTTCGTTAATCGAAAGTTCTTTGTCGATGTAGAGGTCTCTTTTTGCAAGATATGCTTCGGGTTGATAATAATCATAATGTGAAACAAAGTAATCCACAGCATTCTCGGGGAAATACCCTGCCATCTCTTGGTAGAGTTGTCGAGCCAGAGTTTTGTTGTGACTCATAATGAGTGTCGGAATATTGAGCTCTTGAATCACTTGAGCCATAGCGTAGGTTTTGCCGCTTCCAGTGACGCCCAACAACACAGCCCTTTCTTGTCCATTTTTCAATTGAGAAATCAATTTTTCAATTGCTTTTGGCTGGTCGCCAGATGGTTCGAATTCCGAATGCAGGCGTAACCGCTTAACATCGGGATGGAGATGTTCTAATGCTGCCCCCTCAAGCGCTCTTGACAAGTCAAAAGGGTCACGCATAGCAAGGTCGCTAAGGCCATCATCAAAGTTCGCTTTCTGTTCGAAAACTCCCTCATCATCCCATTGCTCGACCATGAATTGCCCTCAGTTGTTTTTTCCAAATCGTCAAGAGGTTTTGAACTCTTACATTAGGGCAAATACAATCCGCCGTTGACGTGGAGTATTGAGCCTGTAATGTATTTTGAATCTTCACCGACTAAAAACGAAATCGTTCCAGCCATGTCCTCAGGGGTTCCGACTCTCTTGAGGGGTACCAGTTCTTCACGCTCTGCTCTTTTTTCATTTGAGTCTCCAGCAAGGATAGCCGTGTCAACAAATCCAGGTGCAAGGATGTTGACTCGTTTACCTTCGGGCCCTACTGCTTGTGCCAGTGAACGGGCCCAAGTCGACAAAGCGGCTTTTGATGCTGAATAGTCAGCGCCATGGGGGGAGCCTTTGGTTCCGAGTTGAGAGCCTACTACGACCATTCGAGCTGTAGGTGTAAGGTGTGGTTGAACCGCTTTCCACACCGCTACTGAACCCTCGAAATTTGTAGCCATTGTTGTTCGTAAATTCTCTAAAGTCATTTCATCGGCTGCGATTCTCTCATACGACCCGTGGTTGAGAATCAGTACATCGATACCACGCGCCATCCACGGGTGGATTGCAAGTAATCCGACCTCCCCAGAATCAGCACAGTCAACTTTTACTGCAAGAGCATCCCATCCCGCCGAGCGTATTTCTTGGACAATCATTTCGGCAGGTTTCGATGAAGTATTGTAGGTTAACAAGATATCATATCCGTCTTCTGCAAGTCGTTTTGAGGTTGCAGCACCAATGCCGCGTCCCCCTCCAGTAATCAGCGCAACCGGTCGTGACATGGAAACTCCTAGCAGCCATCTATCATGAAACCTCCATCGTTCCATTTATCGGCTATGTAAAAAATTTGAACAATTTGCCATATTTTTTCTATTCTGTGACAAATAATATATGCAAGCAGTAGAATTTTGATTTATGCGAAAGACCTTATCCTTGATTATCGTAGTACTTATGACCTTACAAATTTCCCTTTATGGGCTGGATTCCTTTGAGGAGCCAACCCAAAACAAACACATTCAATCTGACGGTTCCGAAGTGCAATTTGCAGGAAGGCAGTCCTCCGGTATTCAGGGAAACAGTTCCTCAAATACGACTGACTGTGGATTCCAAGGTTCTGCCGATGGCCTTGGTGGACCATTATGGGATAACAACACGAACTATACGGCTTATTCCATCGTTGAATGGCCTGCAAATTCCGGCGAATTTTATCAAACTCAAATTAATTCATCCGGCGGTTCCGTACAAGAAAGTCATTGGAAAGGTCCGTGCACATGTGTTCAAATCGCTCAGATAAGCGGTATTTCATGGAATTCTGCTGGCGGATACTCGCCTTGGCAAATTCTTACTCACAATGGTTCAGTTTGGATGGCAATGGATGCAGGAAGCAATGCTGGAGAAGAGCCAGGTACTGTAGGAACTGAGGACATTTGGATTCCGTGCACCGATGGCGGTACTGCACCATGTGCAGATGTTGTAGGCACACCGACGAGTGTTTGGGACAGCAATACACTGGTCAGCGAGGGCGATATATACGAATACCCAGCAAATTCTGGCAACTTCCATCTTGTGGTTGGGATTGGAATGACCAATCAAACTGTTGGCGCCCCTGGTGTTGACTTTGATGCATGGGGCTCCGAAGTGTGCACTTGCAAGAATATCTGGGCAGATAGCGGTCAGCCAGTTTGGGATTCTACGGTAAATTACCCTCTGAATTCAGTGGTTGAATGGCCAGCAGGTTCGTCTGCTCTCTACATCGCTTGGGCATCACCAGGGCCCGGCGCACAACCGGATGTTGATGCCAAATGGAGACTTTGCGATGGACAACCACCCAGCGGCAGTCCTTGTGAAGATTTCAACGGCTACGGAGGTTTACCGTGGTACAATACGACACTTGTATCGGCAGGAGAGATTTACGAAATCCCTGCAGGCTCTGGACATTTCTACCAAGTCTCGCCAGGAATAAACAACCAAACCGTAGGTGCTCCAGCAGTGGACCTTGACGCTTGGTCGAACAAGCACTGCGCTTGTGAAGACATATGGTTGACTTCTTCTAGCCCAGTATGGAATTCAAGCACGGTTTACAGCGTTGGAATGATTGTCGAGTATCCAACCGGCACAGGTAGTTTATGGATGGCAGTCGTCAATCAAACCACAACCGGAGTAACTCCTGATCAGCCGTTCGCCGATGGAAACCAGTGGCAACTTTGTGGTGGAGCGTCGAATGTCTCCACTGGACCATGTGGAGGACTTACCTCGATTGGAGTATGGGATAACCTTTCTCGAGTATCAACCGGTGAAATATACGAGTTCCCTGCAAATTCTGGAATGTATTACGAGGTTGTAATCCAAGGATACTTGGATCAACAGGTATCATCTCCACTCATCGATTTGGATGTTTGGGCTCCAGTGAGCTGCCCGTGTGATGAAGAGTGGATTTCCCTTGGACAACCGGTATGGAATTCCACAATGACCTATTCTCCTAACGCTGTCGTAGAATGGCCAGCGGGTTCCTCAATGCTCTACATTGCTTCACCTTCACCAGGCCCAGGTGATGAACCCGGTTCAGACCCGGAGTGGGTTCTATGCAGTTCACCAGATGAGCCTTCAGGCTCCCCTTGTGCTGGACTCAATGTGGTTGGTGTTTGGAATTCAACAATGAACGTCACCTCAGGTGAAATCTATGAGTATCCTGCGAATTCAGGTACATACTACGTGGTTAATGCCGGAAGTCCATTCTGGAGCGTTAATGCACCTGATGTTGATATGGATGTTTGGTCCTCAATTGATTGTCCATGTAAGGAGACATGGGTTGCAAATGGACAACCGGTTTGGACCTCTGGCATCGCCTATGCAGGAAACTATGTTGTCGAATGGCCTGCAAGTTCCGGCATTTTGTACATGTCCGAGTCTGGTGGTCTTACCAACGGCGCAGGCGAACCTGGTGTCGATGGTCATTGGACATTATGTGACGGCCAACCAATGCCAAGCAACCCATGTGCGGGACTTGATTCAGCAGGTGTTTGGGACAACATGACCGGCGTGACAAGCGGCGAAATTTACGAATTCCCTGCAGGGTCAGGAACATATTACGAAGTCGTCATTGCAAACTACAGCAATCAAACCACCAATGCACCGGATGTCGACATGGATGTTTGGGCATTGAA
>NYZH01000069.1 GCA_002687075.1 Methanobacteriota archaeon
GCCTGCCTTCGACAAGGAGGGTTAAGTCGTAACAAGGTATCTGTAGGGGAACCTGCAGATGGATCACCTCCTAAGAAAACCGGAGGCTGGAACTCTTTGTCGAGTTCCAGTCTCCACCCTTTTTTTATTGAATCGTAACTTTACTTTTTACACCGTTCGTTATGATTAAGTGTCCCTGCGAACTGCAAGAGTCGGGGAAGGGCCGATGCAACCGAGTGACGGAACAAAACCCACTATCCAAGACAGTGTTGTAGGTCGCGACATGCACACTGGTAATGTTATTCATAATCACTATCACCTTCCACCAGCACCTCAACCGGTCCAACAACCTCCACCCCAAACCGTGATTTATTCTCCAAATCCACCTCAAGGCGCACCGTATCAACACAATCCTCAGCAGGTTTTCATCCCTTACAAGAAGATTCACGCAACGGATTGGATAATTTTTGGTGTTCTCGCAATAATTTTGGGAATGATTCCCGGATTGAATTTTTGTTGTGGCCTGGTTAGCGGGGTCGGCGTCATCTCCATGTTACCTCACTTGCATCTCGCAAAGAACAACCAACATCCTGATTCTGGTAAAGTGATTCCTGCTTTGGTATTGAATGCCATCGCCATCTTTGTCGCGTTGTTTAGTACAATTTTGTTTATGTCATGACACCGAGATGGTGTTGTGTTTTACTCCAAACAAAATTTTTCATTTAATCGTAATGATTTGACAATCCTTCAAGCCTGTCCTTCATCGAATGGCGGAATGTAAGGAGGCGCAACTTTGGAGCTTCAGCATTTACCGTAATGCTGGCTCCTCGATTGAAGTGCACCTCATCCCATCCATCTGGCACGACAAAACCACGATGCATATCGGATGTTATTGTGGTTGGTTCATCGGTCCAGTCCATCCACGACCAAGGCATTCCTTCACGTTCTGACGGTGAAATATCTCTTGCCAAGACAAAATAGTGAGTGGATTTTTGTTCGTTTTTTACGCGCTGGAGTAGTAACTTCATGTCTTCAATACCAGCGGCATTACTCAGCCAGGCACCTTGTCCCAACCATGTTGAAAACAGCAGTCCACTGCTTTGTTGATGGCACTTGTTTTCTCCTCTACGCAGGTGATACTTACTTGGAGCGTATTGATGAGTGTTGGCAATAAGAAGATCATTCATCGCAGGGTCAGTCGTAAATCGATTGCCAGATGTAGAATCAATGATTGCGTGAAGTCGTGGCAATTCATTGATGATTGCATTTCCATCAAGTGCAGTCTCTAAATCCTCATCAAATGTTTCAATATTCGAATCCATGTAAAATCCAAAACTACCGTTTGGGTCTTCAGAACGGGGGTGAGAGTTCACGCCCATTACCGGTGTTGCTGCATCGATATTGTGAGATACGCTGGTGAGTGTACCATCACCGCCCAGAACAATTACCAAATCCCGACCAATAAAGTCAGCCCTACGAACTTGTTCTCTGGCACGGACGTCAATTCTTAATCCACCTCTTTTCTTACTGGATTTTTCGAGTGCTTTGGTAACATGTGCCAAACTTGCATCGTGGACAGATTCAAAATTTTTCTTGTAAACAACCAAGATATCAGTCATTGAATCCCTCCTCAATTGGCCCACTGGGTCTTCCCTCTTCAACACCACCATTCAATTCAACAGTTAGAACAAGCATTGATATGCATGTTTAGCGAGACAATGTTATGGTGCAAGACCCATGGGGTGATGGTGGGAATGAACCCATCAATTACGAGGAACAGCATCTTTCTGGTATTCCTCAACAGGGCATGTTTCCTCATGGGAATCAAGTCTTTCTTCAGACTCCATCCGCAGCTCCGAAGGTCATTGGAATCATCTTCATCATATACGGCTTAATCAGTAGCCTAGGCGTATTTTCCCCGTTCATTGAACAACGGGATTTCCAAACAGGAAAAGTAATCGAATTTCCTTTGACGTACCATTTGTTGTCCGTTTCGGGCTCTATTGTGGCTGCACTAACTGCATTCTTGGGCGGTTTTTGGCTAACAAATTATCAACGCCGAGGAGTACATTTGATTTTACTCGGCGTTGCTATAACATCCATTTTATCACTTTCTTCAATTTATCTTGGTTTTGATGGCGGATTATCCAGTACCGTTGGAAGTAAATCTGCAACCCTCAAAATTTTGGCGGTTGTTCAAACCATTACAGCGGTAATGTGCGGTCTTTTGGCAGCAATTCCAATTATGATTGGGGCACCGGGTCTTGACAAATCCTCACTGTTTTCAAGACTGAAATAATCAACAACTACCGATGGTTTTACCCCAACATGGGAAAACTCATTACTGGCCAAGCCGCAACTTATGTTGAAGAAATTTGGATAAACACGAAAGAACGATATGAAATTCGTTGCATCACTCGTGATGTTGAGAAAATAGTTGCTGAAAGCGGTATCTCTGATGGCTTGGTTTTGGTCAATCCCATGCACATTACTGCTTCGTGTTACGTCAACGACCTCGAGTATGGATTGCATCATGATATCATGAAATGGCTCGAAAAGGTTGCTCCATTTTATGGAGTGAACGGCAAATCGGGAGAGGAATATCACCATCACCGCACCGGAGAGGATAATGGAGATGCTCATCTTAAGCGTCAGATGCTTGGCCAGCAAGTAACGATGCCCGTTCGAGATGGAAGGTTGCATCTGGGTACATGGGAGCAGATTCATTATGCAGAATTTGATGGATGCAGAGATAAACGAATTCTTGTGAAAGTCGTCGGAATTCTTTGATTTATTTTGCTAAATATTCCTTTAACTTGACACGAATTGTTTTACGCCTTAGTGTACTGGAGCAATTATGTCTCTTGAGAATGTAAATCTTGATAGAGGATTTTTCCACTTTACCAAACCGTATCACTGGTTGGGCTGGATTGTTTGGATTTTTGCCCTGCTGATGATTGTTTTTGGTGTAGTCATGCTTTCTTTGGAAGGAGGTTTACTTACAGGAGGCTTAGTTGCAGCATTTGGCTTCTTACTGATGGCATTACTTTCTCCCGCATCGCTTGAAGCAGATTTGCATAAAGTTCGGAAAAATGCACCGCAGCCCGATGATTTAGAGGAAGAAGCATTGAAAAATGGGTACGAACTTGAATCATGGTTTTTTGGCCGTTCATCTTACAGCCCGACCAACGATCCTAACGACTGGATACTTCCAGCACCGGGCCCATCAACTTGGAACAAAGAGGATCGCTACGCACCGGATGGCGACGGAACTCCGTTGCCGGAACATCCCAGTAAAGTAGGCACTCCCCGTCCTGCAACATTCTCCACATTTGGAATTTGCATGTTCATGTTTATCCTTCTGGCGAGTATATCGGTCGGGATGTTAATGGTCGACCAACAAACTGCTATCGACAATGGGGAAATTCTTGATGAAGATGCTGGCATGGAATATGCGCCAATCGCAATTACAATTGTCGGTCTCATATGGCTTTTACTTGGTTTCTTCCAACATAAGCGTCAGCAACAGATGATTGATACTCCAACATCCCTCGTACGCTCTGTAGCGGTTGGCTCTGCGGAATTGGTTGGCCAAGTACGCCCTGCCCATGAACAATGGATAAACGTCGTTGTCGATGGAAATCCTCGTCGTGTGATTCCAGGATGTGTTGAATTTAGTTGGGAATACGAGGTCTATGTTTGTCGCCAAGTTACGACGACTGATTCTGAAGGAAACCAAACCACCAAGGAAGAATGCACTTGGAGAACGGTTCGCTCCGACAAGGGAGGAGTTCCTTTCATGCTTCATGACGGTACAGGTGGAATACGTGTTGAGTCCAATACTTTCAACAAAAAATCCCTCGGTAATTTCGTAAAACGCTGGACTTCAAATCACGCTGATACATTACGCGACCATTTTCAAACAGAATTTGCAGCCCGCTTATTCCGTGATGGAGATGTTCGTAAACACCGTTGGACAGCTTACGCATTGCGCATAGGGAACCCCGTCTACCTGCTTGGAATGGTGAAGCCACGTTCGCAATCGGAGTTAGCTGCAGAAAACATCGACGGCACAATTGGACATACCACTATATCGGTTCATGGTGAAGACAGTCCCGGTATGAAGGCGAACATTCAGCGAGGCACTGAACTTGCAAACTTAGGTCGAATACTTTCTTCTGCCGAACTCCTCATTCTTCCAATTGTGTGTGTGTTGGCTGGTATTCTGTTGTTTGCTGTGCTTTGATTCCAATGAGTTCAAGTGCTGAAAGGAAAAGCAACTGTCATGGATGGTAACCCTCCGGAACTTGATGGCGGCTTCTTCATTGCTTCTTTTCCATTCAAGCCGGAATTTTGGACAGTTTGGATTCTAGGTGCAATGCTTTTCTCAATCGGATTTTTTCTCAATCCAACGTTTGCATTCCTTGGACTCTTTTTGCTGCTCATTACGACGCCTCACCCTTTCAAACAAGAACTTGAGTCGATAAAAAAGGAGAGTCTTGATCCAACTAAACTTGCAAAAATGGCAGAAGAACAAGGCTATTCCAGTGAGAAATATTGGATGCCAGAAAGTTTAGACGGGCTCAAGAATGGGATGGGTGAATGGCACTTCCCTGCTCCGAGTAAACACGTATGGAATTGGAAAAACCCATATGCTGCTGATGAAAGTGGTACCCTTTTGTTTGAGCATCCGTTTATGGTCGGAGCACCTCGAGCGGCTCTTTTCACTCTTCGGTCGGTATATTTCTTCCTCGGTCTTGTCACCCTAATTTACTGGGGCTCAATCGATGTGGTGAAATATCATCTCGAAACAATTTATGTATTGTTTTCATTTTTGATTGAATTCACAGACAGTGAGGCCTTGGGCTTTCTTTTCGGTCTTGGACTTGTTTTGTTTGTCGTGTATTGGCTTATTCGTTTTGTTCGCCATCTCATCTCAAGTGTATCCAACCTTCAAATGATTGATATGCAGACTTCACTGGTGCGTTCAGTGGCTGTTGGAGAGGCTGAAATGGTTGGACAGGTGCGTCCTGGGCCACATGCAGCACTCAAGTTATTCGTAGACGATGACCCGCGCAAATCTTGTGAAAATATCGTTGTGTACGAATGGGTTCGAGAAGATTTTCCAGATGACGGTCCTCTTTCAGATTACCACAATGTTATGGTAATGGCGGCAGTTGGTATTTTTCGATTTTTCAAGGGAATCATAACTGCGTTTAGAAAGGAGTTTCTCACCCACTCGTATGAAACCTCAAGGCAGAGTGGAGGCGTTCCGTTTATGCTTCATGATGGAAGTGGAGGCATTCGAATAGAACCTTCACAATTCAAGCGCATCATCTACCAAGACCCTGTTCAAGTGTGGGATGTAGGATTTACACGCTGGACACTCTATGCTCTTCGTTTAGGCGACCCAATTTATGTTCATGCAGAAGTCACTACGCGCGAAGATGAAGAAACCGAACTTGAGGGGCTGGATGGCACAGTTGGCCATTCAATGTTGAAAGTTGTAGGCCATACTGATACGCCGGGTCAATCACTTGTATTGATGCAAGGTACGGAATACAGTCAACTTGCATATTCGTATTCAATGATGGAAAATCTGTATTTCCCACTTTTCTGTCTGGTTCTGTTTTTCATACTTTGAGATACATCATATTATCACCCGATGCCTTTTGGTAGTGGTATGGCAGAAGATGTTGTCATTGTTGGCGGAGCAAGAACCCCATTTTGTGAATGGGTTGGAGGTAAGCGAGGCGATGGAAAACAAGGTGGATTACTGAAGACAGTCAGTGCTCAAAACCTTGGTGGACTGGCTATTCAAGGGGCGCTTGAAAAAACCAAGACAGATCCCAATTCAGTCGACCATGTGGTTATGGGGTATGCCTTACAGACTTGCTCTCAATCAATCTATGGTGCCCGACATGCAGGTCTTCAAGGTGGAATCCCTCAGGAGGTTCCTATGCTCACGCTCTCGAGAATTTGCGGTTCAGGTGTTCAATCAATTGTAACTGGAGCTCAAATGATTATGCTTGGTGAAGCATCTACTGTTGTGTCAGGGGGAATGGAAAACCTCAGTCAGGCTCCGCATGTAATGCGGGGTGGAAGAGACGGTTGGAAACTTGGACGTTCGCCTATGGTTGAAGATTACATGATGACCAATCTCAAAGACACGACTTGCGGTCTATTTATGGCCCAAACATCCGATGAAATCTGTAAGCGTAAGGGTGTAACTCGTGAGGAAATTGATGAGTTTGCCGCACTTTCCCACGCACGAACCACTGCTTCGATAGAAAACGATGTTTTTGAATCTGAAATAATCCCTGTCACAATTAAAAGTCGCCGCGGTGACACAGTAGTGACTCACAAGGACGAAGATCATGTGGTCAAAAATACAACTGCTGAATCACTTTCAAAACTTCCGACTGCCTTCGGACCCGAATCCTTTGTTACTGCAGGTAACGCATCGGGTGTTGTTGACGGTGCAGCAGCCGTAGTCATCAAATCAGCATCACAAGCTCAATCGGATGGTGATGAGCCTCTTGCGCGCATAGTGTCGTGGGGCATTGTTGGTCTTGAGCCTGCCATTATGGCGTACGGTCCTGTCCCTTCGTCTCGCAAAGCATTGGAAAAGGCAGGTCTTACCACTGAGGATATCGACAGATGGGAAATTAACGAAGCCTTTGCAGGTCAAGCAGTAGCATGTATCAAAGACCTCGACCTCGATGTTGCTAAGGTCAATGTGAACGGTGGAGCCGTCGGTTTGGGGCATCCACTGGCAGCTACTGGAACTCGCCTAGTCCTTACTCTGGCACATGAACTCAAGCGTAGCGGTGGAAAGTACGGTGTAGCTACTGCATGCATTGGTGGTGGCCAAGGAATAGCAATGGTCATTGAGTCGCTGTAGTCCTGTATTCACACGATTCACGCTCACTTCAAACACGGATATATAAGCCGAGTTGAAAAGCAGCAATTATGTTCAACCCCTTTACATGGATGAGCGAATCAAGTGTCCGTTCACCGAAGAAGGCTTTTGCTCTTGTAATGGCCATAGTTTTCGTTTTTTCTTCTGGAGCGATGCATCTCGAATTTGACAACAGTGAAGATGGTTTTTTTCCGGATGATGAGAATGTCGATTTGTTGAATCAACTGGAATCGGAATATCAGGCTTCAGTTGACTTCATTCGAGTAATCCATGATGTTGAACAAGGAGATTTGCTGCTCAATTCCACTTGGAGTGAACTTGCTGAAATAGAAGCCTCCATGCTAGAAGACTCCAATTTCTTGCCATTGCACTACCCTCTGTTCGGAACTCAAGCAAACAGCGGAATGGCAGGGCATGCCCTTCAATGGCAATTGCTTCAGGATAGCCAAAATTCAGATTGGATTGATGTTGTAAGTCTTGCCTTAACTTCTGCACAAGATGCGAATTCCAGTGAATTGCCGAGTGCTCTTAGCAATGTATCGGTTGCCTCTGCATCGATTCCGATTGTGAGCGCGATTACCCCGGAACAACTTCGAAACTGGAGTCCTGAAGAACCTTCTGAATGGCTTGAAAGACTGGACTCTGGAGATAACCTCTCTCAGGAGATTGGTGGATTACTTGGGCAGATGGAGAATCTTCTCATCGGAAGAACACCAGCAGAAATTAGTCAAATTATGGCTGTCACCGGCCCCATGAACGGTCAACTTATTCCTCTTTCAGTACTGCAAGAAATTGACTATAGGGCAGCAATACTCAACTGTATGCCGGTACAAAACCGTGAAGACCCATGGAATATGTCTGGACCCGTACTAACCACTCTTGTCGTCAGTACAGAACCGTCCGATTACGGACATGCTTTACTTGACGATGTTCAATCTGATATCGGTGAATGGTCCAAAACACTGCTTGCAAATGTCGTTGAATCAACAGGTAACGAAGACTTGCGTACATTCTCGTTTGCCCAGTTTGCCTTGGATGCCAATGGAAATTTGGGCAAGGAAATTGGTATGCTTACCAGCGCCGCAATGATTCTTCTTGCGGGAATACTGTGGCTAAATTTCCGTAGTCTTCGAGACACTGCCTATGTGACTTTTCTCACGATTATATCGATTGCAGCCACCTACGGAATCGCCGGATGGTTGCAATTCATGGGAGTCAACATGGTCTTCAACGCAGCCATGAATTCAATACCGGTCTTGCTTCTTGCAATTGGCGTCGATTATGGCCTTCACGTTGTACTCAGAATACGTGAGGAGATGCAGAATCTCGATATTGATGATTCTATAGAAAGAAAGACAATGGCCGATTTTTCTTATGAGGCTCGGAAAATTGCAGTACAAAGAGGGACAATCTTAACTTCGATTGCTCTGGTTATTGCAATATTTACAGACATCGTTGGTTTTCTCTCGTTTCGGTTTTCAGCCTTGTCTTTCTTACAAGTATTTGGTACTGTAATCGCGATAGGTCTCTTTGCAGTATATCTGCTGAGCATAACCGCTTTACCGGCTCTCATGCTTATTTTCCCTCCAAAACGTCTTGCACTTGAAAAAGCAAGTAACATCAGTATTGGCCCCGTTTCAAAGGCACTTGGTCGTCTCTCGACCCAACCGGTAAAAGTCGGAGTCATCGCAGTCTTACTTCTCACTCCGATGTACTTTGGCTTCCAACAACTCGAGGTAGGCTTTGACCAACGCGACCAGTTTGATCAAGAAGTTCCAGTCGTTGCCGACTTCCTCATGCTTTCCGATGACTTCCAAAGCAGTCGTTCACCTCTGTATTTGGTTTTGGATGTTGATGCAATATCTCCAGATGGTCAAGCAGCATGGTTTGCATCGCAGAGTATGCTTCTTGACAGTGATGATGTAAGTGGAACTCCGAATGGATTATGGAGCCTTCTTTCTGAGGCGCAAGTTCGTGACCCATACCTCAATACACTGATGATTGGATTGAATTCATCTTCCCCAGCAACATATCAGGATTTATCCGAATACCTTCTCACGAACTCGACTGGTCGGCAATTGACATCGGGCGTTTTGTCCTCAGATGGTCAACAAACAGTTTTGTCTTTCCAAGCTGAAACTCTTGATTGGCAAGCAACCATTGACCTCTATGATAGACTCACGACACTCGCTCAGGATACAGAAGAAGGACTTGATTCTGATGCCACACTCCGTATAGGTGGCCGAAGTCTCATAGTTGCTCAAACCACC
>NYZH01000070.1 GCA_002687075.1 Methanobacteriota archaeon
CTTGGGAGAACGGTTCTCATCAAGACCGTTTGGTTTACCTTAACGGCAGAAACTATGTCAGGCAATTTCTCACTTGGGACAAGGACATCGGATATGAACTCACCATAGGTGAAGAGAATGGTCCTCAATCCTATGTGGCATGGGAAATAGGGGAACTCGGAGATAAGAAATCAACCCTTACCATCACCGTTTATCCCTATTTGCTGGCGGATATAAGCAAAATCACCTCATACCTTCCGTTCATGCTGTACATTCGTCCGAAATTGAAGAGCTATCTCAAATCGGTTTTGAATGGTTTTCACTACTTCATCGAGACTGGAAAAGCAGTACCTCGAAACCACTGGGGCAAGCACTCATGGTTTAGTTGACACTTTGAAAAGCAACATGGGTTATTGCTTGGACTGTAGTTCACCTAAGCGTCGTTCAATCTCATCAGCAGTCGCCTCGTAAACAGACAACGCTTGACCAACGGGGTCCTCAAGACCCCAATCTTGGTCGATGGGCATAAGAGGGCAATGTACCCCGCATCCCATTGAAATCACCATATCGTAATCATCTGGTGAAAACGCTTCGACATTTTTTGGGACCATTCCAGCTGTTGATATTCCTCGGCTTTCTAGGACTTTGACTGCATTACTTGCTATCTTTTCTGCTGGATGAGTTCCTGCTGAATCAGCAGTATGTCCCAGAGAACGAGCAATGCCTTCCGCCATTTGAGAACGACAAGAGTTTCCTACACATACGAACAGAAGACGCATGTATGTTGATACAATCGATTGTATTTATTCATTGTCTGTATAGAAAATATCCTAAAGGGAACAAAGTGTAGCAGATTTATGCAAAGAACTGCATTGACGGTCTCTCAGGCAACCGCTGCAGTAGCATTTCTCTATGCAGTACTGTTCGCAGGACATATTTTCACTGCTGCTCAAAATTATGAACGAGCGTTTCAGGTGGTTGCGGGCCTCATTACTGTGATGACGTTCTCCGTTGCCATTTGGATTCAAATCATAGGAAAATTCAGCGAAATTGAGCAAAAAATACGTGCCAACACAACTGGATTCATATTCGGACTTCCTCTTTCAGTAGGACTGTCATGGGCTTATTCGGAACAATCGTTCGATGTTTGGACAACAATTCTCTTTCTTGTTCTCACAACATTGACCCATGCAGTTCACAGAATTTTCATTTTAAGAAACAAGGCATGAAAGATGGGTTGAAGTACATTCGGTCAGTGTACTGCACATGGCGGATTCACCTGTATCCACTCATGACCCAAAAGACTCAAGTCAATCCTTGGAACCTTCTCCTCAAGAACAGAAGAAGATGGAACAAGCATACGCACAAATGAAGCGCAAAATGACGATGCAAGAAATCAGTAAAAAAATCAAACACAAAATTATGGTTTTATCCGGAAAAGGAGGTGTTGGAAAATCAACTGTTTCTACCGGATTAGCACTTTCTTTGGCTCAACAGGGACTTTCAGTAGGTATTCTCGATATCGACATCACTGGACCTAATGTCCCCAAAATGATGGGGCTTGACGGGCGACGATTGCATGTTGAATCTGGACGAATACATCCGGCACAAGGACACCTAGGAGTCAAAGTCATTTCAATGGCATTTTTACTTGACAACGAAGATACACCTGTCGTTTGGAGAGGGCCCATTAAATTAGGAGCGATTCAGCAATTCATCGGTGATGTGGAATGGGGGAGTCTCGACTACCTCATCATTGACTTCCCTCCGGGAACATCTGATGAGCCGCTCACGGTTGCCCAATCGCTTCCAGACATTGATGGAATGGTTATTGTCACCACTCCACAGGATGTAGCATTGCTTGACAGTAGGAAATCGATTACCTTTTCAGAATCACTCAAAGTGCCGGTTCTCGGCGTTGTCGAAAACATGAGCGGCTACACCATAACCGGAAACGCAGCACCTGGCACAGATATTGAAATCGCTGCTCCAGCAGGTAAGAAATTGAAAACAACTGCAGATGAGAACGGTGCATTCAGTGTAACTCTTGACATTTTCAAAGAAGGCGGTGGAAAAAACACTGCTGAAGAATTTGGAGTACCCTTCCTTGGAGCGTTACCCTTCGACCCGGGATTCGTTCGCGGCGGTGATGACGGCGTACACCGAATCGTAAGTGAACCAGAGGGTGCCTCGGCTGTTGCCTTTGCTGCTGTCGTCGCTGCAATTCAAGAACAGATTGTTGACAGCGATTCATCGAGTCTCGAAATCATTTGATGGTGGAAACGATGACCGACGAAATGCCAAAAATGACACGATTTGAACGTCGAGAATTCGACGCCCAAGTCACGTATGCCGACGGCTCTCAATTCGAGATCACCTACGATGATTTGCGTCATGCATGCCCTTGCGCCAAGTGTTCTCCCTTGCGAAATGACGATGAAGAAAGTAAAAATCTTCGACGCCAAGTTGAAGCACACCCTAATGAGAAACCAAAAGTTCGAACCGTGGGCAATTATGCCTTAGGTTTTGAATGGACGCACGGGTGTTCCAGCGGTATCTATCGCTTTGAGCGAATATGGGATTTAGCAAACCGTCGCGACCCTGACCATGGAAAACCGTATGTTCACGGCGCATGGTGAGGCAAATTCACTCCGGATTGAATTTTACCTGCGAGGTTTCATGTGTACCAGCCGTCCCCGTAGGGTTGGGGTCTAGCAGTGGACGGCATCTATCTGACTTGGATGATAAGTGCTCTTGCACTTGGAGTCGTTCTGTTACCGGTGTTTAAACCTCCTTGGATGAAAATCACTTTACCCACATTCGTTGATTTCTTTCGCCGCTATTGGATTCATATCGCGATTGTGTTCATTATTTACAATTCCAAAGACCTTCTTGACCAGTTGGACCGGATTCTCATCGCCAATACCGGCCTTGACATGACGCCGTTGATTTACGGAATCGAAGGTAGCCTGGTACTTGAAGTCCAAAAAATGTTCAAAGCAGAATGGTTAACTGTTGCTCTTACGCACTTTTATGTTGCAGGATTCATGTTTATCTGCTATGTTTCGATATTCTATTTCGCTTTCTTTGATGACCGTTGGATTGCAGACAGAATGACGCTCAGCATCGCTTGGGTGTACATTCTGGCTATTCCGTTTTACTTGTTTTTCAATGTTCGAGTTACTGGAGATTATGTTCCTGGCATGGAAACACTCGCCTACGACTTAACTCCTGAAATCAGTGACTGGTTCAGAAGAATCGACCCCTTTACCAACGGAATGCCTTCACTTCACATTGGAATCCCATTTGCTGTATGGTTGTGTCTTACTCGATTTGACGAAGACCGAAGATGGAACAGATACCGTTCCATGGTCTTTGTTTACATCCTCATAACCGCTTTTTCAATCATATATCTTGGAATACACTGGTTTTCAGATATCATTGGAGGTATGCTCATTGCGGCCTTAGCAGTTGCAGCAGCTGACAAAACATCCGATGGATGGTGGAAATTTTTCGATGAACGAACAATGAATGCTCGAATCGTCACCGTTTTAACAAATCCAAAAAAGGCATTTTCAATCGTCTCACGAAGAACGTCAAGCCTGCTTCAGAGATTCATTAATCCCAATAGTAAGGAAACAGGAATAATGGCTGTTGTCGTGTTTTTACTGATGTTCTCTGTCATTACTTGGGACCTCAGCGATCAATCACTTCCTGCGGGTGGTATAGAAGAACCGCAAGGAGTAGCTACCGATGGAAATTGGATGGCGACCATTGATAACCGCTCGACTGGGCCAGTGATGATTGTTCACGACTTGTCGGATTTAAGCAACAATTGGGAATTGTTGAACGGAAGTATTGACCTGGATTCGCCTTATACAATTACTGGCTCGCATTTAGCAGTCGCAAATCAATCCGATTTGGTTCTGTTTAACCTCAACGACATCACAGATGACTTACAACCGGTCTTGATTATTCCAATGCAGCGGCCTGATGATGTCTTGTTGACTGGAGCAGGGACAGTGCAGTACATAA
Source organism: Methanobacteriota archaeon (assembly GCA_002687075.1). Taxonomy (GTDB): domain Archaea; phylum Thermoplasmatota; class Poseidoniia; order Poseidoniales; family Poseidoniaceae; genus MGIIa-L1. The sequence goes on from NYZH01000070.1 coordinate 4,015, forward strand.
TCACCCTTTCAAACGGAAACTTGAGTGCATTTGACACCTCTGGAAACGGTGTGCCTCTTGGATTTAGCAGTGGTAACGTCGAACTTGTTCGTGCGAACGGATTGGAACTGGCCATGGTATTGGAAAACTCTCCAACGGACATTCAATTTTCCCGAATCGGTTCATCTGGTTCAATCATCATTAACGGCATCAATGCCTCTGCTCCTGAGGAACAGGATGAAATCCTTGCCCAATGGGACACGCCCGTTGATATGGAGAATGCTACGATAAACGACTTCGTGTTTGATGATGATTTCCTGGCAGCAACAGTCAATGTCAGTGCTACGGACCGCTTGGTCGTCTACAACCGTTCCAATGACCAGCAATGGTTGGCGAGTGATGCAAAATATGCCGTGAGTGACCCTTCGCTCAAGAATGGAATACTCGCTTGGTCAATTCGAGACCATCTCGATCCTACAAAACCACTGAACAAATACATGGATGGGGAGATTCAGTTTGTCAACCTCACAAACAATCACACTCAGTTGCTAACATCCGACGCACTGCACCAGTGGGACCCACATGTTTTGGAAAACCATTTGGTGTATTTCGAAGAAGATGCCGATGGAGAAGTGAGTATCCATATCCACTCATGGACACCCGAACTTACTGTCTATTCGAACATCATCCTACAGATTGGTCTTCTCTTTGGTTTCATGTTGGTGTTCCTGTTTGTGGTTCAAAAGCAATCGGAATTACGACAAAACCGAATGTTGGGTGAAGAGGAATAATCACTTCTTGATACTCAACATTCGTTCAAGTGCCATCAAAGAACCTTCTTGAATCTCCTTTGGAACCTTGATTTGGTTTGGAATCTCGCCATCGACGATTCTCTCAAGAACATCCATGAGATAAGCTGGATGAATCATGTACATCGTCGAACATGGGCAAATTTCTTCATCAAGGCATTCGATATGTTTGTCCGGATGCTCATCAGCAAGTCGTGCCACCATATTGATTTCAGTTCCAATTGCAATCTTTGAGCCGGATGGAAGGTCCGCTACGAAATTGCGAATGTACTGCGTAGAACCGTTGGCATCGCTCGCAGAAACCGTTTCGATTGGGCATTCAGGATGAACCACAACAACGCCGTCTGGATGTTGAGACCGGAAATTTTCAATTTGAGACGGAGTAAAGCGTTTATGAACCGAACAAAAACCGTGCCAAAGAATTATTCTGCTTCCTTTCAATTCACCCATCGCACCGATTCCGGGCGTCCATGTCGGCATGAGTTCAAGCGGAATACCCATGGCATTGCCGGTATTTCGGCCAAGATGCTGGTCTGGGAAAAACAGTACTGCTCCGTTAGGCCCAGCTCGCTCAAATGCCCAGTTTAGAATACCTTGGGCATTGCTTGATGTGCATACAATTCCACCGTGCCGACCAACGAAATCTTTCAAGTCAGCACTGCTGTTCATGTATGTTACAGGCACCAAAAATTTCTCACCAGGACCTGCAGGAGCTGTCGGGTCTTCTCGGTCAAGAGGGTCGTTGAGTTCTGCCTGTTCAAGCAATGTAGTCCATGCCGACTCAACCTCACGAAGTGTCGCCATATCCGCCATAGAACAACCTGCTCGCATGTTTGGAAGAACAACAATTTGTTCATCGCTGGTAAGAATATCTGCTGATTCTGCCATGAAGTGAACGCCACAGAACACGATGTATTTCGCATCGGATTCGGCTGCTTTTTGGCTCAGCATGAACGAATCACCGAGGAAATCAGCATGCATGACAATACTGTCCCTTTGGTAGTGGTGCCCCAAGATGAGCAAATCATCACCAAGTTGGGCTCGAAGTTCGCTAATTCTATCGGAAATAGCCTTTTCTTCAGGTGAAAGTGATGTATCCATGAAATCCACGGAACACATTGGAAGCGTAACGGTCATGGTGGCTCAACACTGGGACGAAGTCGCCCCTTTTGAAACAAACCTTTTGTGAAGTGTTGATAAATATGTACCCAAAGGCCCTCTACATGGCCTTTGTACCTGCCGAGCGACTGCACTTGGGTGCGGAGGCTGAAGTTTGGTCAGGCACATGGATGGGACTCGATGCAGTACGCAAATTGCGAAGGCCACGGAAATGGCGCCATCCTGACCTTGACCACCGTCTAGGATATCGAAGAATGATGAGTGAATCTCGATTGCTAATACGTCTTAAACGCTCAGGAGTGAATGTTCCAACCGTATATGACCTCGACCCTGAAACAGGGCGGATTATTTTGCAGAAGATGCCCGGCGTCCCCTTGATTGAACTTTTACGTGATGAAACTGTTTCCAATTCACTTCTTCAAACAACACTTCGAAACACTGGTGCTTTAATCCGAAGATTGCACAGAGAGGCGATTACCCACGGAGATCTTTCGACAAACAACATCATTGTTGACCGTCAAGGAATTCCTGCCCTGATTGATTTTGGTTTAGCAGCTATCGATTATGAAGTCGAGCGCTTTGGAATCGACCTTCACGTCATTGACGAGATATTGGGGGCATCTCATCCTGAGCATCTCGGTGCAATCGATGTTTTGCTTGAAGGATATACCTTAGAAGAGGAGGCGCTTGGCCCACCTCCAGAACAATCTGGAGGCGCCGTTCCTACAGCAGATGAAGTCTTGAAACGTCTTGACGATGTTCGTTCAAGAGTCCGATATCATGGATGATTATTCCATGAGGAGTCGTAATTCTTCCAAACTTCGCAATTCTGCAAGATAGATTTGTTCGATGGCATCGTACATTTCTTGGTCACCAATTGATTCAATTTCCAGCATAATCGAGGCATAGACTGCTGCTGCTTTGGTTTCTGTCTCAAGCGAATGGACGAGCATTTCATCATAGAGAGTGGTATGGATAATTGGATGGGGATTTCTCTCAGTAACGGGTATTCCACCGAGTTTGACAATGGCTTTGCGCACAATGTCGGCATGTGTGGTCGATTCGTTGGCCTCAGTAGTGAACATTGGTGATAGTTGAAGGCGATGTATTCCTCGGATATTTGCGGCATAATGTGCGTACATGTTTGCTGCGCGTAGTTCCCAACCAAGGGCTTCATTCAATGTTTCAATGAGATTGTGTTCTGTCATACCATCAACTCTTAGGGATTACGAAAATAACGTAGGCCTGCTCCCTATGTAGGTGAAGAATGGAGTCCTACATAAAGCCACTTCATCACGCCAAGGCGGACTGCGCAAGCCTCCAACCGAGGAAAGCGAGAAGTGGGCTGAACAACATCGTGACGAGGATGTACAAAATTGCTGAATTGCTCTGACCTTGTTCAAACATTTCGATTGTTTCAACGGAGAAAGTGGACATGGTAGTGAATGCCCCTAAAACCCCAGTTCCAAGCAAGAGAGCCAAGTTTGTCGAAAGAAGGTTCTGTGTGAGAGCAACAGCAACTATTCCCAGTAGAAATGAACCGACGAGGTTTACAGAAAGGGTGGCATAAGGAAACGATTCTGTGGCAATCAATTCGCTAGCAGCGTAGCGAAGTGCAGCACCCAATGCGCCCCCAAGGGCAACAATACCAATCTGTTGCAGCATGAAAGGTGCTTCATCACACTGGCTTTGAAGCCTCGCTCAATAATTCGAAAAAGGATATGTTTTCACACCTATACCTCAATATGCAAGACACTTAGCAGAACCATGACTCGGACCATTTGGTTTCTCACCGGAAATGCTGGAAAATTGAAAGAGGCGGCCAATCATCTTGAACCCCTTGGCTACTCAGTCAAGCACTTAAATCTCGAAGAAGGGATGATTACTGAGCCCCAAGTGGACACATTAGAGGAAGTTGCACGAGCAAAAATTAACCAAGCATTGGAACATCTTCCAGATGGTGGAAACACTCAAGACATGGTATTGGTTGAGGATGCAGGGTTGTTTGTTAACGCTCTAAATGGATTTCCGGGAGTTTATTCCTCGTATGTATTGGACACCTTGGGGTGCAGCGGAATCTTGCGATTGCTTGAACACTTGAACAGCGAGGACACGGTGCAATGTGCCCAACTTCGTGCTGCAGAATTTCAAGCGGTTGCTGCTCTTTGGATGAACGGAGAAATTCTGTTCGGCAACGGTAGTTGCCCAGGTTGGATTGCCTTACAGAGTTCCGAAGGAGAAGGATTTGGATTTGACCCAATCTTTACCCCTTCTGACTTGGACGATTTAGGAAAGCCTCTCCCACCCGGACAATATGGAGTGAAAAGCACCCATGGCAACACATTTGGAGCAATTCCTATGGAAGAGAAACAAGCCTACAGTCACCGTAGTAGAGCATTGGATGACTTACTGCGGCAATTGCCATCAGCATGATAAGTTAAAACCAATTGGACTGAGTTGAGGGCCATGGGATTCGCACGTTCTGTCGTTGGGATTAGTGCTCTATGTGTCGCTGTTTTTTACCTGTCCAATGCAGGAAACCCAGCGGTAACCAGCACCCTCAAATGGATTTGTATTGCTGCAATCCTGTTGCTATCTATGGCTTGGATTTCAATGGGAACTCCAAAACAAATTGCTCGAGCACCGCAACAAAGAGTCACCCCTGTGCCAGTTGAAACAACCGAGGAGATTGAAGAAGAAACCAGTAATGTTGAGATTCCTGAACCGGTCACTGAAGATTCCCTCGATGGTGCGACGCTACGAGAAAGAAAGCTCGCTAAAATTCAGTCTGCTCAAGCTGCGCAAGAAGAAATGTTGGTGGCTGAAGTTGAGCAAGAAGAACTCAACGGAGAAGAAATGGTCGAGGTTACCATCGAAGATGTTCATGTTGCTGACGAATTCGTGGTTGAAGTCAGTCCAGAATCTGTTGAAAATGCGGATATTGAAATGTCGATTCACAAGCGAAAAATCAAGCATGACGAAATTCGAAAGAAAATCGAAATGCGAAGGCGGGGACAACTCGCAGACATTCGCGCTTCAACTGCGCGCATGTGGGAAGAACAGACTGCCGGCGAAGACTTGGTCAAACTCTTGCAAACCCCAGGTCACGGGCATACAGTTCTCGATTCACCTCAAAATCCAACACCGGGCCACGTTTACGGTGCAACATTCATCCGCATTGATGAGGCTCGAATCCTCAAACTTCGAACACCTTTGGATGATGGATTCCAACAGGTGACAAAGAAACCTGAACCATCCCTGCCGCCTCTTGTTGGACCGGATGGTCTTCCGCTACCTCCGCTCATTCCAGGCGAGGGGTTACCGCTTCCTATGCCAGAACTACCGTTGCCAGATGCAAGCAACGCACTTGCTCTTCTTCGTGAAGAAATGAACGATTCGGACTAAGTACGGGTCAACATTGAAGTGGATACGGCTTGAGTACGCTTTGAATTTGATGATGGTTGAAGACCTTGAGAATAGTGATTCACATCACAACACTCGTAACCTTGCCCTTTTGGGGTTGGTGTTGGTAAGTATTGCACCCTCCGTCTCAGTAACTACTGGATTTGTGTTCAAAGCAGGCCTATGGGCTGTTATCGTGTTTGTCTTTACCAAGGCCTGGGTTTTCGGCTTACCTGGTTTTTGGCATCTACGTATTGAGAAGCAACCGTTTTCATGGTCGCCTGCAAAAAAAGGCGGGTGGGGCATATCGTTCCTGCTTGGCATAGGCATGATTCTCACGATTTGGGCTGCGTACTTTCTGTTGGGAGAACAGATGTTGCAACCTGAGGCTTTGAAATCCATTCTCTATCCGGTTGGATTAACTGTACCGTGGAGGTTAGCAGCAGCAATTGTGTTTTGGGTATTCATCAATTCTGTACTCGAAGAATATGTGTTTCGATGGTTTATTACCTCCAAAATTGAACAATTTGTCAATGGCAAATGGACTGCAGTGTTTCTTTCGTCGGCGATTTTCACCCTCCATCATTCCATTGCATTGATCTTTTTCCTTGACCCATTGGGTGCAATAATAGCTTCACTTGGGGTATTTATTGGCGGTTCAATATTTTCGTGGCTGTATATTGAGTATCGCAGTATTTGGGTTGCATGGGTCGCCCACGCATGTGCAGATGTGGCAATTTTTGCAATTGCTTGGGAACTTATTGTTGGTTTCTAGGCCAAAAAAGGGCTATCCCGCCCGTGTTTAATATAGTGTGGACGTGTGTTTTGATTGTTAGGAACTTTACAAGTGTCTTGACAACAGGTGCAAAAAAATGCTCGACTAATTTCTCCGAAGATTTGTTGCAAACAATGGTTAAGCCAAGGCGAAGCCATAACAAATTGGAGAAAGAAATTATGAAAAGAAATCGACATATTAAACCCTACCACAACGGTAAGAACCGAAGAACTGGACGTAAA
>NYZH01000071.1 GCA_002687075.1 Methanobacteriota archaeon
CAGACTCATCTTCTTCTGTCGCACTTCTCAAATTCTTGCTCAAAGAGCGTGGCCTTGATCCCCGCCCAGTTGAAATGGGACCTGATTTGGATACAATGTTGGAGCGATGCGATGGAGCATTGCTGATAGGCGATCGTGCTCTTGATCGTGCTAAATCCAATCCTGAACTGGTCCAACTCGATTTGGGCCAGGCATGGTTGGATATGACAGGACAACCGATGGTGTTTGGCGTATTTGCAGCCAGAAAAGACACACCTGTTGAAATCGTTCAAGCAGCACATCAAGCATTGCTTGAACGTCTGGATGCTTTCGAAAAGGACCCATTGACTCGGGAAAAGGTCCTTCTCCATGCTCATCTTCATTCCGATATGTCACTCGAACGATTGAACCGATACTTTGGGGAAGTGTTCAACCGACTTGACACAGAACATGTCGATGGACTTCAAGAATATCTCATGCGTTGCTGTTCGTTGGATGAACCCGTTTCATTCCTCTGGTGAGTCGGATACAAATCGCTTCAATGTTTCATCCATCTCGTCATCCTTGGATGTATCACGTTTGACCGCCCTACGCTTCCTTGGCTGTGCATCAACGATTTGTGTATCACTGAGTTTTCTCCGCTTTGTTGTCACTGTATCATGTTCGGAACGACGGGCCCTACGTTTGCGGACCACCTCATTCGAGGATTGTTGAAGAAGTTCCTTTGCTTGAGCCGCTTCCTTGGCTTGTACAGGGACGCGTTTCGATGTTTTCTCAACGGACCTTCTGCGCGGAGGTGTTCGTTTTTCGGGTTTGGAAACAGTTTCTTCCTCAATTTCGTCCTCGAATGTATCTTCTTCGGAATACGCCTCATCATCTTCATCGTCAAAGTGATCCTCATCTTCATCATCGAGGACAATATCGTAACCAGATTGAGACATTCGATCATAGAGTCGTTGGGCCACAAATCCGATGGCAAAAATTCCCATAAGAACCACTGCAATCACGATTGGGGATGACAGTATGCTCGTTGGAGAGAGTTTCTCATCTTCTGCTTCCACGGCCTCTACATCCATAGTAACTTGAAGTTCTTGAACGTGCCATGGTACGTATTCTTTGGTGATGATGGACGGACCACTGACCGTAATCCGAATAGGGTGTTGATCACTCAGTTCGGTCATACTACCTGCAGCAGGGAACCGATGATTTTCAACATGAATCTGAGTACCATCAATTTCGAAGATGGTATCGATATCATAAGTTAATGAAATTGAATATCGGATGTGTGATGTCCTGTCATTTGATGGAACAAGGGTCATCCCATCCTTCACAGAACATTCCATTTTCACAAAGTTGAGTGAAGCATTTTCAATGCTCACCTTTTCCGCTATTGTCATACTTGTGGTATCTTGGTCAAGATTGGAGCAAACAACATCAGCAAAGAGTTGTGCTTCTGCCAAGGACAATCGAACATCCGTGTCAAGTGACAAGCGCGACAAATCACGTATGCTTGCGGATGTTGCTTTGTTCAACGTGAATGTTTGATGCACGGTAATACTGGTCTCATTGAGGTTCAAATCAATGGATCGGATGAGGTTCTCATCCGGGAGCAGTTCACATGAAATTCCAATATCTGCACAATTCAAATCCCAATTGTCCTCGATTCCATCGCCATCATCATCACCATCCAAAGAATCAGGAACACCATCGCCATCGGTGTCAATACCTGATTCACCAACCCCAATTCGTTGAATTGATGTGCCGTATATTACAATTGAATCGATTTTTGAATTTGTCATGATGTTTGTAATTCTTCCATCTTCGTTCGAGAGCAGGGCATAATCATCATATGAATGGAACATTGTAATGTTTTCAAGAATCATTTCATCGATATGATCATAGAAAATAACGTGAGGATGAGGTGACGTTTTGAGAGCAATGATCTCGTTTGTATTTGTCGTAAACTGATACTGAGTCACTCCGTTAAGTTCAATCGGCTTCAGTTCAGATCCAGTGTACGTCCATTTACGTATGCCATCCGTGGGAGTTGAAATCGAAAAGTACGCATCATCGTATCCGAACGCACAATCGAGGATCGTTGATTGGAGTTGTATCTCTTGCAGAATGGTATCTTCTTCATCATCCCACAATTGTAGTAGGCCATTTTCGTCTGCGGTCAGAACCATGCCGTTGTTATTGGAGACGTCCACACATGTCATGGCACCAGTATGATTGCCTGCGTAGGTAGCTTCTACGACAAGCGTGTCGCGATTAAGTTGAACGATTCCATTGTCCGGTGCATTTGAAAACAAGACGCCCCCGTTGGTCGACCACTTGAGAATGTAGGCGTTCGTTTGTGTCACATCGCTCGAGACAAGAGTGCTTAAATCACCAGTGGAAAGCACGAAAATAGAATCTTCCCCAATTGATCCTGATTTCAGTGTCAATGCGAGTTTTGTCGAGTCTGGTGAGACAGAAGTTGCAATTATTTCTTTGGAAAACGTTCGCTCTTCCAATACGTTGCCCGCGTCCGACAGCTTGTACAACACTGCCCCAAAGGATGCAAAAATGTTGCCTGATGCATCGACTTCTATGGTCCGTTTTCCGTCGTCTGCATCGGGTATTTCTATGACTTTGTTGAAAAATAATTCATCTGATGCAGATACGTTGGTTGAACCAGACACTATTCCAGTTACTAAAACGAGAATGAGGAGATTTTGAAAACGCACCCCAGTTTCCATGTTCCTAACACGCTCAACAATTACATAAACAATCCGTTACTTGTGAGATAATTTTGTTTTCTAATTGATGCGGTTGGTTCTTGAATGAAACGTTCTTGGAAAGAACATGGCGAATCTTCCACGAGATGAACAAGGCAACCTCATCGTACGCATCGGCCACTCACCCGATCCCGACGATGCCTTCATGTTCCATGCGATGACAACAAACGCTTTTCCAACGCCGGGGTACAATTTTGTTCATGAACTTCAGGACATTGAGACCCTCAATCATCGAGCCATGAATTGTGAACTCGAAGTCTCTGCGGTGTCCATTCATGCCTATCCTGATATTGCAGAGAACTATGCTTTGATGAACTGCGGTGCCTCGATGGGAGAAGGATACGGTCCGATGATTGTTGCCAAACAAGGACTATCGCTTGACGATGCGAAATCCTCCGTCATAGCCGTGCCTGGGCTGAAAACCTCGGCTTACCTCGGTTTACGTCTTGCTTGGGGCGATGTATCTGTCGAGGTCGTTCCTTTCGATGAAATCATACCACGTATCTTGGATGATACGTATGCGTGTGGACTCATCATCCACGAAGGTCAGCTGACCTACGTCGAACACGATTTGAACGTATTGATCGATCTTGGCGTCTGGTGGAACGAACGAACAGGAGGATGGCCTATGCCACTAGGCGGCAATGTCGTTCGTAGAGACCTCGGACGGCAGGTCATGGAAGACATTACAATGTACACAAAAATGAGCATTGAACATTCAATTGCTCATCCCGAGGAAGCCCTTGAATTTGCAAAAGCGTGGGGTCGTGGCATTGACGACGAAACCAATCATAAGTTTGTAACGATGTACGTGAATGACCGAACCATTGACTACAAACCAGAAGGTCGTTCATCCATACGTCGTTTCTTGCAAGAGGGGCAAGAACTTGGCATGATTCGAGAAGATTTCAACGTAGAAGGTCTGTCCTTCATTGGCGCTGTGGAGTGAGCAACGTGGATGCTCGTCCAGAAGTCAGCGAGTATGGTTCTGTCGACCCAGCACCTGCATCCGATTCTGAGCAACTCGAACAATTGCGAAACACTCTCCTTGACGAAAATGAGAAGATGTTTCAACGCATGCGTTCAGTATTCAAACTACGAAACATTCGAACACCTGAATCATGTCTAACCCTCTGCGATGGATTTTCGTCAAAGAGTGCCCTTTTGCGTCATGAGTTGGCATATGTACTAGGGCAAATGCAGATGGATGAAGCACTTCCTACGCTCATCAAGATTCTTTCAGATGCCAATGAACACGTTATGGTTCGACACGAAGCAGCAGAAGCTCTCGGAGCCATTGGGAACCGAGAAGCCGTACCAGTTTTGGAGAAGTACCTGAATGACGAACACATCGAAGTAAGTGAATCGTGTGAAGTCGCTCTCGATTTGTTAAACTGGGTGAGCAACAGTACCATTGCTTGAACCAAATTCATCACGACATTTTAGAACCGAGACCTCCAGCAGCAAACAGGTGAGACAATGCCCCACGAACATGTTCAACTTGCTCAGGCACCAAACGGTGAAATTGGCCCACGATGCCATGTTTGTGGAATACGGCTCACATTTGGATCAGCCATGGTTCACAATCAACACTACTACTGCTGGGAACACTACGTTGAACAAACAGGAGCCGATACTGTTACGGTTGTTGGCGAGACAGAAGTAAAATTCTACATGAAGAACAATTAGGGTTTCGTTCAAGAACTGTGAACGATAGGGGTTCACATGGCTTCAACTGGTTGGGCGCGCTTTGCACACCGGTTTGGTCAATACTATCGGTCATCCACGTTTTGGCGTCCGCCGAGAATGCCGAAGCGTGAGTGGATGTTCATTCCGTTTGGTGGAGCGCCTCCACTTCGTCATAAGTCGTTTCGCAATGAACAGGATCTACGCCAATTTCTCTCTGAACGGGCGATGCACTCGTGCTTCTATTCGACAGCGTATTGGCAAAAACCATACGAATTGAAAATGGACGACAAAAATTGGCAAGGTGCTGACCTGATTTTTGACCTCGATGGCGATCACCTTCCTGGTGTGACGGATCGTGATTTCCCTGCCATGTTGGAGGTGATTCAGGAACAAGCGCATGCATTGTGGAACGACTTCCTTGAACCTGAATTTGGATTTAATCAACAATTCCTTCAAGTGACCTTTTCTGGGCATCGAGGATTTCACCTGCACTACAGAGATCCTGCGTTGTTTCACCTCGATTCAGAAGCTCGACGAGAATTGGTATCTCACATTCGAGGTGAAGGTGTTGATGTTCAAGGGGGATTGACCCGTTTTAATGATTCAACTGCGAATGGTTGGACGAAACGAATTCGTACGCAAATACCTACACTTATCGATAAACTCGTAGTGATTGCTCAAGAAGGCGAAGAATCGACAGCAGTGATGAAAGATCTTCACCTTGGACTCAAAGACAATCTCCAGAGAGAGGGTAAACCGGGTAAGGGTCCAGTTAGCATCAAGAAACTTGCCGATATGTTTCTCCATGAGGAGCGTCGGTCCTCTGTTGTTAATGGACAAATCTCGAGGCTCGGAGCGCACCAAGGATTATTCCTTGATCTGGTGAAGTCCGATGCTTCGATTGTGCTGGGGGCGGCAGGTGAAACTGATGAAGTGGTTACAATCGATGTTCGCCGACAAATACGATGGCCCACATCTTTGCACGGAAAGACTGGCATGCGTGTTACGGAATTTCCATTGGAGAGACTTGATGCTGATGGAAGTCGACCGTTCGATGCTTTGAGCGAAGCATTTGTTTTCGGTCAAGATAAAACACTAAATGTCGAAATTGTTGTAGATGATGCCATCTTGAGGTTCGGTGAAGATCAACACGATGTTTCCATGGGCGATCAATTGCAGGTGTCAGAATCAGCTGCGACATTTTTGAGTCTCAAAGGATGGGCGAAAATGGTCTGAATTCGCGTCAGCAGATACAGGTATTTTCATGGTCCAATTGTGGTAAGGTTCAAGGGTAGTATGCCACCCACCCACACTAGAGGTGAGTACGTGCGACGTCGAAAAAAGAACAAATCAGCAGATGTCCCCGCTTCACCATTGCCTCCACTTCCTGATATGCCACCGCTTCCTGGAGCACCCCTCCCTCCACTCCCTGCCGCGCCAACCCCTGAACCGTTGCCGCCAGCCGCATTACCTCCAAGCCCTCTGCCGCCCCTCGCTGATGCAACTGCAATGCCTCCGGCACCAGAACCATCTCAACCTGAAGAAGCGAAGAACGAATACGGTGACCTTTGGGCCAAACGTTCCGCTAAACCCCTGCCACAAATCTATGGCGCAATTGACCGGTTGGGATCTGGCGAATCAGGTTCTCTTCTCGATCGATATTCCGACCGCTTTGGCCATTCACTCGATAGGGACATCATTGTCCTGCGGAAAAAGGAGCGAGAAGAAGCTCTTAACTTAGCTCGAAACGCTCCTGTTGTTGAATTGCTTGATGAGGAAGAGCCTGATCGGCTGACAGTAGTGGAGAACAAACTTCGAGAACTCAAACCTCTCTACAAAGAAGCAAAATCCCTAGGTGACAAAGGTGCCCTCAGAGAACTTGTTCCACAACTTGAGGAATTGATGGCAGAGCGACGCTCGTTGAAGGGTCAAACGAAACCTGTTCAACCATCGTCAGATGATGACAACACCGAAGCCTCAGAAGATGTTGCTCAAACGGAAGAAATGGATGATGCAGACGTCTTGTTCTCACAGTTCTTCACGATTGTCAACGATTTACTCGGCGATGAATTGCCAGAGGAAGCGATTGAAGCCTTCCTCGCATCAGATGGGTTTGAGTTGTTCAAAGAAGTGGGTGCCGACCCTACATCCATTGATGATGAACGTCGAGGCGAATTTTTCAAGATCATCGACGAGCAACTTGGAAACATGCCAGACTCTTCGATTTCCGCATTCGTAGAATCCGGAGATTTTGCAATCTACAAACAAATCTCAGAAATGTACACATGAGTGAGGCGATTATATGGGACTACTTGACAAGGTTGAATCAAATGAGACGAAGGCACCCAAAAAAGCAACAGCAAAGGCTGTCAAAGCAGCCAAGGTTGCTGAAGCAGTCCCTGTTGCTGCGAAGGCTGCAAAACCCAAGAAGGAGAAGAAGCCGAAGGTCAAGAAAGCCCGACCAGCAGGTCTTTCCTCGGAATTTGAAATCGCTCCAAAATTGAGTCGAGTCATTAGCTGGTGGGTTAACTTCATCGCTAATTTCTCAGTCTTAATCGCTGGTCTTGTTATGTCAGCACTCACTGGTGGATCAAGCGGTGGTTTGGAAACAACCATTTTGTTCCTCGTTGCGATTGTCGTCCTCTTCTTTAACGCAATTTTCTTGCCAATTTACACTGGGCGAAACCTAGGTCAATACACGTCTTCGACTCGATACATTCGTGGTGACGGTTCCAAACCTCTGTTCTTACACAGTTTGTTTGTGAATAACCTTGGGCTACTCTCTCTGATTGGTTTCATTATGGTGTTCATTCAAGCCGGACGAATCTCTGATGGAGGTACGGCACCAATTGTTATGACATCAATCGGATCGGTTTTGATGATTCTATGGGTAGTGAATTGGCAATTCTCCCGCAACAGTGAACTCGACCAAGGTCTCTTTGATCTCATGTTTGGAGCGTACCTCGTGCGATATGTGCCAGAAGAGAAGGCCACCTCTGGATTCCGTGCACGACTTGAGAGCATGAGTCAGTTCGGAGAAAAATACGCCAAGCGTGTTGAAGAGCGTGCGAAAGTCCGTGAAGAAAAAGCATTGGAAAATAATGATGCTGAAGAATCAACCGAATCATCTGAAGAAACAACTGAAGACTGAAGGATTTCAGCCCAATGACTTCGCACCGCTTTTCAGCGTTTTTCATTCACGCATTCGCATGGACAGTCATCACGATAGGGCTGGTCGTATCATCAAACTCGCTCTACATCGTGTTTCTTGCGCCGATCATACTGATTGACATGTGGTTCGCTCTGTGTCTTGGCTTCATGTTACGATTGCCAACCATTCGAGAAGATGTTGAAGCCCCTATTGGTTGGGAATGGGACTCAATTGACGTACATGGTTACCCAGTGCGCTGGCTGAGAAAAGATTGGTATCCGAACAAACCGCTTGCTATATTGATTCACGGATGGAATTCTCGTGCATCGAATATGTTGGGTAGAAGTGCGTTGTTCCAAGAACTAGGATACAACTGCGTCTTGTTCGAAATGCGGGCACATGGAGGAAACGAACGTGTACCCCATTGGGCTGCAATGCATGTATGTAATGATCTTGAGAGGGTATTGAATCATTTCGATCAACGTGGATGGCTCCAAAATGGGTTTATTGTCCACGGGCATAGCTTAGGGGGATTTGTCGCTCAGCGTGTATTACGTGCAGAACTTGAGACATCGAAGAATGCTCAAGGCGTGATTCTTGAATCACCAGTTACCTCCTATGAATACATCAACAATCAAACATGCGATTATCTGAGGATTCCAAAGAAATTGCAACGTCCTATGATGCGTCGGTTGCTACGATACTACAATCGACTCAATCCACCTCAGTACCAGGTTCCATCAATCGAGTTCTTGAGATCTCCAGGATGGGGCTTGCCTCAATGCCCTACTATGCTCATTCAGGCGAAGCATGATGCAACACTTGGCCTCAAACATGCGCAACTCTTGATTGACGTTCATACGAACTTACAATCGAAATTTACCTATCACATCGTCGAAGAACTCAGGCACTCCTACGAACAAGAAAACACCGTTCGTGACGAATTGATTCGAACATGGCTTGAAGAAAATTCACTCTTCTTCCATTGAACTTGCTTGTTCGCGAGCGAGTTCTCGCATATCATCGACTTCATCAAGCTCGTCAACGATTTCTTCGCCTAGGAGTGTTTCCAGTACATCTTCCATGGTCAAAATACCTGACGTCCCTCCGAATTCATCTTGAACTATTGCAAATTGTTGGCGTCGTTCAAGCAACACATCTAGTGCAACATCGACGCTTTGCTTGGTCGTGAGGAATTCAACTGGTTTCATGAACTCCAATACACCGCGGTCCCATTCGTCTCTGCTTGCAGCAAGCAACAGTTCAGAGCGAATGACTACGCCTTGAATGTCATCAATTGATTCTGAGAAGACTGGTATCCGAGAAAATCGAAGGACTGGATATTCATCCAATACTTGACGGATCGTCATGTCTTGCTGCAAAGCGGTCACGACAACCCGAGGTGTCATGACTTCAGTAATTGGAATTTCGCGAAGTCTTAGCAAGTTGTGTATCACCGTTTCTTCATCTTCCATTAATGCGCCTTCCTCTTCGCCAAGATCAGCAAGCGCAACCAAATCATCTCTCGTGACCAATTGTCCATCAGCACTTGGAAGAATCTTCTTCATCCATTGAATTGGTGCGATGATGAAGAACAATGCAATCGTAATTGAATTCAAAATGAGACCTGTAATTAGAGAGAGTTGCCGCCAATAAGCGGTTCCAAGTGTCTTTGGGATGATTTCAGATAGGAAGAGAACAGCTAAGGTGAGAATTACTGATGCAATGGTGAGGTATTCATTCCCAAACTGATTTTGTACCTCAGAACCTACACCAGCAGCACCCATGGTGTGTGCGATTGTGTTGAGCGTAAGTATAGCAGTAAGCGGTTTCACCGCATCATCTGCCTTCAATTTCGCCCATAACTGTCCGCGTCGGTTTCCGTCCTTCTCCCACACAGCAACCTGTGTGTTTGGAATAGAGAGTACAACTGCTTCAAGAATTGAGCAAAGAAACGATACGCCAAGCGCTAGAACGGTGTAAAAAATGAGTAATGTGAGGTTCATGATGAACGTGAACTCCTGTCCGTTGGATGTCCCTGCCACGAACTTCTGCTTCTTGAAAATGTTGTTTTTGAATGAACAAAAGGGTTGATTTGAAAATCAATGCCTGTTACCAATGGATATGGCCGATGGTGACCACGTTCTTGTGTGCGTTGCATGGCCATACGCGAATGGGCCACTGCATCTGGGTCACGTTGCTGGTTGCTACCTCCCTCCTGACATTCATGCTCGATTTGAGCGTGCTCGTGGCAACAAAGTGCTGATGGTATCTGGTTCTGATGAACATGGT
This sequence comes from Methanobacteriota archaeon, assembly GCA_002687075.1. Taxonomy (GTDB): domain Archaea; phylum Thermoplasmatota; class Poseidoniia; order Poseidoniales; family Poseidoniaceae; genus MGIIa-L1. Next base: position 9,892 of record NYZH01000071.1, read on the forward strand.
ACGCCAATTACAGTTGCTGCAGAACAGAATGGCGTTTCTCCACAAGATGTGGTCGATGAATATCATGCAATTAATGCAAAAGCGCTCCTCGATTTGGGTTGTACATGGATGCCTAACGTTGATTCCAGAGGCATTGATTATGGTGGTTCTCTGTTCAATCGAACCAGTGATTCAAGCCATAAAGAAAAAGTCCAAGAGAATTTTCGACTACTCTACAATGCTGGTTTCTTTGAAAAAAGAACCATGCAGCAATACTACGAAGTACACCCGGACGGTGGTGGACGTTTCCTCCCGGATCGATACATTGAGGGGACCTGTCCGTCATGTGGTGCAGATGGTGCACGTGGAGACCAGTGCGACGCTTGTGGAGCAACGTATGAGTCGTCAGAACTCAAGAATCCTGTGTCAAAAATGAATCCTGGATTGAAGGTTGAAATTCGTGATACTGATCACCTATTCTATCGACTTGATTTGTTCCAAAAAGCGCTTGAACAACATGCTGAGAACAATCACGGTGTTTGGAAGCCGAACGTACGTGCAATGACAAAGCAATGGCTCGACATGGGGTTGCGGCCAAGAGCTGTCACTCGGGATCTCGAATGGGGAATCAACGTCCCACTCGAAGGATCGGATTGGGATGGAAAATGCATCTATGTCTGGTTCGAGGCAGTTCAAGGTTACCTCACATGTTCGCAGATTTGGTCTGAAATTCACGGTGACGGTTCCAATTGGGAGCAATGGTGGCTTGAGAATGAGGAATCCGAACAACGTCATTATTACTTCCTTGGTAAGGACAACGTTCCATTCCATACTGTAATCTGGCCTGCCATCCTCATGGGCCTTAATCATGCCAGGAAAGGCAAAACTGCAGAGGAACCAATTGAGCTACCTAACTCTGGTGACCTTCGTTTGGAGGACAATGTTCCTGCGATGGAATATCTCATGCTGGCTGGTGGTCAGTTTTCAAAATCAAGAAAACACGCAATTTGGCTCCCTTCCTTCTTGGAGCGATTTGATCCGGATACGTTGCGATACTATCTCAGCATCAATATGCCGGAATCGCATGATACTGACTTTACCTGGAATGAATTCGTAGATCGAATCAACAACGAACTTATTGCCACTTACGGCAATTTTGCCAATCGCGTTCTATCACTCTCTGCACGATTGCCTGAGACGCCAGGTGGAGAGACTCTCCCCATTTTCAACAATCTCACGTATTACGAAGATCTCTGTACAACACTTGAAGATCTTCACCGTTCAATGACCGATTCTCTTCAACGTCACCGATACAAAGAAGCATTGCGAACAGCGATGACTGCGGCTCAACACGGAAACCAGCTGCTACAGTCATCCATGCCATGGAAACATCTGAAATCCGATGTCAATGCTGACGGGCGAGTAGAAGCACTCTCATCGTTGGCCATGGGTTGGAGAATTTGCCGTTACCTCGCGATCGTAACGCAACCGTTTTTGCCATTTAGTGCCCACAAATTATGGAACATGTTGGGTGGCGAGAATAGGCTTGAAGATATGCACTGGAATGATGCTATCGATTGGGCCGTGTCCATCCAAACACCATCTCAAGAGTATGAGCCACTCTTCAAGCGATTGGATGTGGAAGAAATCGTTCGCGAAGAACAATCACTCGTTGAAGAAGATACAGATTCACAGGACATCACTCACGCAGTCAAGGGTGGCAAAAAGGAGAAAAAGAATATGGAAAAAGAAACACCAGAAGGTATTGAGTATCTTGATTTTGATACCTTCATGAAAGTAGAATTAAGAGTCGGAAAAATCCTTTCCGTTGAAGACCATCCAAATGCAGACAGGTTGTACGTTGTTCACTTGGACGATGGAAGTGAAAGTGGCCGTACAATCTGCGCCGGTATCAAGGCGTACTATTCAGCAGAGGACTTGGTGAACAAATCGGTTGTATTCGTTGCAAACCTCAAACCTAGGCCGCTTCGTGGTGTTGTAAGTGAAGGAATGATGTTGGCAGCAGATGATGGAAGCGATGTTGTCAAACTTGTTACGATTGATGGCGAGATTTCAACCGGTTCACTGGTTCGATAATCGTTCGCGGACAGCATCCATGGCTTGCCTCGAATAAATCCGGCCATCTTCGATAAGATTTGGAAGGCCCTTTCGCATTTCAATACCATAATTTTCTGGTAGTGATTGAAGGTTGATCTCAACGTTGAAAATTGCTCCTTTGAGGGCTGCAGATGCAAGAAGACTCGCCACACCTACGTCGGACGCTGCATTGGGATTTCCTTTGCTTGCAAGTTCAGGTAGCAATTTGAGAAGATGAAGAGCGGAAACCGCCGTTCGATAAGGGACCTCTGCAGCGCCCAGTGTTGCAGACCGTATTGCATCCCTTCGCTCAGATTTGAGTTGGTCCGTATCTTTTGGCAACTTGAACGAGTCAACGACCTTGTCGAAGGCTTCGCTGTCTTCCGTGGCAAGATTCAAACCTTCCTCCAACATTGGGATGGCGATCGCTTTCACTTGCTCTGAGATAGCCCAACCTTCACGCAATGGTTCGTTTCCAAGTGTTAAGTCGCTTACCATCACCGCTAAAGCAGCAGCTTGCCCAAGAGCAACTCCAGCTGCAGACCCTCCGCCTGGTGTTGGCGCACTGCTCGCAAGCGCATCCTGGAATTCCCTCAAGGATACATCTGCCCATGTCATTGGCTTCCCTCCACGAGGGCCCATTCGATGATACGTTCATTGGGATTAAATGAAGAAATCGAGTCCAATCCAAGATGTTTGATGGCTGTTTGAATGCATTCCTCATCGGACTGATCATACCCGCCGTACCATTGTCCAGCTGCAATCATAGCTTCGAGAGGTACCAATCCCACCAATTCACTTCCTTTGGTTGAGCTTCCCATATTCTTGCATAAACTTTCAATGGTGTCGTATGCATGATGAAGATTCGTAACGCGATAATTTTGTAGATTCATTGAAACTTGACTCATGTTGTGTGATTCGAGAGGAACACCCATTCCTTGCACATGTTGGAGTAGACCTTTGGTTCGGAACTTTCGTTCACCATCAGCGGATTTAATCAGTCGTCCAGAACTGCGAACTATGGAACCAATTTGCTGTGCCACATATGGATCCGAATCAACAATGTTTACGTTGTAAGCAAGAAGAATATCGCGAGCACCTATTGTAATTCCTCCACTCATTTGGGATGTTTCGTTCCATTGATTTGAGCCAAAATCAGGAAGTCTTGTCCCATCACCATGCATTTCTGACGAATTGTTAAACCGAGCGGGCAATCCTTCGTACTCACCCTTCCGCAGTGTAGACAGTAAGGTTCGTTCGTCCGTTGCGGATGCAAAACCGTACAAAAACACAGGTACATTGGATTGTGCAATTTTTTTCGCAACGCGTATTGCAACTTTGACACAATCATCCATTGTTGCGTTTGATATTGGAATAAAGGGACATACATCGACGCATCCCATGCGAGGATGTTCTCCAGAATGCGTTCTCATATCGATTTCATCAATGGCCTTTTCAATCAGCAATATAGCAGCATTCTCAACTTCCTTAATGGTGCCTGCAAAAGTGATGACAGTTCGATTGTAATCAGGATCTGGTTCAACACCAAGAATCTTGACACCTTCAATTCGTGCGGCATCAACGATGCGGTTGACTTTGTCTAAATCTCGACCTTCGGAGATATTCGGAACACACTCAACTATGGCTTTCGACATGCCATGCGGTTCTCACGTCGGACTTTGAACATTCACCCGTACAATCCTTCTGGCGAGGACATGCTGCCAGATTGAGACTTTTTCTTATTCAATCGTTCAATGGCTTACATTACATCAGAGTGTAGAACGGTATCTCTGTCTGAGCGAATGGCGATCATACCGGCTTCGACACAGGTTGCCTTCAACTCTGCCCCGCTAAACCCAGTGGTAGCACGTGCAATCGCCTTCAAACGAACGCCTTTGGTGTTCATATTTGACAAATGTAGGCTTAGTATTGCATGACGTGAATCCTCTTCTGGAATTGGGATTTCGATGATTCGGTCAAATCGGCCAGGTCGAAGAAGTGCATCATCGAGAATATCAGGACGATTGGTCGCTGCAATGATCTTTACATGCTCCAACTCATCAAAACCATCCAATTCTGCAAGAAGTTGCATGAGTGTTCGTTGAACTTCTCGGTCCCCACTGGTTGAGCCATCCAATCGCTTTGCTCCAATAGCGTCAATTTCGTCAAGGAAGATGATGGATGGTGATTTATCCTTTGCCAGTGAAAACAACTCTCGCACGAGACGTCCACCTTCGCCGATGTATTTCTGTGCAAGTTCTGAACCGACCATTCGTATGAACGTCGCATTTGTATGATGAGCAACCGCTTTGGCAAGCAATGTCTTTCCACAACCCGGAGGTCCAACAAGCAAAACACCCTTTGGAGGTTTAATCCCAACTTTTGTGAACAATTCAGGTTTGGTCAGCGGTAGTTCAATTGCTTCTCGTACCGATAGGATTTCATCATCCAAACCAGCGACCATGTTGTACGTTATGTCTGGTTTTTCGACCATCTCTGACCCGCTTACGATTGGATCCCATGCGTCATGGAGAACCTCGACAAGTGAGAGTGTATCTTGGTTGAGTGCGACACGTGTTCCTGGCTTGAGAAGGTCTGGTTCAATTCGTTGGTTAAGAGATACTTGAAAAACAGTTCCGTTGGAAGAACGGACAATGGCTCTTTCAGGATCGAGGACATCTTGTAAGGTTCCGACAATGAGCGGAGGTGCGCGCAGGTGACGTACTTCTTCTTCGAGCCGACCTGCTTGTTTTTTGACGTTACGAAGTTCGGATTCGATGTGGGTTCTCTCG
>NYZH01000072.1 GCA_002687075.1 Methanobacteriota archaeon
CAAAGTCGATGTTGAAACGGAAGATACTTCGTTTGAGGCCGAAAATTTTGGCTTTGACGAAGATAGAGAAATGTTGGGTATGAGAACCGAGAATACCAAGACTTACCTTGATGATAATGGTAAGCAGCAAGTGGTAATCTCCAACAAACCTCTACATTACACTAACAATCTAGGTCAATTTGTTGATCTAGACACCTCAATTAAGACTTGGGATAATGGCTATTATGTTCAAGATATCTTCAATCCAGTGGCTTTCGGTAACAATGCCTACGAAGGTTTCACAATGGCGCTAGAAGACTCTGAGATTATTTCTGGTTTGGACCCAGTACCAGTTATCGTTATGGAGGGCCAATCGGCTGAACTCCAGTTACCTGGTATCAGAGGTGCACAGGTCAACGTCATCAATGAGATTGACATGAATTACTTCACTCCACCAACTGAAAATGTCGAAGTTGGAGGTTCCAGTATAATGTATCCTCTAGCACAAGGAATGGATCTGGTATACCATGTAACTCCAAATAAGGTAAAGCAAGAGATGATTATCGAAGAACTCTCGCTAGAACTTAAGTTACACTTGCAAGATTCCACTGTTGCTGCTAATGAAGATGACACTTCAACAAGTATGTTTGGATTGATGGAATCAATGATTTTGCCAGAGAACACCGAACTTTGGGCTGGTAACCACAAAGTAACAGCACTTGATGGCGTTTTCGCTTACAATTCCCTGCTGACAATTAGAGATATTGACTCCGGTGCAGTTGTCGCTTACATAGATGCGCCTGAGGCAAAAGACTCTTCATCAAACCAAAAAGTCGATGAAACCACTGAAGTAACTGTCAAGCCAAATGTTCAATACTTCATTCAAATGGCTGAGGACGGACAGAGCCTAAACATCGTTACAGCTGTAAATACAGAGTGGTTGCTAGATGAGTACACAGTATTCCCCGTACTTATCGATCCATCTGTAGGCTCTAACACAGAAACTACGCTAACCACTCCTGGAAGTTACAATGTCTGTGTGGTCGAGGATGTTGATTGTTTTACTCGAAGCGACGGAAGATATGAGCACGATTACTCTAGCTCACTTCATGAATTCGCCCCATGGTTCGATTTCGCCTTTACCCAAGGAACTGCTTTGTCAGTATCTCAAGTAACGGCTTACGTTACATGGATTAACAGAATCTGGACACAATCCGGAGGAGAATTCACCTCCATTCAAATTATGGAAGATTGTGGTGGAAGCCTACCAGACGGAAGCGAATCTAACTTGAACAGTTTCGCTAACCCGACCGGATGTACTGGAACAGCACTACAAGCTTATACTCCACCACCGCCACCAACCGGTGGTGCTACAACTTACACCTTCAAAGACTACACTTACAACGCTAACTTTAGATGGCACACAGACTGTGCTGCTAATGGATACATCTACGACCTAACCTCTGATATGACTGGTTGTTCTGGTTACACATATGATTGGGTTGGCGTAGGCAACTCCGGTTCTGCCTCAGGGCCAGAAGAATCCGGTGGTATTTTCACATCCGGAGACTACAGCTACACAATTTTCGACACTGCTGGAGACTATCTAGATGGCAGTGCTGAAATCCACTTTGAAACAAGAGCTGTCGGCTCGACAGGCGCTTGGACTACCAGCAAAACCGAAACCGGTTACATCGGTAATGGTAAATCAGGTACAATAACAGTCAATAACGGTGATGAACTCAGGCTTGCATACCACTGTCCTGGATCAAGTAACAGCTGTTACGCACAAGAGAACTACATGACAATTACTCCTGTGGTTATTCCGCCATCCATCCCTGCCGCAGCAGCAGGCGTTGGCGGAGCGGCTCCAACAGGCTCCGAGCCAGCTGACGTCTCATTCAGCGTTGTTAGTGGTGATGAAGCATATTTCGAATTCACCACTGGTTCGGCTGTTGGCGATGCAGAAGAAACTGAGATTTACTACAGAGTAGCAGGAACTTCCGGTTGGACCGACAAGTGGGACATATGTTCTGGAACAGATTGTGCTCCTAATACTCAATACTTCTCTTACAATGCGAATCCTAGCGTTTTATTCCAAATCCCTGGTTCTTACGAAATATTGGTTTGGGATACTTTTGGTGATGGCTCAGGAACAGGCTCAGGCGGTGCAGTAGTTTTCGCTTCAGCAGGTTCCACCACTGGAACAATACAAAATACCCCATCAGGATCCAGACTTGTTTCGCTAGTTAGCAGCGAACAGATTGCTACCTTCCAGTTGAATTCTTATTCGGCCACTGATAGGGCGGTTCCATTGTGTTCATCGGTTGTTGACTGTAACACTGGTGCTATGGCAATGTTTGTCGATGCTTACCAGAACACAGGATATCTAGAATTTACACTAGGTTGGCCTTCTGCCGCAAATAATCCTTCTTGGAGTGGCAGTTTATACATGGACGGCGGAGCCTACTTCCAAGATTTTTACTTGGTTGTAGAACTTGAGGACACCACCCCAGACGCTACACCTCCATCCGTTGAGTATGATGCCCACTATGATGGCGTCACTTCCTATGTAGATGGTGAAAGAACACTGTTCTTGTCTTTGATGGATACCAATAATCCAATTGATACAACTACTGCAAACGGCCCTAAGTTGCACTACAGTACTGATGGAGGAAACTCTTACACAGTCGCATCAGCAACCTCTACTGGTACTTGTAATTCCAAGAACCAAGTTTGTGGATTTTCAGCAACGACATCAGACCTATCTGCAGGAACTACTGTAGATTACTACTGGACTTACAGTGACGCAGCTGCCAACGACAACTCAAAGATTCCACCACAAACACCGAACCCAGGTCGATTCCCAGCCGCAGGTGCTGCTGATTTATCATTCACAATTGCTGATGTCTATTCTGCACCAACAGACGGAACTGACATGAAGATTGTCACTTACATGGATCACATTAGAAGTGCAGAACCTCACACCAGTGTGTCAAGCAATACATATGCTTCAGATTTGGACCGTCAAATGACTTACTACACAAGCAGCGGCGAATTCCACTTTGAATTTGACTTAAGCCGGTGTGGTGCTAATTTCCCAACCCAGTCACGCGTACCGGGAACAGATGGACAAGGAAACTGTTTCTTCGACATTGATTCTTTCACATCATTCGGTGAGCAAGCAGGTCACTGGGACATCAATTGGGAAGGAACTGCCAACGATTGTTCACCTGGTATGACTGGATGTACGGGAACTCCAACTAACAACTTGGAACTAGACGCTTACGCAGGAGGGCCGCTTGGCGTTTCTGGACTTATTGGTGCAGGTAACCTTGTATTCGTCTACGATTCAAACAGTAACCAATGGATGATATCTGGAACTGGCAGCGGGGACATCGCAAACCCATTAGACGTGTCTATGCCAGATGTTAATTCCATGAGTACATTTACTTCCAACATATTTACTCCTACAGGGCCAAGTCCAGTTACCACACAGATTTCCAGCGGAGTCTCTTCATATGGTAACTTAGTTGGCCAGATCACAGTTGCTGCTGGCGATGTCGGTAGAATTGTTTACAACTGCGGATCTTACTGTAATGAAGGCGGTGTTGCAATTGAAGACACTGCAACTGGTACTGTATACGATATGGGTAGGAACAGCAAGAGAAGCGGTGGTTTCCAAACTGTAATTGGAGCTCAGTGTTCAAGCTCATCCGGATTCTCGGGTACAGTGTATTCAGACACTTTCAGCGGACCATGTAACACAATTGGAACCATCCAACCAGGCACCTATAACTTCTATCATTATGATTACTGGGGAGATGGGTCTAACGGAGGAACAGTTGATCTACAAACTATAGCTGCCTCAGCAGGTTTCTCTGGCGGCTCTTCTGGACCATACGAAACTAACACATTCAATGGTAGAAGTACAAGCACAGTATCACGACATGCACAGTCCTATGTGATTGACCTAAGCTCAATCACTGAAACAGTTGGTGCTAACTCAGGATTTGGTGGCGTTCCGTTTGGAACTGGTGCTGGCGAATTCAACATGATTTGCGTAACTACAGCAGGTCATGTAATGTTCATGGAAAGCACATCTCCAAGGTGTACTCCTGATGCCACACTAACTAGCGCCGGAGGCCAATGGCAAGGATTTGCTCTTGGTGCCGGTAAAACTAATTTCCAATACAACGGCAACGGTATGCTATGGCAAATTCGCGATGTTGCTCCAGACCCAGATATCATTCCTCCAACAGTAATTGGCGCTGAAATGGGAGATTCTCACGCCCTCGAAAGAACCATCACTGTAACACTGTCGGATAATGGAGTATACGACACAGGTCTTGATGTCAGCCCGGTTCCAGGCGTTGGTCCAACTGCATATGTGACCGTGACTTCCGATGATGGAACAGTTACTACAGACACTATGGCTCTGCAACCGGATGGCGATAGAAACGCCTGTGCAATTGAATCATGTGACTGGTCCGCTGACATTGACAACCTAGTAAGGGGCGACACAGTATCATACTACGTCACTGCAAAGGATACATACCCTCCAGGTGCAAATGAAGTTCTCACCTCAACATACAGTTTCGACGTCGCTAACCCAACAAATACACTAATTGTTGAATGGCACGAATACGCTTATTCAAGCTCTGCATCCCAACCATGTAGTATGCAAGTCGTGATGTATGACGTTACCAACGAATTCGAATACCACTATGATGACAACTGTTATGTTGATGACATAGTTGGATTAGTTGGTATTAGAGAAGATAGTAGCAATGTTCTACAGGTAAGAAACGATCCTACTTCTAGAAGTGGTACATCCACCTTCTCAGGTAACCTCGAACCTGGTAATCCACACACCAATAACGTCAGATTCACCCTGACTGACAGTGGCGATTATGCATTCGAATACTTCGACAGGGGAATGAATTTCTTGCCACTTGTATCATCAGATCAAACCATACCTGTAAGGTCCACAACCTTCTCCAATGATAACAACTGTGATTCAAACTCAGACTTTGCCAACTATGGCGTATGGTGTGCTGGAAACTTCGATATTCCTGACGATTTCGACTTTGACTTCTATGGACAAAGTTTCGATGGCTCAGATTCTAACAACAGAATTCACGTTATTGGAAGCGGTATGCTATATTTCATTGACGACGGAGATGTCAACACATACAGACATGAAACAAGTTGGAATTCGAATGGTGCAATGTACGATTTAGATACATCGTCAACTCTATTCCCAGACATGATGATGTCACCATGGTGGTCTAGAGAAACAATGGATTACTGTTACTCCTCAGGCTCAAGAACTTGTGAAGGTGTATGGTATAGAACCTTGCCATTTGATGGACAAGGTAAGACTGTTTCAGCAGACATAACAACTGATACAACTTGGTATGCAATCGACAGCCCAATCAAAGTAAATCCAACTGACCCAAGTGGCTACCTATCAATTACAGCCGATTTAACAATCGAGCCAGGTGTAGAAGTAGTAATTGGTGAAAATATGGGAATTTCCTTTGATGGCGGATTACAAGCTGACGGAACATGTGCAGAATTCACTGCAGTTGGTAGCGGCTCAGACCGAATTACCTTCAATGCAGATAGAAGTACCAATTCCAACGCATTATGGCATGGCATTGCATTTACTGATGATTGTGGTGGAACTGGTACAGATGACAGACACACATTCGATATGGTGGATATCAGCAACACAAACCACGCAGCTATAACTGCTGGAAGCAGACCAGCAGATCCAAGCGGCCCATCATGTGGAACTGCCACACAAGATTGTGACATAGGAGAGTTCCTAATGAATGATGTAACATTCACTAACGTTGAATCTGCATTCTCACACGGTAGTGGGCAGGGAACTGTACTAACAATGACTAACTTCGCTGTAAACAGCGCAAGAGGCTCTTGTTTCTACTTCGCAGAAAACACAGTAGCATCTCTAAGTGGAACTGCAAGCAATCCATCCACTATGAATGGATGTAACACCAATAACAACGCTGATGGCGGTGCTGTAAGAACAGTACAGGGTAGTACCTCCGGTTCTCTAACAATGGAATACATAGATATCCAAGATGCTCTAGTTTCATTGATTAGAACTGATTTACAAATGGTTACCATTACTGATGTTACAGCAACCATGACTAATGGAGCAAATAATTACCGCTGGACTGACAATGGCGTAAATGACCCAATGTACGACACCACAGGTGTAAGCATCGGGCTAAGCCATGGTGCAAACTCTGAGGTTGTTATCACAAACTTTGATGCACAGAACTATGCGCAAGGCTGGATTTGTGCTGCAAGCAAGGTTGCTTTGACAAATGTTGATTTGGGAACAGGCTTCCATAATAATCATCGTTTCGATATTGACCCATATTGTGGCGCAGTAACAAGCACTCCTGGTAGTGTAGGTACTGATTCAGTATTTGATGGCGTTACTGTTGCAGACATGGCAATGTACAGGACCTTCCCAGGTACTGCAAACGATATAACCGTAACAAACGAGTTCAAGATTGCTGACTTTGGAGCAAGCGGTTCACCATCAGATATAGTAGAGTTTACCAATGCTAACGTTGGTAGCAAGTTTATCATTGATGGTTGCGATGCAAATGTTGCATTAAGTGGTTCATCTGTTGGACAACTTGATTCACTTTGTTTCAGTGCTGCAGGCTCAAGTTCAGTTGAAATGATCGATTCAAGCATTGCTCACAGCACCACTAACTCTGCGATTTACATGATGCAAACAAATGGTATTTTCGTTGATGTTACTGTAACTAGCAGTGCCATAACGTCTTCTGGACCGTTTGTAGCCTATGCAGACTTCTCAACTGACTTGTTCCTAATTGACGTTGATTATGTTGACGGAAATGGAAACACATTTGCATGTGCAGACGCAAACGGTAAGACTGCTGACTGTCACACAGGAATGAATGGTGCTGGATTTGGTGCAAGCATACCAGAGATCTACTACGGTGGATTTGCTAATGCTTTAGCATACAGGCTTGGACAAGATACCTCGACAACACCACCAACACCTACTCAGATCCCTGAATCTGGAGTGACAATCACAGCATCAACCCTAGACTCAACTGGTGCAGAAATTCTACCTGGAAAGGTAATCTACAAGGATTTGACCGGTGCAAATGGTAAAGCTACTCGTGTAGCAGTCATTACAGGCGACAATGATGGCAATGTATACGACTCTCACATCGTGAGGGCTTCTGGTGCAGCCGGTGCTGGTGAAGCACACCCAATTCTTGCCGACGGAACTCCTGCAACCTCAGTTGAGTTTATTGACGGTACGCTACAGACATCAGTTCCACTTGCAGACTTTGGCACATACACAATCGGTTCATTCGCGGACATTAGGCTAACATCACCTCCAGTTACTCTTGACGATGCTGGAATGAACTGTGCTTGGATGGCCGGAAATAACACATTTGTGACCGCTCAAACACCTGGAACAACCAATTATGTCTTCAAGCAAGCTGAGTTAGTACTAGCAGGCGACATGGACATAGATGGATGTACAGTCGAGCTAAAGGGTACCAAACTAATCTTCAGAGAAGATTCTGTGAACAACCCAACATTGACTATCAGCAACGGTGGTTCTTTGATAATGACGACTGATACAGATACTGGTGATTTGCCAAAGGTCTTTGGTGAAGGTAACCTCGACGCAGTAGACATCGTAATTGCATCAGGAGGTACTCTTGACATGCAAGGCGGTACAATGAAGAATTTCCTACTTAGCGGTGCAAAGGCAGGACAACTAGTAGTACAATCTGGTGGGGCTCTTGGCCTCTCTGGTGGTGCCTATCTAACCTCTTCTGACCTATCCGCTAGTGGTTCGACAGATTACCCGATGGTACATTCTGATGGCGGTGTAATTACTGTAGCATCCTCGGCAACTCTTGCTGGAGCAGGAAACCTTGGTATCGGTGTTGAACTCGTTAATGCTGGTGAACTAAACGGAGACGGTTTGACCATTAGCAACATGTTAACTGGAGTAGACTCCAATGGCGGTTCACTCAATCTTGATGCATTTACGTCAAGCGGAAACACCAACGGTATTGTTGCTGAAGATGGACCAAAGTTACCACAGGTATTTTCCAGTGCAACTCTGCAAGGTATTACACAGAACTACCCATTCCAGTTCCCTCTAACCGAGATTCCTGGTATGGATAACTGTTACTTTTACCACTTGTATGCTTGTTTCGAATGGGAAGAATACACAGTAGATCTATCAAGTTGGATTGGTCAAGAAGATTACTTGCAACCAAGTATGATGCTAAACTACGGTGGAATGGGCGGACCATACTGGTCCGGTTGGTCATCAGGAAACTACCCATACATAGCTATGGACAACCTGATAATTACAATCACCGATGATCAAGGAAATGTATACGATGTTGATTCATCTGATGATATTGGATATTATCCATACGGTAACGATGACCCAGAAGTTGTAAACAATGGTGCGACATACCTTGGAGGACAAGGTGGTGTGCCAAATTGGGATTGTAACGCAATCGGAACAACTCTCAATCCATGGAGATTCGGAACGAACCTATACTACAATTACTACAATTATCCAACTTTAATTACTCTCGGAGGATTATACGGAATGACTTCTAACGGTTATCCTGATGCTTTTGGTTTCAGACTTGGAGTGGGTGATACACCTGAACCAATCGGTGTATCCAGCAGGCCGCTATTCTCTTGGGGATATGATGATCCGTTCACAGGCCGATGGGGCCCAGGTGCGTCTACACTGACGAACGCAGGAACATACCATGATACAACTGTTGGTGAAACAAGGCCATCTGGTAGTAACTACGAAGCATGTTTGGCAAGAGGCGCATCTTACTTGACAGCAGGTTCTAACATGCTGTTGGAGTGGCCTACCCTTGACCTAACAGACTCTAGCATCCAAAAGGTTGAGTTGAAATTCGACATGTGGCATCGATACCACGGAACTTATGCTAACTTCTATGGAAACAACTTCCAAGATAATGTTGAGGTTCTTGCCAGAGCCGGTTCTGATCCATCACAATTTGGTGAGTATTCGGAAGAGATAATTGGTAAGGGTGTAACAATTTCCAACTCGGACATTGTTGACGCTACTGTAGGAATTGACGTAAAGGGTAATACTATCACCAATATCAACAACGTAGAGATAGTAGATCCAGTGGCATTTGCAGTAAGAACTGCAGGAAACAACAACATCTACATCGATGGACTAGATGTTGATGACGCAGGGCTTGGAGCAAATAGCAACTATGGTTTCTACACAGAATCAACTAGCGGTGGTATTCAGGAAATCAAGAACTCCGATTTCAACGGACTTGGTACCGCAATTTACCTAACCAATGATGTTGATACATCAGTCACGGACACTGTAATTTCTAACAATGCAGTTGGACTGAGAGTTGGAGCGCAAAGTGAGGCTAATCACAACTTTAACACACTAACAATCAACCAAAACGGTGTCGGTGTCAAGGCTGACGGAACAGGTTCCTTAACTATGATAGATGTAGACATTACCTCAACAACAACTGATTTGGAAGTGACTGATGGCAACTCTATATCCTTCCTTGATGGAGTAATTGATGAGACATTGATTGTCTTTGATTCTGCTTCTACAGGTAAATTCGACAGAGATCGAAGTTATACAGCTGAAATAACAGATGACCTAGGTAACCCTCTTTCATCAACAAATGTTGTTATGTCAAGCAGAGATGCAGCGACCTCTTCATCTGGTTCTACAGATGCTAGCGGTATTACAAGCGGACTTTCCTTCTCAGTTTACGACTACGATGCATCAGGAAAGACTGACTTTACTGGATTGTTTAATACTTACACACTATCAACAGTTGGTATGGTTTCATACTCATGGACTGATGAAAACACAAACAGTGGTGATTTCAGATACATCCAAGCAGCACCGACATTAACCGATGCAGTTAGTGACTTAGTTTCCGTAAACTACGGTACCTATGCGCTAGTGGATCAAATCGATGTTAGAATTTGTGGAACAAATTCAGACTATGTCGTTGTAGCGCCTTGTGCCGGAACACTTTCCGCATCGTCGAGCAGAACATACCTAAATGGCATGGTTGAATATGGGGATTCAGAAGGATTCCAAGATGGAACATCAACACTTGACCTTACTGGTAAAGCAATAATGATCGATACTGGAAGTCTAATGTTGAAAGATGGTGTAGAATACATCTTTGACAACGCTGTAGTCTTTGATACCGGATACACAACTGAATATGGTGCAGGCATCACTGAATGGAAGACAGATGTGCCATATGGAACCACAATCACCATGAACAATGGTGAAGTTAACGGTCTCTATCCAGAAACTGTGAACGGTGATGTTGTAGGATTAATCATAGGTGGTTTGCAAGGTAGTACTGAAGGTGCTCTTAACCTTGACTTTGATGGTGTGACACTAAACAACATTGCTGGTTTTGCTACTGGTACAGGTGACAGAACATTCTCATCAATAACTGGTTCATACAACACATATCTGCCTAGTACTGTGGACATTGAAAACAGTTTCATCAACCACTACAGAGGATATTTCTTCTACCCAACGCTATACTCAGATATGGATTACTGTGTAAGACTAAGTGGTGTGTCATCTGCATCGATTTCAGGCAACACATTCAGTGACTGTACCATTGGTGTCGCTTTCTTTGACTCCGAATGGAACTCAGCTGGAACGTCATCAGTGGCGCATGAACAAATTGGTTCAGACAATGTCGTTATTGATGGCAATACCTTCGTTGGTGCATCCGGATACAACGTTTTGGCATGGCCAGACTCCGACGCTGATTTGACCCAAATTACCAACAATGTGATGACTTGTAACACATGTATCCATGTTAGATATACTGATGATACATCAGTTATGCCGACCATTGCAGGTAACACATTCAACGGTGGAAATTGGGGTGTATACACAGATTCAACCGAGTTTGTTACTATTGACAACAACGTATTCAACAACCAAGCAAACATTGCAATCAGATCCGCTGACGGTGATTTTGATGCTTCCGGTAATACAATCAACAACCCAGGTTCATACGCAATATATGCAGACTCTCTTGAGAAACCTACTGAAGTAGTGGAAACTATTGTTGCTGGTGTCAACTCGCCACAACCAGATGACGGTGTCCACTATATCTCATGGACTACCTCTTGCGGTGGCTATGGTAACGGTCTCGGTACTGGAGGTTCAGTCGCATGTACATCACCGGATGTAACCTATGTGCTAGCATCTGGTGACGAGATGATTATCCGCCTACATGAAGGAGGCAGCTACATCAGTGAGTTGACAGTAAATTACAAAGATCCAAACGGCAACTTAGGTTCTTGGAACCCAGGTTCCGAAGGTGACACATCTGACACAGATGGTAGCCCAAGCCCGCTAATCTTTAGCGTTCCTGGAACCTATTTCTTCAATCTAGAAGATTCTTGGGGAGATGGTGCTAACGGCGGTGGATTTGAGGTTATCAAGTCAACTGTCGGAGCATGGTCTGCAGCTGGTGGTACTAACACCAACCCTAAGCAATTCTGGGATCCTGGTGTTGCAGGTCTTCTATCGGTTGAGCCTGGTTACAGAGGTCCATATGTTGGATATGCTTACAGCCCTTCATCAGGTCTACCAGTCGGTTATTCTAACACAATGGATGGAATATTGATGCAAAATAACGGTGCTGACCCAATCGCTTACGAACTAACTGGTATCGACCAGTGGGGAGACGGTTGGAATGGTAACTACATGCGCTTCCAAGTTGCTCCTGTTGGTTCTTGGACTACATCTACTACAGGATATCCACCAGTTTCTGGAAACACTGGTGGCCCTCAAGGTACCACAGTCGGTGGAATCGGTGGAGCTTCATCCTCGGCATACCCGTGGATAGGATTCACATCAGGAACTAAATCTGCACCTATCGAAGTTGTTCTGGATCCTGGTTATGAGATGAGATTTGCTATGCACCGTGGCGGTTCGTACGCTGGTGAAGTTGCTCTGCAAATACAAGAAGTTCAGGCACCTGACAACTCATGGGATGGTCCAACAATTGCTAACAATGATATCAACTTTGACAGCACTAACAACAATCCAAATGCAATCGGTCTATACTTGACTAACTGTGATGTTGCAGACTATTCAATCACGACGAATGATAACACTATTGACATTGGCCAAAACGCTGTCCTAAATGACGGCTGTATCTGGAACGATGTCAACTCAGTTATCACTGGTTCAGACCAATCAGGTTCTGTAGGATTTGATGACGACAACACCTTTGGCTTTGATATTACCCTAGATGGTACAACAATCTCTGGTTATGAAACTGCAATCCATAAGACCGGTGCAGGTCTGTTAACTTTGACTGGTGATGCCGTGATTACTGCTGGAGACAATGGTATTGGAGTACATACAGAAGATATCGAAGTTTCAGTAATATCTGCTACAGTTGACGGTGGAACCAACGGAATCGGTATGAAGGTTGAAGACAGCCCATATGCTTGGTTCTATCCTATGGATGCAACTGGCAATGTTGGTGTTGAGATCTCTAACTCAGAGATATTCTGGGACCAAGGAGAAGTAGACGCAGATACCATCCTAATTGCAGACGCTGTTACAGGAACAGTGCAATCCCTAACTGACCCAGCTTCATCCGGTGGTGCAGGAGTGGCTTCCGCTGCTTCTACAACCATGGTTGACGTAAGGTCTGATACCAGATTGACTATTGTAGACTGGCCACTTGATGAAAACAAGGTCCTAGTAGACGGAACATCTGTAATTGAAGAATCTAACTGGTTGACCATTGATGCCAACCACTTGGGTTCAGAGCCAACAGATGCTGTTGGATTGTCAATTATCTCTGATGGAGACTACACCGCATACAGTTCACCTGTGTTTGAAGGTGCAATGATAATCGACGGTGACTCAAGCGATTGGGTTGGCGGTAATGCTCTAAACCCATCAGGATATGCAATGCCAGGTAGTGTTGGCGGGCCAATGTATCTGACAACAGATTCAGGCAATGTGATGTTTGGATTTGACAGTATTTCCACTGCAACAAATGATGTCTACATTTACGTCGACAGTAATGATATGGCAGGAACCACAACAGGTTTCAATGGTGTCCACACATTGCCATACGCAGCAGACTTTGTGGTAGTTGTTGACTCTAGCGGTGCTGATGTATACTATTACAACGATCCAGCATGGGTACTAAATCCAACAGCAAACGCTGTTTCGGCTGAGGCAGCATTCATTGAAGTTTCAGTGCCACTGAGTTCACTAGGTGGAAACTCCGTAGAAAGCATGAACATTGTTGCTACAGTACAAGACATTGGAACTGATACCGTATCTGCAGTAAGCCCATCACAGTCTATTGTTGGCTCTGGTGCTGAAACTCTGAGTGAGGCATACAACCTTGAGGTTAACAAACTTGATTTGGCTGATGGTACAATTACTAACGAGGTCTTGCTCCACAGAGCATTTGAGTTTACTAATGTGCCAACAGCACCTCACACCTATACTGTAATGGTTAAGACAGCAGCAGAAGCAAGACATACTTGTGACTACGATTGGGCTACGGCTACTGGTGTTACTATGGAAGCAAGTCAATCTCTAACCTTCGACATACTACGTGCATGTCCTGAAATTACCAGTACCCTAGATGATTTCAGAGTACTGGAAGATTCAGGAGCTGTAACACTTGACCTAGCAACATTTGTTGATGACGAGCAAGATGACGAAGCAACAATGCTTTGGGATGTTACCGAAGACAATATGGATGCATTCGCAAACATACTATCTGACTTCAGTGACCTAACTGGCGCTACTGGAACCTTCGACATTACTCCAATCACCGATCAATTCGGAACCTTCGAAATGACCTTTGAGGTAGTTGATAGCCATGGACAAACAGCATCCAAGACCATCTTGTACGAGGTATTGAATGTTAACGACGCACCAGTAATTTGTGATGCCAGAACTAATGTTGATCCAGACTGTGATAACGGCGATGTTTACCTATACGCTGACGCTGCAGGACAGAGATACAACTCTAGAGACGAAGGATTCACAAGTTACAGTAAGCCACTAGGTAAGCTTGCTAACGATACCATTAACTCTTTCATTAGAGATATGGCAAACGAGCAAGACCCAGTAAACCAAGTTTACACA